>CAYWOK010000034.1:0-14909 GCA_964459895.1 uncultured Candidatus Izemoplasmatales bacterium
AATAAACATGAAAAGAGGTAATATCGATGGCAGATAAATTAGTAATTGTCGAATCCCCTTCGAAATCAAGGACAATCGAACAGTATCTCGGTTCGGAATATAAAGTAAGATCATCCAAAGGGCACATCCGAGATCTGGCAATATCCGGTCCCGGAGGACTGGGAATCGATGTCGAGAATGATTTCAAACCGGAGTATAAAGTTTTACCGGATAAGAAAGACATCGTCAAAGAACTAAACTCGGCACTTAAGAAATGCACAGAAGTATTTCTCGCCACCGATCCCGACCGGGAAGGTGAAGCGATCAGCTGGCATTTGCTGGAAACATTGGAAATCAAAGACAGACCCGTCAAACGGGTTGTTTTCAATGAAATCACCAAGCAGGCGATCCTGGAAGCTTTTGAACATCCATCCGATATTGACATGCGGTTGGTATCATCCCAGGAAACCAGAAGAATTTTGGACAGGATCATCGGATTCAAACTAAGCAAACTTATGCAAAGCAAAATCAAATCGAAATCAGCAGGTCGCGTTCAAAGCGCTACCCTGAAACTGATTGTCGACAAGGAAAAGGAAATCGACGCCTTCACAATCGAGGAATACTATGAAATCGCAGCCAAGTTCGCTGATTTCGAAGCAAAACTCGCCAAATGGAAAGGCAAAGTCGCCAAGATTCCCAATTCCCAAAAAGCCGATGAAATCCTATCATCACTTGCCAAGCAATTCATAGTTTCTTCTGTCGACGTCAAGGAAAAAAGCACCCCCAGCAAACCGCCGTTCATTACTTCGACCATGCAACAGGAAGCATCCACAAGACTGGGATTTTCTCCTTCAAAAACCATGCAGATAGCACAAAGATTATATGAAGGCATCAGTCTTGGCAATGAGTCAGTCGGCTTGATTTCCTATATGCGTACCGATTCGATCAGGCTTTCTTCCGGTTTTATCCATCGTGTTCAGAATCATATCCTGGAAACATTTGGAAAAGATTACCTTGGGCATCCAAAACATGCGCAATCAAAAAACAAGATCCAGGACGCCCATGAAGCGATCCGCCCGACGGATTGCCAAAGAACTCCGGAAAAAATCAAACATTTTCTCTCAACCGATGAGATGAAACTTTATAAACTGATCTATTCGAGAGCCATCGCCTCGCTGATGAAAGCTTCCATCAGCGAAGTCACGACCGTAGAACTTTCCAACAACGATGCCATTTTTAAAGCAACGGGAGTCAAGCCAATCTTTGACGGATATCTTGTAATCTATGGCAAATACGACAATGGCGAAGAAAAAGCAAAATTACCGCCTCTTGCCGAAAAAGATATTGTCTTGGCTGACGAAATAAGCAAAAAACAATTATTTACCACGCCTCCAGCCAGATACACTGAAGCCAAACTCATCAAAGAAATGGAAGACTTGGGAATTGGCAGACCATCAACATACGCTCAGACGATTCAATTAATCAAAGTCAGAAAATATGTCACTTTGACGGAAAAAAAGTTCATTCCGACAGAACAGGGCAAAATGACTATCGACAAACTTGACCAATACTTCAAAGAACTGGTCAGCGCCGACTTCTCGAGAAAAATGGAAGAAACATTGGATGAAATCGCCTCAGGAGACAAACTCCAACTTGACACATTGAGGCATTTCTATAATTACTTCATGCCCCTTGTCGATAACGCTTTTCAGGTGATGAAAAAAGTCAAACCGACAGAAACCGGGGAAACATGTCCGAAATGCGGATCACCTATGGTTCACAGACACGGGAAATTCGGTGATTTTGAAGCCTGCGGGAATTTTCCCAAATGCAAATACATCAAACCCAAACCAGGTGAAACCGAAAGACCGAAAACAATCAACACCCATATTGCTTGTCCCACATGCAAAAAAGGCACTTTGGTGGAACGGATGGCCTCAAAAGGCAAAAACAAGGGCAATGTTTTTTATGGCTGCAGCAATTATCCGAAATGCAAATATATCGCACCTTATGAAGCGATTGGAAAAAAATGCCCGAATTGCCACAAACCACTCGTAAAAACCGCTACAGGTGACATCATCTGTCTTGATACAGAAAAATGTGGTTACCAAGAACATTAAATAGAATTAATCTACCTTTTGCATAGTAAAATCGTCCGCCCTTTATTAAAGAGCGGATATTTTTTTGGGTCAATATCTTGTCCCAAGTTTTGAGAAATATGTTATAATACTTTAAGTAGACGAGGTGAAGCCGGTTATGGGAATATTTCAAAAACTTTTCAATAACAAAGACAATAAACTCCAACGCGAAAAATTCAAACTAGGCATGGCAAAAACCAGAATCGGAGCTTTGTCATCCCTGAAAGACATACTTCTAAAATCTAAAAAAATCGATGAAACGCTGTTCGACAAACTTGAAGAAATCTTCATCATGGCCGACATCGGTGTCGATACTGTTGTCAGCTTCATCCGTTCATTGAGAGAAGAAGTCAAAAAACAAAAAATCGAAGATCCGAAACAACTTGAAAATCTGATTGTCGACAAAATGTTTGAGCTTTATCTGAAAAACGAAATCTTGTCCACGAACATCAGGTATAACGAATTCGGCCTAACTGTGCTTCTTTTTGTAGGAGTAAACGGCACCGGAAAAACCACGTCGATCGGCAAAATGGCATACAAGATCAAATCTGAAGGCAAATCGGTAATGATGGCCGCAGGCGATACCTTCAGAGCCGGAGCCATCAACCAATTGAAAATCTGGGGTGAAAGAGTAAGCTGCCCCGTCATCGCCAAAGCCCCCGGAAGCGATCCCTCAAGCGTCATCTTTGATGCAATCAGAGAAGCAAGAAGGACAAATACCGATGTCTTACTGATAGATACTGCCGGAAGGTTACAAAACAAAGTCAACCTGATGAAAGAGCTCGACAAAATGAACCGCACGATCAAAAGGGAACTCCCAGATACTTTCTATGAGACATATCTCGTGATTGATGCCACTACCGGACAAAACGGGCTCAACCAAGCCAAGGTATTTCATGAAGTCACTGATGTCTCGGGAATCATCCTGACCAAACTTGACGGTACCGCCAAAGGCGGAATTGTCCTGGCGATCAGGCAGGAGTTGGGAATCCCCATTTCCTTTGTTGGATTGGGAGAATTAATCACCGATCTTGATTATTTCGATATTGAAAATTACATATACGGATTATTCGCAGACTTTTTTGAGTAGGAGAAAAGATTATGGAACAGTTGCAGGAAAAAATCAGATTCAACAAGCTATACGATCTCTATGGAACATTGCTGACAGACAAACAAAGAGCCTATTACACTTATTACTATTTTGACGACTATTCTTTGTCCGAGATTGCCAAAATCATGGATGTTAGCCGAAACGCCGTCCATGATCAAATAAAAAACGTGATCGGTATCTTGGAATATTATGAAGAAAAACTAGCTATTCTTGCCAAGAAAGAGATACGACAAAATATCTACAAACAAGTGAACCGCGAAACAAAGAAAGGCGAATTGCTCGCCTTGTTAGCGGAAATGGAAAAGGCTGAGTGAAGCTATGGCATTTGAAAATCTGACAAGTCGCTTCCAAATGGCGTTCAGGCGCCTGACAGGAAAAGCCCGACTGACTGAAACCGACATCGAGGAAATGCTCCGCGAGGTTAGATTATCCTTGCTTGAAGCTGATGTCAATTACAAAGTAGTCAAGGAATTTACCGACGAGATCAAGGAACTTGCTTTCGGTGAGAAAATCATCAAAGGTTTGAATCCCGGCCAACAAGTCGTAAAAGTAGTCAATGATGAATTAGTCAAACTGATGGGCTCCGATGCGGTGTCCGTCAATTTCAAAGACGCAGGGATCACCACCATCATGATGGTTGGACTCCAAGGTACGGGAAAAACGACAACCGCTGGAAAACTCGCCAACCTTTTGAGAAAAAATCATACCAAGAAACCGCTGCTTGTCGCTGCGGATATTTACCGTCCGGCAGCCATTGAACAGTTGAAAACCGTTGGGGCTCAATTAGATATCCCTGTGTTTGAAATGGGAGACAAGATCAAGCCTCAAATAATTGTTTCCGAAGCTTTGAAACACGCGAAAGCGGAAGGCTTTGATTTGGTGATTATTGATACCGCAGGTAGACTTCATGTCAATGAAACATTGATGGATGAGCTCGTTGATATCAAGAAAATTGTCAAACCAGAAGAAATTCTCTTGACCGTCGATGCCATGACCGGACAAGACGCAGTGAATGTCGCCAAGGCGTTTCATGAGATCCTTGGTTTGACAGGATGCATCCTGACTAAACTTGACGGAGACACCAGGGGCGGAGCAGCGTTATCCGTTCGCAAAGTCACCGGCGTCCCGATTAAATTTGCCGGTACCGGTGAGAAACTCCATGATATCGAAATCTTCCACCCCGAACGGATGGCCTCTAGAATCCTTGGCATGGGCGATGTCATGACTTTGGTCGAAAAAGCCACAGAGGAAATGAACGAATCCGAAGCGATGTCAATGATGGAAAAGATGATGTCTGGCAATTTCAATTTCAACGATTTATTAAAGCAACTGAAAATGATCAAAAGGTTGGGGGCTTTATCGGGCATCCTGAAGTTTCTCCCGGGAATGTCTCAATTAGCTAATTCAGATAAAATTGATGACAAGCAACTCATTTATATTGATTCAATCATTAGATCGATGACTCCCGAGGAAAGAAAAAAACCAGAACTTCTGGAACGCAGTTCCTCAAGAAGAAACCGGGTTGCACAAGGCTCCGGAAGAAGCACTACGGAGGTTAACCGTCTAATCGGCATGTTGGAAAAACAACAGAAAATGATGAAACAGATGACCAAAATGACGCCGCAATCCATGGATAATTTGTCTTCCTCGCTGCAAAATCCCCAAGAAGATCCTCTAACTGGAAAAGGCAAGGGAAAAGGCGGCTTCAAAATTTAGGTATAAGATATACATCATGAAATGCAAACAAAAAAAGACTCAACAAAGGATATTTTCCTGTCAGTTTGTAGTCTTTTTTATTTTATGAAAGATATCTTAATCTATTTAATCCGCTTGGTGTATAAGTACAACATTGCAGCGCCAAGCATAGCGATAACAAAGCTCATTCCAATAATGATCCAAAAGCCGAATGGGTTGTCGAATAATGGAATGACTCCGAAGTTCATGCCAAAAATAGATGCAACCAAAGTCGGAATCGACAAGACAATCGTGATGACAGCCAAAGCTTTCATGACGATGTTTAGATTATTGGAAATGACGGAAGCAAAAGCATCCATCATACCTGCAAGGATGTCACGGTAGATGGAGCACATCTCAATTGCCTGGTTGTTCTCGATGGTTACATCTTCCATCAATTCATAATCATCTTCATATTTCTTGTATTCTTCCTGACGGGTAAGTTTGGAAAGCACAATCTTGTTTGCGTTCAAGGCGGTTGAAAAAAACACAAGGGATTTGTTCAGTTCCATTAGGTCGAACAATTCCTTGTTTTTCATCGAAGTACGCAATCTTCTTTCGACTTCCTTGGTCTGGGAATCGATTTTTTTCAATCTGGTGATGAAGATGGTGGCTAGTCTATACAAAATTTGCAAAGTCAGCCTAACGTGTTTGTGAGGTTCAATTTTTTTGTTTTTGGCGAGAACCAACTGAAGCAAAGCAGTTTCTTTTGTACAGAGTGTAACCAGATAATCTGTATTGTAGACAATTACAAAAGGGGTGGTGGCATAGAACCCTTTTTCGTTTTCTTTCTCAGGTTCATCCATGTATGGAACGTCAAGAACGATCAAAGTGTCGTCTTCGTCGATGTCCAAGTGGGCACTTTCTTCTTCGTCAAGAGCGGTAGCAAGGAAATCATAGGTAATTCCGGTGATATCCGCCAGTTTCTTGATTTCCGCTTTGGAAGGATTGACGACATCGATCCACATGTTCTTTTCGACTTTTTCCAAAATGGATTCTTGGTCTTTGATAATTTCTAGTTTGTTATTGCTTTCTTTGTATAAAGTGAACATTTTTTCCTCCTTGAAAACGGCACATTATGCCTGATTTTTTATATTTGGGGCTACTACTGCATAACGGCACCGGGTCCATAATCAAGCACATCCTTTCAAGGGGGATTCTGTCATCTGACATCAATATTATATCACATTAAAATAAAAACAAAATACGAAAATGGTAATCAAAAAAAGATAAATCTATATTTTTCAGTAGCACAACAATTAATCAGTAATGGATGATTGCGCGCCTGACAAATTGAATCGTTTAATTGCAATGTCAAGAAAAAAAATATTTATTCGGGAGTGAAAACTAGGAGGAAACTGAGTTTATCATCATTAATCATGACAAAAATGTATTTGTTAAGTACTGGGCAAGGCGCGTTTATGGAGGCTATAAAAAAAGACAATGATCATATTTGAGAAATTTTCTAATAATGTTCCTTGCTTTATCTCGGGATATTGTATAATAATATAAAAACAACGCACAATTCGCCAGTCTTTCTTTTTTGTTTTGCAGAGATATCCATTGATTGATATTGTATTGATAGATTGAGAGTCAATGTTTATTGATTCTCTATAAAAAATGGAGAATATTTAGATGAGACAGTTACGGTTTATGATTTTATTACTAATTTTTTTTATTTTTGGATGTTCATATTTATCTTCTACCGAAACGATATCTACATTTCTGCCGCAAACGACTCTATCCACGAGTGCAGCCGTTACTTCTGCAAGCATTTCTTCTACAGAAACCTATTCAACGACAAACATATATTCAACCACGATTCTGACGACAACTTTGACGACGAATCTGACGATATTACCCCCGATTATTTTGCAAACGCCTTCAACGCTTTTCGTGGAAGGGGCTTATTTATGTTGGCCAGCAATTGAATTTGCCGACTATTATAGAGTTTTAATTAACGGAATTGAATATTCTGCTTCGACGAATCAAATCTTAGTTTCTGAACTTGCTCCCGGCATGCATAATATCAAGGTTAAAGCTATCGGTGATCATGTTTCATATCTTGATTCCGGTTATAGTTTGGTTTTTAATTATGAAGTGAATCAGACTGAGAATCCAGTCGCGCTGGAAACTCCACAAAATATCGCCCTCACTGGCAATAGATTGTCTTGGGACACTGTCAATGGTGCTATTAGTTACGTTGTTCAATTTAATGACAAACAACCAATTACCGTTTCGCAAGCAAGTTATGATATTGAAATTGGTGTTCCGGGGATATATGATATTAAAATATATGCAAAAGGGAACGGAATATCTTCTCAAAATTCGGAAATTGCCACTTATATATATGAAGTTGAAGCCAATGTTCTAGCAACTGTCTGTGATCTTGGCATTGTCGGAAATGTTGTATCCTGGAGCGAGGTTTCAAACGCAAGCTACTATATTATCAGTGTTGACGGCGAAGGCTTCCAGGTTTTTGACAACCATTATCAATTGAATATCGAGACGCCAGGTTTATATTTGATTTCGGTAAAAGCAATTGGAGATCAAATTTATTTCCTTGACTCGGAATCGTCGGATAATGTTGAGTATTCAATCATTGCAGATCCGGTATTCATTGAAGTTGATTTGGACAGATTAGTTTTGGGCGAAGATGAGTTTCGCTTTGTTTCCTTCAATGTCCCTAATTTGCTTATGCTCGAAGATCCAGATTGGCATATGGTCGACCCTTGGGAACAAGAGGATGCAATCGTGTCGGTGCAAATGATGGGTGGTAAAGTAATTAGAACATACACTTTGTCCGTAATAGGCGGAATCAGACCTGCCGAGGGCGGAAACCAGCTTGCCCACATCATGGGAATTGGCGATTATAACGAAGATCTCTTCGTTTGCCTTGATAAAGCAATTCAGCTTGCTGGAGAGAATGGAATTTATTTAATCATACCTTTTATCGACGAATGGGATTGGGTAGGAGGAGTCAAACAGTTTTCCGAGTTATATGGAAAAACGAAAACACAATTTTTTACCAATTCCACTGTCAAACAAGGATTCAAAGATTTGATTTACTATGTATTGAATCGTACCAACACTTTTACTGGGGTCAAGTATAAGGATGATCCAGCTATTTTAGCTTGGGAATTAGGAAACGAGCTTCGTAGCGCTCCTGATGCCTGGATTGGAGAAATGGCAGCTTATGTAAAAAGCGTCGATTCCAATCATCTTTTGATGAGTGGAAGAGACTCCGTCACAACCTATGACTTGAATAACGCCAATATCGATATCGTATCGGCTCACTACTATACTAACAATGGAACTGGATCTTTTGCGTCCAGAGCCGATGCGGACAGGTTATTATCTGTTGGCCGCAAGCCATTCATTATCGGCGAGTACGGATTAGTCAGTAATCAGGAAATCGAGGCCATGATTATTGAGTCTGTTGCAAACGGGACCAGCGGTAGTTTGATTTGGAGCTTGCGTTTCCGCAATGTCAATGGCGGGTTTTATTACCACAATGATTCGCCAACAAGATCTTACCATTATCCCGGATTTGGCATCAATGACGATTATAGTGAAACTACAATTGTCAATTTAATCATCCAATATGCTCATTTGGTAAGTGGGATACCCGAATATGAGAGCGAAATTCCTGATGCCCCGTATTTATTCGCTATCGAAGACGCGGAGTTGACTTGGCGAGGAGCGACCGGATCGTTTTCCTATATCATCGAGAGAAGAACTGTTGATGAAACACAATGGCAAGTTGTGGCAAACTCAATATGCGATGCTTTCGTGAACGGGCCATTTTTTGTTGACAATTCTGTCGAAGATGGAATATCATATGAGTATCGGGTACAAGCCGTTAATCAAGCGGGGTCATCGGGTTATTCTAATATTGTTTTGTATACTCATCAATCGTAGATTTGGGTATAATACTAAAATAGAAATTCTGTGCTAGGGCACATCGTATATTCAATAGGAATTAGTAACCATTTACATAATCGTTGGCTTTTATATGGACTTATGAAACAGAGGTGTGAGAAATATGATGGAAAAATCTAAAAATATTACTATGAAGGACATTGCTAAGGAATTAGCTGTAAGCACGGTCACGGTCTCAAAGGCCCTGGCAAACAAAGATGGTGTAAGCCAAGAATTGCGAGAAAAAATCAAAAGTCAAGCCGAAAAGATGGGTTATGTATACAATCCGATTCCCAAACAATTGCTGAACGGAAAAGTTAATAATGTGGGAATACTTGTTTCCAAAAAATTCTTGGTTCGAGGCTATGACATATACTTTCAAATTTATGAGACAATTGTCGAAAAACTTAGTAATTTCGGATACTATGGACTTTTGGAAGTTTTGACAAAACAAGCTGAGTTGGATTGTGAAGTACCAAGATTTTTAAGAGAGTCGAAAGTTGATGGATTGATCATTCTCGGACAATTGTCACAGCCATATCTTAATATGATTACGACTCAAACCACACCTTTTGTTCTGTTGGATTTTTATGGTAGTTATGAAGCCATGACTTCAATTGTCGCAGACAATTTTTATGGCAGTTACATGATAACAAGTTATTTGATAAAGAAAGGGCATACTAAGATTGGCTTTGTCGGAAACTATAAAGCCACTAGCAGTATTATGGATCGTTACATGGGGTATTTAAAGAGTTTGTATGAAAACGAACTCGCAGAAGACAATAGATCATATTTAGTGATGGATAGGGACAATAACGGTTTAAATATTGACTTGAAGCTACCCGAAAAAATGCCTACTGCCTTTGTGTGCAATAATGATGAAGTAGCCAATTCCTTGATTATCAAGTTAAATCAAAAGCAATATTCGGTTCCGGATGACATATCCGTGGTTGGATTTGATAATTTTGAAAAACCTCATAATTCAACAATCGGCATAACGACTGTCGAAGTTGATTTTATTGCCATGGGAATTGCTTCAGCAAATATTATCGTCAAAAAAATCAATGAATCGAATTTCAGTCCAGGGAGACAATTGGTAGGGTGTCGATTAGTTATTCGCGACTCAGTAAAAGATTTAACAGCGACGAAATGACAGGCAATCGATTTGTTGATAGACAAAAATCATCTTCGCGCCTATGAACCTAGCAAAGAACTGGAATTGTGTTGAAGAAGATAAATGATATATCCACCTTGAAACGAAGTACAATATGATTTGTACATACAATTTCGAGGTTTTTTTTATTTAACTTTCCTTATTTGGATATTTTCGATAATTTTATTGACGTTATTGACAAAAAAAAAAAAGTAGTATAAAATACTATTGCACTTTTAAGTAACGCGTTAAGTAATTTGCGTCTCATAATAAAAATCCATAGGAGGATAAAATGAAAAGAAAGATCTTTTGTTTCTTGCTTGTGCCTTTATTTTGCTGCTTTACCTTTTTGTTTGTAGCATGCAATGGCATTACTACCGGCACAACAGCTGTGACTACAGCTGTTACTACAACTGGCGCGACGACTAATGCTACGACTACTGTTGTAACAACAACTGCTGCAGCTACAACTACTGTAATTACGACAATGCCTACAACTGTTACTACCACAGAAGCGACAACCACCACAATTCCCGTTGACTCGGTAAATGTAGTTGGATCTGATTCCGTGGAAGTCGGAGATAGCGCAGCATACACCGCGTTATATATGCCTGAAAACGCCGCTTCTGCAACAGATGTTATATGGAGCGTTGTTGAAGATTCTGGCTCTGCCACAATCACAAGTGCAGGTATTTTGACTGCAGTCGCACCTGGAACGGTCACTGTAGTTGCTACAGTCAAAGGTGTTGATGGTTCAATAGAAGTGACCATCACTCAGTCGGTTGATTCGGCAGCAATTACTGGCCCTGAAGTTGTAGATTTGGGATCAGATGGAGATTATTTATTCACTGTCAATCCTGAAAATGCAACTTATGAAGAAGTGATATGGGCAGTTCTGGCAGGGACTGGAAGTGCTACAATCACTCAAGAGGGAGTTTTGACTCCGGTTGTTGCGGGAACAGTAACTGTTCGTGTTTCCGTTGACTCGGTTATTGCTACCAAAGCAGTTACAATCACAACTCCAGTTGCTGAAGTATCAGTAAATGGAGACGATATCGTAAGACTAGAAGATACACCAACATTTACTACCACTATTTTACCAATTGATGCTGATTATGACGCTGTTGTATGGTCTGTCGTCGATGGTACTGGTAGCGCAACTATTAACTCTGAAGGCGTTTTGACACCAATTTCTGCCGGATTTGTCACAGTAGTAGCATCTGCTGATGATATTGACGGCGAATTGGAAGTTGAACTGATTGTTTCCGTCAGCAGCATCGTGCTCAGCGGAGAAGTATCAATTCTTCCGGGAGATCACCCAACATACACTGCTGAAGTAATGCCAGCTGGGGCAAAATATGGAACTGTAACCTGGACGGTAGTCGATGGAACTGGCAGTGCAACTATTACTAATGGAGGCGTATTAAGTCCGATTTCATCAGGAACAGTAACTGTTGTGGCTACTGCTGATGGCGTCTCTGAAGAAGTTATTGTTACTATCAATCCAGATGATCGCCTGCTGGGCACACCTAGACCCACGCATTTACTTGCGACTCCGGAAAACACAATTACGATTGAGAGCCTTTGGGAACTTCAGACAGACTTAGAAGGACTCTCAGTTGAATTCGCTAGAGAAGTATATGACATTTCTTTCACAGCCGATGCTTCTCGTTCGTCTTCAGGAGTTCAATTTAGTATTCCTAGTAGTGTCGATCTAAGCAGAATGCAATATTTTGCAATTAAAGTTACTGGCGCTACTCAGACTGAAGGAGTAAATCCGACTATTTCTGTTCAATTGAGAGATTTTGATAGTGGATTGAATCTGTTTAATGATCAAGTTACCGAAATTGAAATAATTTCGTCGAATCAATGGGTTGTGTTCGGAATTTCCAACCGTTATAGATTGCAAACCGAATCTAGAGATTTGCGAATCCTCGTCGATCCACATTATACTGCATCCGGTAATGAAGGATTCTTAACAATTCAACAAGTAGTATTCTTCGGGAATGCGAATCCTGTGACTGAACCTGTATTATTGACTCCACTTAAAAATGCTCACTGGGAAGTTACTGGAGTTACCGCTGAACCTGCAGTAGATACGATTGATGATGTTCAAGTCGACGTATTGAGAATATCTGCTACTGCGGACGCAGTTACAAACTGGAAATCGATTCCCGCATATGTTCTTGAAGATATTTCGCGTGCAACGACAATTTCATTTAAAGTAAAACTATTGACTCCAGATCTTACTGTAAATCCGAAACTTGATGTCTATTTGGGTGATGTTTCAGTAGGCAACGTGACGATTACTCGTCCTGCAGTTGGGGTTGATCCGATATATCAAACTGTGACAGTTACCATTCCTGCAGCCATGCGGACCGAAGCTAATATGTGGGCAGCACGTTATATTTTATTAAAACCAAATGCCGGTGGCAATTTAGCTGTTGAATACTATATTTACGACTTTAAATTGTCAGGGAATGTCAACCCAACGCCAATTACAGTGACAAGACTTCCACTTGGTGGTGCGAATGTTCTCTTTACAGCTGCACCTAGCTATATTGAAAACGGAACACAAGTTTTAGTTGCAGCCGATGGCGAGGTGCCAGCACATCGTTTGTGGACACCAACTGTTGATGCTACTCTTAGCAAACTACAATACGGATACACCAAATCAAGCGCCAATTTGGCAGTCAGGTCGGGAATGAATGGCATTTATGTCAAAATCCAAGGTACTCCAGGACTTGAAATCAACCTTCAACAAAACTGGGGAGACTCGTGGGCAGATGAATCTCAACGCAGATTCGTTCTTGACGGCACAGTCCAAGAAATCTTCATTTTAGCAACGACAAGAACTTTAATCACCTCTGGAACAAGTGGCACTGTTTCATGGCAGTTTAACGCCACGATTCCAACCGGAACCGAGGGAGCCGCTATCAAAGTATTTACAGTTGCTTTCACAGCAATTTTGCCGACACCAGAAACCATTAAAGAAATGGATATTTCCTTCGGAAGATTTATTGAAGGCGGAAATACATTAGTCATGATTGAAGATGTCGAAACCGACACTATGACGGTTGCATATGCAGACAATCACGCAGTCGCTACGGTGCAGGTAAATAACGCTGCTAACCATCTGGTGAGCATTGCATCAAGTTCAGAGATTCGTTACATGAATACTTTGACTATTCAATTAAAAGGCGCTATTGGCACTAAAGTAACTGTGAAATTGGCTTATGGAAACGCGTTTAATATGGACGTTGACTATGTCCATACATTCACAACCGATGATGTTGAAACAATTGTTATAGACATTCAAGATAGAGATCAGTTAAAAGTAAGCAAGATATCTCTAGAACTATTATTTGATTTAGATGTGGTTACTGCTCCGGTTAATTTTGAAGTAGTAGAAGCTCACTTCAGTGGAATAATTCCTTCTGAATAGTAATAGATTTTCATTGTAAGACACTTATGCCTCACATTGTAGACAAACGGTGTGAGGCATAAAAATGAAATATGACATTTTTTTAGAAAAGCGAAAGGGGACAAGATTAACAATCTTGAATATGAAAATGAAAAATATCCTCAAAAAGATTTTTTTGGTTACGTTTTTTTCGGTATTTACATTTGGGTTGTTCGCATGTAGCAAATTGACAACTTTGGTAACCACAACTGCTACTACGACTAACGCTACGAATGTCGCTACGACGACAGACGGGACAAATGTTACGACTGCTATGACCACTACAAATGCTACGAATGTCACTACCGAATCTTCGACTACTGGAATTACAACAACAACCAATTCCACAGCAGTAGCAGTGGTCGCCATTGTAATTTCGGGCGCAACCAGAGTTCAGGCCGGAACGACATCGGCATACTCAGTAGCGGTCTATCCTCAAAACGCATCCGATCAAAGTGTAGTCTGGACAGTTGAGGTAGGAACCGGAGAAGCCACCATTAATTCATATGGGGTTCTCACTGGAGTATCGATAGGAACCGTTATTGTCAGAGCCACGGCTAGCAATCAAGTAAGCACGACAAAAACTGTCACAATTTCCGCAGGGAAGATTGATGTAGAAACCGTTACTATCAGCGGACCTGAAAGCATCGCATTGAATCACACAGGAATTTATATTGCACAAATCACGCCACTTGACGCTACTGATCCCACAGTTTATTGGAGCGTTATCTCCGGCACCGGGACCGCTACAATTTCTTCATCAGGAACAGTCACACCAACGCAAATGGGCACAATCACCATTGTTGCCATATCTGATGGTGTGCCTGCGGAAAAATCAGTTACCATAACTGCCGCAATCATACCTTTAACTTCGGTAACCGTCATCGCACCTGAAGATATTCACGAATTTGAAGAACATCAGCTAGATTACGCGGTGTCTCCTGCCAACGCAACTTATGAAGACGTTTCATGGACGATTATCAACGGCACAGGCGCGGCAGCCATATCTCCTGCAGGATTTATGACGGCTATGAAACCTGGCACAGTAACTATCAAAATCATGATCGGAAGCATTGTTGGCGAACTTTTATACACAATCAAAGATTTGCCTAATTTAGTAACCAATTTTGTGTTTTCTGAAAGCGGATATTTCTATGAAGGTGATAGCGAAACTCCTTTCAGATTTTTAGGTACAAATAACTATAATCTTCATTATAAGTCCGACGCCATGATTGATGACGTTGTTAAGCAAGCCGCAGATATAGGGATAAAAGTCATTCGTATGTGGGCGTTCTTTGATGGCTGGCAAGATGAAGGCCGCGCCAATTATGCATATGGACAACTCGCTCCGGGGATTTACGACGTTTCTCCGAAAGACTATTTTGGCGAAACATTGTATGACAGAAATAC
>CAYWOK010000035.1:0-14654 GCA_964459895.1 uncultured Candidatus Izemoplasmatales bacterium
TATTTCAAAACCGCTTTTGCCTCTCACATCGAGTTTCATTCTCATCACTCCTTTTTGTATTAAATCCAATTTCATTATAACACCTTGGAAGAGTGAAGTAAATAATGGCGACCTTTTTTTTGAAATAATCAAAATAGCATCACAAATGTTTCGAAATCAAATCTGCGACTCGAAATAAACATTACCTTCAAAAATAAGAAAAGAATAAAACTCCACTTAGGAAAATTGTGAAATTCTGTTTCTTCAATGAATAAAACCAACTCACATATTTTTTGTTGTGAAATCGCCAAATAAAGGGGTTTGTCAATCATAGCACCATAAACTGAATCCACCATCGTATTAGGAAATTCGGCATCGTAAAAATAGTAGTATTCTATCATTCCCATCTGATAGGGAATGCATTCAAAAAGCAAATTTGTTTTATGTATCTTCTGGCATCTTTTGCATGCACACTCTTCTCTGAAAAGACTTGAGAATGAGAGATTTGCAGTGTATGATTTTCCACAGAATCGGCACTTCATAATCTCTCTCTTTTCATCTTGTTGAACTTCCTGATCTCCTTTTTCGCCTCAATCATTGCTTTCGACACATACTCGGAGAAAAAGCAGATTTCTCCGCTGGGATAGTCTCTGAATCTTCCGACCCGTCCACAAATCTGGATCAATACCGATTTTGTGAAGATTCGGTCGTCTGCAAACAGAACTCCCACCTGAACATTTTTGAATGTAACTCCTCTTTCAAGGATAGTCGTCGTAATCAAAATTTCGGTCTGTCCACGTTGGAAATTCTTGAGACGGATGTCTTTGTCCAATGATTTGCTGGAAATGTTCTCTGACCTATATCCTGACTGTTTCATGATTCTTGCCAAGTTGTGCCCAATCGATATCGTTGGTACGAACATAAAAACAACAAGATTATTATTAACCCATCTGTCAAGAATTTGTCCTATTGTTCTTGGAATTTTATGCGAATTTAACATGGTATGAATGTCTTCGACTTGGATAAACTGCGGTTCATCTAAATCGCCGTTATGAAAACGTGAAGGAGACAGGTGATAATTCGCGGAAGCAATTCTACCAAAATTATGCTCAAATGTTGCGGACATCTGGATCAGGATTCCGTCTTCCCTTAAAGCCTTATGAACAAGTCTTTGTAGATAGACATTGCCAGCATAGGGAAAAGCATCAGCCTCGTCAAGAATCACTAGGTCAAACTCATGATAATAGTTGATCAATTGATGGACAGTTGATATAACCAAATGTGCTCCTTCGTCATCTTTGTTATCTTGATGCATCGCTTTGATGATTGTCGATGGAAAATAGGTTTTGAACCTTTTTGCCAGTTCAATCACGATTTCTTTCCGGGGAATAGCAAAACAGATTCTCATCTCGTGACCGAGAGCATAGAGAAGCCCATCATAGGTCATCTCGGTTTTTCCGGCTCCACAGACTGCATGCAAGATGCCATTTTGATGGTTTTTTATCAGTCTCAATACGAATTCGCTTCCCGTTTTCTGTTCTTGGGAAAGTTCAAAAGGAAATTTCATGACATGTTCTCTGTTTTCCACTTGTCGCTCGATTCGAAAGAGAGTTTCCCCTTCAACAGCATGGCAGTCAGGACAATTCAAACGGCCATAGACATCAATAACAAATTTGTCTGATAAACACCGGTTGCAAAAGTTGTTCGAAATCGCCTTGATAACTTTGACTTCAGATTTGTTTGTTTGCCCATAGTATTCTCGCATAAAAAAACACCCACAAGAAATTTACGTCCTGATGGGTGCTATTCTTTTATATGACGATATTTACTAATTTGTTGGGAACAACGATTACTTTGCGAACCTTATTGCCTGATAGCAATTCTTGAATTTTTGGAAGCTCTCTTGCCATTTTTTCCATGGTGTTTGGTTCAAGGTTATTGGGAATTGTCATCTTGTCCTTTACTTTTCCGTTGATGCTTATCACAACTTCAATCATATCATCAATCAATTTGCTTGAATCGTATTGGGGCCATGGTGCATAAACAAGCATTTCCGAATGGCCAAGCATCGAGTTTAGCTCTTCCGCCATATGCGGCGCGAACGGGTAGACAAGCTTCAATAAAGTATCGAACTCCGCAAGAGTAATCACTTCTTTTTGTGTGAATTCGTTTGTGAGTGTCATCAGTTTTGCGATTGCCGTATTGAATTTCAAATTCTCGATGTCATCTGAGACACCTTTGATAGTTTTGTGGATGAGGCCCATAGTGGTTTCAGAATAAAAGGCATCTGTGTTTACTTTGGGAAAAAGTCGCCAGACTTTGTCGAGAAATCTCCGGCATCCTTTGACTCCGTTTTCATTCCAGGGTGTGGGCATCTCATAATCACCGATGAAGAGAATATAGGCCCTCAGGGTGTCGGCACCGAATTCGTTGATGATTTCCATCGGGTTGATGACATTGCCTTTGGATTTAGACATTTTTTCATTGTCGGCTCCAAGAATCAAGCCTTGTGCAGTTCTTTTTTTGTATGGTTCGCGATTGGGGACTTCCCCGATATCGAATAGAAACTGATTCCAGAACCTAGAATAGATCAGGTGTCTTGTCACATGTTCCATGCCTCCGTTGTACCAGTCAACCTGACCCCAGTAATCCATTTTCTTTGGGGAAGCAAACACTTCTTTGTTATGAGGATCCATGTAGCGGAGGAAATACCAGCTTGACCCTGCCCATTGCGGCATGGTGTCGGTTTCCCTTTTGGCGGGTTTGTTGCATTTGGGACATGTGCAATTGACAAATTCCGGAATATTCGCCAACGGGCTTTCTCCGGTATCGGTCGGAATGAATTTCTCGATGATCGGCAGCTTCACGGGCAGGTCTTCATATGGGACCGGTACGACGCCACAATCCTCGCAGTAGATGACAGGAATCGGTTCTCCCCAATACCTTTGCCGATTGAACGCCCAGTCTTTCATCTTGAATTGCATCGCTTTGTTTCCTAGATGATTTTTTCCCAGAAAGCTATTGATCTTTTCCTTTGCCTTTGGAACGGATAATCCATTGAGTATATCACTGTTGACGAGGATGCCAGTCTCCGTGTCTGTAAATGCAGCCTGGGATAAATCTCCGCCTTTAATGACTTCGACAATTTCGAGTTGGTATTTTTTGGCAAATTCATAATCCCTATCGTCGTGTCCAGGAACAGCCATGATGGCGCCGGTTCCGTAGATGATCATCACGTAATCAGCAATGAATATCGGGATTGATTTGTGGTTCAGCGGGTTGATTGCATGTAAACCTTCGATTTTGACTCCGGTTTTTTCTTTTGCCAGCTGGACTCTCTCAAACTCGGTCTTCAATCTTGATTTTTCAATATATTCATGGATCTCATCCATGTTTTTGATTCTCTCGTGATACTTTTCAACGATGGGATGTTCAGGCGCGATAACCATGAAAGTTGCCCCATAGATAGTATCTGGTCTCGTGGTAAATACTTGAAGCGAATCCTTAGACTCTGCTATGGGAAAATAGATATATGCTCCATCAGATTTTCCAATCCATTTTTCCTGTTCCGTTTTAATCCTTGATGAAGATTCGAATTCATCTAGTCCTTTAAGTAATTTGTCTGCATATTCGGTGATCTTCAGGAACCAGACTTCTTTTTCTTTTTGCACGACTTCATGGCCGCATCGGTCACAAATTCCGCCTTGCGATTCTTCATTTGAAAGTACGACTTTGCAGTCGGGACAGAAGTTGACGTCTGTTTTGCTTTTATATACCAGACCATGCTCGAACATTTTGAGAAAGATCCATTGGGTGAAACGGTAATATTCCGGATCGGTAGTATCGACAAGCCGGTTGAAATCAAACGAAAAACCGGTTGCCTTCAACTGGGCGGTATAGATTTTGATATTTCTATCGGTTACGATTCTGGGATGAATCTGATGTTTGATTGCATAATTTTCTGTTGGCAGACCGAAAGCGTCGAACCCGATGGGAAACAACACATTATATCCTTCCATCCTTCTTTTTCGGGAGACAACTTCCAAAGACATGTAGGCGCGGATATGGCCGACATGCATTCCTTGCCCCGAAGGATACGGATATTCCACCAGATTGTAATATTTTGGTTTTTCGTCAAAATCAACGGCTGTGAAACAGTCTGATTCATACCAGCGTTTCTGCCATTTGCTTTCCAAAATCTGATGATCAAAACTGGGAATGAACTCACTCATACAATGACCTCCTTTTAAATATAAAAGTCGTCCTAAAAAGGACGACTTGAATCGCGGTACCACCTTTGTTCCGGCATCTGCCGGCACTTTGTTCCCTAACGCGGAAAACGTTCAAGACTCCCGAGTTTCGCCTTGACTGCTCCAAAGACCAATTCATGTCCATTTTGTCCCGGTTTACACCTGCCACCGGGTCTCTGCAAGTCAAAATGGTCACTACTATTTCTTCTTCATTGCATTTTAGAATATCATATCATGATTGAACGGCTTTTGCAAGGGCAAATTACAAGTCTTCCTCGTCTTCATCTTTGTCTGATTCCGAATCTTTTTCTTCGTCCATAACTTTATAGGATGCATCGACTGTCCCAGATGCATTTTCCTGCAAGTGCAACATAGTCTGGTAATATAGTTCTCTTTGTAAAAGAAAGACAGATCTGTAGCCGATAAGCATCAAAATGAAAAACAGATATTCAGGAAGATCCAACAGGTTGTAGAAAGTCATCAGGAAAGCGATTGGTGTAATCGCGAAAATAACAAGTTTATAGATAACTTTGAAACGGATGAATTTTCTCAGTCTGATGAAAGGAATTGTGGAAACCAGTGAAATAAAAACAAGCAGGAAGAGATTTCCTAGATAGGTGATCAATATGCTTCCTATCAAAACAGCAGTTGAGATATTGGCAAAATAGTTGTCAAAAGTCATTGTATCGGGCAAAGAAGAAAAAGGTCTCAGCGAACTGAAGAAACGTCCGGAAATATAGAAATCCAAAGAATTCCCCTGGACAACTATGGAAGCGTCATCCATCAGCGTCAGCACATCGGATATTTCGCCAGTATCATCCAAAAAGAACACTGAGTATCCATAGAGCTGGTATTTGTCAGTGTTGTTATGCATTGCGTCATCACAAACAACGCCTCCCACACCCAAGTCGCATCCGGTTGTTACGGTGTTTATTGCCGTATTACTTTGATATCCAAGATAAAAAACTGCTCCCCCGATACTAATGAAGACAGTCAAAATCAGAAGATAAAAAAAAGCAAACCATCCTGATTTGTTGCGGTATTTGATTATTGATTTCGGTTGAAACAAGCTGTCTTTCGCAATATTATACATGGTCATCACCTAACTCATTACATTATAACATATTATCTTCTCTAGAACAAAGATAAAATGCTCGTAAATATGCTATAATCTTCTCTGGTGGTAGCATGGATTATCGAAACAAGGAAAGACCTTATTTGACTGTAAATGATTTTTACAAAGCAAAATTCGGTACTAAGGTCTTCAAGATTCCCTTAAACGGAAATTTTACCTGTCCCAACCGGGATGGAACACTTTCTACTGAAGGATGCATTTATTGTTCGGAAAAAGGCTCCGGTGATTTTGCCGGAGATGTTTTGGATTCCCTGGATACCCAGTACTCAAAAATATCAGCGACAATGCGCAAAAAATGGCCGATAGGCAAAACAATCGTCTATTTTCAAGCCAATACCAACACCTATGCCCCAGTGGAAAAACTAAAATCGCTATATGAAAAAGCTTTGTTATTGGATGAAAATATTGTCGGAATCAGTATTGCCACTAGGCCGGACTGTCTCCAACCTGAAATTGTTGAATATCTTTCCGATTTGAACAAACAGACATTTTTGACTGTCGAGCTTGGCTTGCAGACGATCCATCCGGAAACCGGAAAGATCATCAATCGTCAGCATGATCTTGATACTTTTGTCGACGCTGTCCAACGACTCCGGAAACACGATATCCATGTCGTATGTCACATTATCAACGGATTGCCAAAAGAAACCAAGGATATGATGCTGCAAACTGTCCGATTTCTAAACAAACTCGATATCCAAGGGCTGAAGATCCATATGCTCTACATTATGAAAAACACTGTTCTTGAACACTATTACGAGACGAAACCTTTTCCTATTCTTTCCCGGGATGAATATGTCGATATCGTCGCGTGCCAAATCGAACTGCTTCGACCCGACATCGTCTTATACCGCCTCACGGGGGATAGTCCCAAAGAAGAATTGATTACTCCCAAATGGTCGCTAAAAAAATTCGTCGTCACAAACGAAATCGACAAATTGCTGAGAAAAAATCAAAGTTTCCAAGGCGCCAAATATGAAAATGAATAAATATTATTTGGTGACACACATCTAGTTTGCAGCCTCCATACAATCCAACCAAAAGAAAAGAGTTCTCGCGAACTCTGTTTTTATTGTTGGTGAAGGAATAAATCCCATTTTTTCATTTTGAGGATTTTGGCATAGATATTGAAAGGAAACATCAGAATTTTGTGGTTAAATACGATGGCCTTGCTATCGCGGATTCTTCTTTCTTCCTGAAGATTCTCGAATGTCTCGACCAGATAGGTATTGGTATCGTCGAGTTTGTCCAATCCTTCGTACATCTCATCGATAAGCAATAATAGATGTTTTTTCTCCTCATGGGAAAGTTCTTTGATTACTTCGTTCTGATAGTCTTTCAATTTTCCGTTCCCGTTGCCGTTACCATTGACTTTGGATAGAAGATTGATCATTTTTCTGAGTTCGATATCGAACTTCGACTGATATTTGTAAACATCCTTATAGCTTGCTTTGAGTGATCTGACGATAAGGATGCTTGTGACAATGATTGCACCGACAAAAACAAGAATCCCACCTATGACTTCTAAAATTTGTCCTAAGACCGATAGTATCATGACATTCTACCCGCTTCCAAGTAATTTTTCAGAATTGGGACCAAATCCAGTTTTTCCCACGGAAGGTCTAGGTCGCTTCGGCCAAAATGGCCGTAAGCGGCTGTCTGTTTGTATATCGGTCGTTTCAATTTAAAATAATCAATAATCGCTTTAGGACGAAAATCGAAATGTTTTTCAATAATTCCCACGAGTTCATTATCGGAAAATTTACCTGTTCCAAAGGAATTGACACCGATGCTAGTTGGTTTTGCCAAACCGATTGCATATGAAACCTGAATTTCCAATTCTTTCGCAAGGCCAGCAGCAACAACATTTTTGGCAACATAACGACAAGCATAAGCCGCGCTCCTGTCGACTTTTGAAGGGTCTTTTCCAGAAAAGGCTCCGCCTCCGTGGTGCACGGCGCCACCATAAGTATCCACAATGATCTTTCTTCCGGTTACACCGGAATCTCCGGATGGTCCGCCAATGACGAATCTTCCGGTCGGATTGACATAGATTATAGTCTCTTCATCCAAATACTTTGGAGGAATGACTTCTTTAATTACATGTTTGATCAAGTCTTTGCGAATAGTCTCTTGAAGAGATTCCGGAGAATGTTGTGTAGAAATGAGGATCTTGTCAAAGCGCTTAAGGCTTCCATCTTCATTGAATTCTCCTGTTACCTGAGTCTTGCCATCGGGGCGAAGATAAGGCAACACACCGCTTTTTCTGACTTGTGCCAAACGAAGCGCCAGTTTACTGGCATACACATGGGTGATCGGCATATATTCTGGAGTACCAGAAATCGCATATCCAAACATCATGCCCTGGTCGCCCGCGCCTTGTTCATGGTGCAAATCCTCGTTGACACCAATAGCAATGTCCTGAGATTGATTATTTATCGATACCAAAACAGCTAAGTTCTCGGCATCGAAGCCATATTTCCCGCGGTCGTAGCCAATTGATGCGACTGTGTCGCGGACAATCTTTTGAATATCGACATATGTAGCAGTTGTAATTTCGCCGGCAACAAGTACAAGTCCAGTTGTAACGAGTGTTTCCACTGCGACTCTTGCATCGGGATCATCGGTCAAAATAGCGTCCAGAATGGAATCGCTGATTTGATCGCATATTTTGTCCGGGTGACCTTCGGTCACAGATTCGGAAGTAAAAAATCGATACATTTGTCTGTCTCCTATTCTGGGCTCAACTTGTAGTAAATCGATTCGAAATCTTCGCTGTATTTGACGAATCGGTCAACTATCTGTGGATCGAAATAAGGAAAAAACTCCAATTGTAACAAATCCATGGAACGTGAATGTTTGAGTTCTCGCTTATAGTTCCTGGGCTGCCTCAAGATGTCATAAATCTGACAAAGTAATATGACTTGTGATTCGCGGTTATTCTGGATGATGTTCATTTCCTTGATAAAGTCTTTGTCAGCTGTTTTCTCGAAATGGGCACGAACAATGTCTTCTCCCTTTTTTTCGAGTTGCAACCGCTTGATGATTACTGAACCAACAATCGTCTTTTCCCTGATTTTACGAAAATCGGATTCTTCCAAAACATCCTTAGAATCATAATCTGCAAGTGATAAATAATCTTTCTTGTCAATATGGATCGTGGAAAAGTCAAAGATTTCCTTGCAAAGCTTAGGTGAATAACCAAGGTAATTTCCAAGTTTTCCGGACATTTCAGCTACTCTTTTGGAGGCCATGATCACCATTTTTTCTTGATTTTCATCTACTCGCTGCCTATAGACACTGATAACGTCGAAAACATCGGATACGACAGCCTTGAAATCTTTTTCCATGGCTCTGCGTTTGATGAGTTCTTCTTTTCTTTTGTTATTCATGTCTTCAGATATTTTCGCGGTCGAGTAAAGCGCAATCATGAATACGGCTAGCACCAATGTCCTGAGGATGATGTCTGTCAGAATCGGACCTTTGAGATAATTCCATAACGTTACAATATCTGTTGCATGGTCAATAACAGGATAAAGAACTGTCACATGGATAATGGTCATGACAATGATAGAAATCTTAAATATCAGGCTAAGTAATTTCGAATCTTGATATAGTGCCAAAACGACCAAAGCGAAATAAATGAGAGAATATCCGGCTTGGGTGATGCTGAAGAAGCCTTCGGCAGCATTTGAACCAAGTGTGATTCTAAGTTTCACGTATACAGCTATCGCCATCAACAGGATATAGACACCTGAAACATATTCTCCAAGTTGTTGCTTGTGCAGTGTTTTTGGCTCCTGTAAAATTATTTTGCGAATCGTGCGGCTGGTAAACACCATAATCAAAGATATCGCAAAGGTGACAATCAAATTAATTTTAAGATTTACGCCTTCAGATCCAATCAAAGTGAAAAGCAAAAACACAATATTGGTGATCCAGAGAATGTTTCTGATGACCATGTTTTTGCGATATAATACCGATGTTTCATCCAAAATATCAATCCCGGCTTCAAAACTAAAGCGATTGATAAAAAATAGACGCATTTTATTGAGGAAAATCGAAAGTTTGCTTTTTCCTTCGACTTCGAATTGCTTGATATTCGCGCTGACTTTTTTCTCATCAAACCTGTTCTTGAATGACGTGATGCGGAAGAAATCGACGAATTTGTCCAAAAGCGTTCTTTTCTTTTGCGGTTTCTCCGGCACAACCGATGCCAAATACTCATCAATCTTGACTTGGCTTTCAGGTTTATCAGATTTTACTGAACGTTTTTTCTTGGCTGAATCATTCTTGCGGAAAAATTCATCCAAGGCTTTTTCTCGATTGTCCATCACATCACCCCCTTTGCCTCAAGTGTATAGACTAGAACAATTTAGGTTGTTCGATGATCGAAGGATCTTTTCTTGCTTCGATTTCATTTTCGATTTGTGCGACTCTTGTCGATGCTGCAGCCGCTATGGCGCCGACGATATCGTCAAGGAAAGTGTGGCATGCGTTCTTTCCTTTTTTTCCCGCTTCGTTTAGTTTGTTGACAATTCCGGGTTTATTGACATCAATATCACCAAAATTAGTCTTTCCAATCGTACCATAAAGACCAGCAAGTTCCAAACCAAACAGTTCATCAATTCCGAACATTCCTAAATCCGTTTCCAAAATTGATTGAATCGGTCCATGGAAAGCATTTTCTTCGGTAAGACGGTCGATTTCCGCACCAAGTTGCAACAAATGGAACACGTCACGCAAAGAAAGAATCTTTTCTACGGACTCTAGACATTCATTATAGGAAATATCGGGTTTCCATTTGGATTGCTGTTTGAAGGCTATTTCAGCGATTTGTTCAATTGAAACTCCACGTTCATGCAGTTTGTCAAGATTCATCAAATACATTTCTTCGCGAGAAAACAAGTTCTTTTGACGGTTCATATAATCACCCCTAAATGAGTATATACTAACTAAATATTATAACATATTAATATTGGATACTGAAAGTCTATTTCAAAATCTTCCCAGTAGAAAGCAGATTTTTGCCTAATCCATTCATGAAATCTGTTATGTTCATAACGTTTTTTCCTTGCAATTGAACTTTTTTAAGTGAAACTATACCTTTTGCGGCTTTGACATATACTTTCTCACGGTTGGAAAACACAATCTCTCCGTTTTCTCTATCCTTGTATAAGTCAGAATCCAGGGCCTCGATAATGAATAATTTCAGTTTCAAGCCATCAATTACCGTGTGACACAGAGGCTTGGGATGGAACGCTCTTACATGATTAAAAATTCTTCTTGCACTTTGATTGAAATCAATTTTCTCTTCATCTGGCTTCAAATTATAGGCAAAAGTAACCAGGTTTGGATCTTGATCCTTTGGAATAATTGCGTTTTCCAACACTTTTGGAAGGATTTCAAGCAACAGATTGCTTCCTGTAGTTGCCAATTTTCTTTCCAATGTATCGACATCATCTGTGTCTTTGATTGTAACTTTTCTTTGAGCGAGAATTGGACCGGAATCCATTTTTTTCTCCATGTACATGACAGTTACTCCGGTCGTCACGTCTCCATTCATTATTGCTCTTTGCATCGGTGCGCCGCCACGGTATTTAGGAAGCAGGGACGCATGTACATTGATGCATCTGTGAAGGGGGTAATCCAGGATTATGTCAGGAATCATCTGCCCATATGCAGCGACTACAATCAAATCTGGTTTGTGATCCAAAATTTTCTGATAATCTGTCTTGATTTTTTCCGGTTGGAAAACAGGAATCCCAAGTTGTACCGCCTCAAGTTTGACTGCGGATGGTTTTGGCTCTCTTTTTCTTCCGAAAGGTCTGTCTGGCTGAGTTACTACCAAAGAGACATCATAGTTTTCCGCCAATCCTCTTAATATGGGGACGGCAAAATCCATGGTACCCATATATACTATTTTCATCTTTATCACACCTAACTCAAAGCCGGACTTTTATCGATAGAAATCCGGACAAGTTCATTTTCATATGTTTCTTTGATTTCGGAAAGCAATGGATTTAATTTAGGTTCATTCCTATACTTGATGATTACCTGGCAACTGTAAAGATTTTTCACTTTAGGAATTATTGGCAAAGAAGGACCGAGCACAATCGCTTCGGTTGTCAGAGTTTGCCTGATGGACCCAACAGCAGCTTTCGCTGCGACAAACAAATCTCGCATCTTTTCTCCTGCAAAAAGGATTTGCACCAGAAAGTAAAATGGCACATATTTTGCAAGTTTTCTTAATTTCATCTCATGTTCATAAAACCCTAGGTAATCATGATTGAAGGCATATTGAATCGCGTAATGATCCGGATTGAAAGCTTGGATTATGACTTTTCCAGAAACATCTCTTCTGCCTGCTCTTCCGGAAACTTGAGTGATCAACTGGAAGGTTTTTTCCGGTGCGCGGAAATCAGGGGAATAGAGATTGCCATCTGCCTGAATGATACCAACCAGGGTAACGTTGGGAAAATCCAGCCCTTTGGCAATCATTTGGGTTCCCAAAAGAATATCCCCTTCCTGTTCAAACTGGAACAACAATTTTTCATGCGCATTTTTTGTCCTGGTCGTGTCATTGTCCATCCGAACAACTTTTGCCTGCGGAAAACGGATGGCTAGTTCCGCTTCAATTTTCTGTGTTCCTGAACCGAAGTATCGCAAATCTTCGGAATTACATTTGGTGCAGGTTTTTGGAACTGGTTGCTTGTGGTTGCAATAATGGCATTTCAAAGTATGGTCAGCTTCATGATAAGTAAGTGATATATCGCATTGCGGACAAGTAAAGACGAAGCCGCAATTCCTGCAAATCACGAATGAGGAAAACCCTCTCCTGTTCAAAAGCAAAATCGTCTGTTCCTTCTTTTCGAGGCGGGTTTTGATTTCCTCATAGAGCGAATTTGACAACAAGTTGGAATTTCCGCTCTTAAATTCTTGTTTCATATCAACGATTTGCAACTCTGGCAAACTAGAGTTTTGAGCTCTTTTTTTTAGTTCCAACAGTTCATAGTATCCGCGTTTGTACCTGGCATAAGATTCGATATTTGGCGTTGCAGACCCCATTAGCATTGGAATATTGTAATATTTAGCACGGTGATCCAGCACATCCAATGCGTAGTATTTTGGCATCTCGTCCTGTTTGTACGTCGTTTCGTGGCATTCGTCGACAACGATTAGGCCAAGATTGGTAAATGGCGCAAAGCAGGCGCTTCTCGCACCAATGACGATCTTGACTTCATGCCGGATTATCTTTCTCCATTCATCAAATTTTTCTCCGACAGATAGTCCAGAATGCAAGATGGCAACCTGGTCGTGAAATCTGCTTTTGAATCTTGATACCATCATCGGAGTCAAAGATATCTCCGGAACAAGGAAGATGACCTCCCTGTCAGTATTCAACACTTCTTCGATGATTTTCAAATAAATTTCAGTTTTCCCTGATGAAGTCACGCCATGTAAAAGAAACAATTGGTTTTGGTCTAACTTGGAAAGAATTTTATTATATGCGATTTCCTGTTCGCTATTTAAGACAACATGTTTGTCATTCTCTGGTTGGAGAGAAAAAAGCTCTCGGTATTCTTCTTGGGAAACGATCTCAATATACCCTTGCCTTGACAAGGTGTCCACCACCGATGAAGTGATTGACAAATTCTTAAGCAGGGCCTGATAATTTTCACTCTTTGTTTCTTTCTCCCTTAAAAAAGTGATGATGCTTTTTTGTTTATCGGTTTTTGGCAGTGAATCGTGATTTAGTAATTTTACGACTCTCACCGAGCGAGGTTTTGCTTTTGACTTTATTTCTATCGTTTGCCTCAGGGTTCCGGCCTTAACCGCTTCTTTGACCTGTTTTAAGACCGTTGCGAATTCTTGATCGAGATATCTCTCATCCGTATTTTCAAAATACGATCTTAATGTTTCTGATAAACTATGCCGATCCAAAACACAGAGCAATGTCTTATAGGTCATTTTAAGAGCCGAAGGCAGCATCGTTTCAATCACTCTGATCAAAATGCTTGAAGTGTCTTCCTGGATTTTCTTGGCAAGATCGATCAGTTCTTCTGTCAAATATGATTCCAAGTCCAATAGCGACTTGATTGGTTTGAGGTGATTTTCATATTCGCTTTCATCCACAATTTCCAGACAAAATCCCATCAATTCCCGGTTTCCAAAAGGAACGATAACGCGCATTCCGATTTCCAATATGTCTTGGAATTCAGCAGGTATTTCGTAATCGAACAACCTGTCCACAGCTCTTACCGGAACATCGACCAATACTCTACAAATCATGACATCACCCCCTTTGATATAATTATACCATAGAAACGAGTGCTATAAAAAAGCTATTTTTCTGGCTGGAAATCAAATGTTTCAACAAGGTTGACTTTGTTAAAGAAACTCTTGACGATTGTTTTGACTATCATAAAATCTATTCTGTGTAATTGATAGGTTATATTTCTTTGCAGAAATCTGATATCAATCACGCCTTGGTCGTTTGCGGAGATTTCTAATAAGTCTTTTGCTTCATCTTCCAAAGCGATAAAATTATCTTTTTTGTTTTCCAACATTCTGTCAAGATATCGCATCACTTCATCCAAAGTTGCATACACTTGATCTTTTCTTTGAATTGCGAGATTGAATCTTGGAGAATCCATTGTTACCTGCATTGTTTTTGTCGTTGATTTGGACTCATTGAAAAAAGTTGGCAGAGTCTGTTTCTTTTTTTCAAAAAACAGGATTGTATTTCGCTTATGGACAAGAGTTCCAATATCGTTGACATATAACTGGTCATAAAGACTCTGTTTTACTTCCAACTGAAAAGCAGCGCCGTTTCTTGCGACGAATTCCACAAAATAACGTGCCTTTCCCTTGAATTTGGAATTTGTCTTTTGTGTGCTTTTTACATAAACTTGTTCTTTATTGTTGGAGATGATTTTCCGTTTTCTGTTTTGGGCGACAACCAGAATCACAGCAGCGACGATTCCTCCCAAGGACACTAGAAAACAAGCCAAGAACCAATAGAAGATCGGTGGCATATAGCTTTCCTCCTTTTGCTAAAAAAAACACTAAAAATATCTCTTTTTAGTGTGACCTGTTGGCCAAAAGACCTACAATCCAGAGTATTTTTCCTGCATGTAATTCAATTGTAAAGCCTTATTTGGTAAAAATCAAGTCAATGAAGAAATAAAACGGAGCTTCTATTTGCAAAATGTGCGTTTATTATGTATAATAGGCAGTAAAGTTATGACATTTCAATACTTTAGAAAGGATTGTATTCACCATGCAAA
>CAYWOK010000036.1:0-14337 GCA_964459895.1 uncultured Candidatus Izemoplasmatales bacterium
ACTTCTGTAGAGTTCCTCAGCAAGTACGTTCATAAATTCCTCCGAAACGTTTCAACATTCACCTATATTCTATGCTACTTTGATGTAAATAGCAATATCGAAAGAAAAATCAGTCCAACCGCTTGAAAATAATAATCAATAATGCTATGTTTGAAATGGATAAATATTCATTTTTACCGTTAATCATATTTAATTATGATCAACATGAAAAAAGTGGTGATATTGTGTCGAAAAAAGCCATCCTAATTTTGGTAATATCATTATTTGTGATTGTTTCATTATGTCTAGTTTCAATACTGATAGAGCCGAGCCAAGACACCTTTGAACTGACAATTAGGACAAACAAGACAACGTATGAAACCCAAGAAGAAATTGTAGCTGTGGCGGAATTCAAAAATCATTCTTTCGGTATCTATGAAGGCACTTTTCATCCTGTCATAATTCATATTCTTTTATTGCTTAAAGATAAAGATAACCCTATATTTACTTTGCCAGCAGCGAATCATCTAATCTGGCCATATGGAGTCAAGCGAGTGAGTGAGACGTTCTCTGCTGGCAGACCTGAATCATATGTTGTTGCAGCATACTGCTCAGTAAGAATTGATGGAATCACGTATAGATACCATACTTCCGTTTCAATCACAGTCACTGACGTTGAAGACCAATTTCAAGACTAAACTGAATAACAATTGTGTAGCAAAATTGAAGAAATAGATAACAAAAACAGAAATTGGATTATGCCAATTTCTGTTGTTTTTTTATTCAGGAATATCGATGATTCTCATCGTATTGGTCGACCCGTGTTCCTGTCCCCAGCCGGATGTGATAATTATTGTTGCTCCCGGAAGATATCCGAAATCTTTGGCAACCTCGATAGCATACTGATCATAGAGCTTGTAATCGGTAACGTTCTTTTTCAAAGTTGCAAATACTCCCCAGTAATAGGATAGTCTCTGACAGGTTTCGATGCTGTCGGTGATGGCGATGATGGGAACTCCCGGGCGGAATTTGCACATTCTTTTTGCTGTGCCTCCGGTTTCGGTAAAAGCAACGATTACTTCCGCTTTTGGAAGCGATATTACTGTCTGACTGACAGCGATTCCGATTGCGTCATTGATAGTTTTGTGGGAAGTAGTTATTGATCTTTGGAGCCGTTCTTCATATGGAATGATATCTTCGATTGCCTTTGCGATCGTATCCATCGTCAATACTGCTTCAATCGGATATTCGCCAGCTGCCGTTTCTCCAGAAAGCATGATTGCATCTGAGCCGTCAAGGATTGCGTTTGCCACATCTGACGCCTCCGCCCTAGTAGGCCGGGGAGAAGACATCATCGATTCCAGCATATGGGTTGCGGTTATGACAGGTTTGCCAACTTCATTGGCTTTTTTGATTAGTTTCTTTTGGTAGATTGGGACAAGGGCTGTCGATACTTCGACGCCAAGATCGCCTCTGGCAACCATGACTCCATCAGACACACTCAAAATTTCCGTAAGATTGTCGACACCTTCCTGATTTTCGATTTTGGCAATCAGTTCAATCTTTTCTGCGCCAACGGTTTTCAGTAATTCTCTGATTGCCACTACATCTTCTTTCCTTCTTACAAATGACATGGCAATCATGTCGACTTTGTTATTTGCGGCAAATAGGATATCCTCTTTGTCTTTTTCCGAAAGAAATGGCATCGATAATTTGACGTTTGGAACATTGACGCCTTTTCTGCTTTTGATGAATCCGGAGTTGTTAACGACACATTTTAGTTTTTCATTGGCAACTTCTTGTACGGTAAGACGCATCTTGCCGTCATCAATCAAAATGTAATCTCCAACTTTGATATCAGCAAAAAGTTCGGGAGTAGAAATATGAAATCCCGAAGCATTTCCCAACATTTCTTCTCTAAAAATCTCGACTATACTGTCTTTCTTGAAATATGCCTGTTGATTTTCAAACATGCCCGTGCGGATTTCCGGGCCTTTGGTATCAGCCATGATACCGATATAGCGGTTCAATTTTTTTGCTTGTCGCCTGATCATCTCAATCCTGTTTTTATGTTCTTCTTGCGTTCCATGCGAAAAATTAATCCGCCCGACATTCATTCCAGCATTGATTATTTTCTCAATCATTTCATCCGAATCGATCGCGGGACCGATTGTACAGACGATTTTTGTTTTTCTTTTCATGAAAGATTCCTCCTTCGGCATTCTCAAATATTATTATACACTATTTTTTGTCAACATGCAGCAACTACTCTTCAATCATTCAGCCACTTTTGGAAATCTTCGGGTAGTGGACTTGACACTTCCAAGATGTTTTTTGTCAATGGATGGATGAAAGAAATTTTTGCGGAGTGGAGCAAGATTCTGCCATCGTATTTACTTTTTGCTCCATAAATCTTGTCCCCAAGGAGCGGATGTCCTGAATATGCCATGTGAACCCGGATTTGGTGCGTCCTGCCTGTCTCAAGCCAAAGTCGTACCAAAGAGCAATTTGTATATTCAGCTACAACTTCATAGCGGGTTATGGCGTTTTTGCCGCCTCGATAAACGATATATTTGTTGTTGAGATGTCGATCCTTGCCAATTGGTAAGTCGATCTTTCCCTGTCTTTTTTCCATTTTGCCTTCGACAAGTGCGAGATATTCTCTCGAGACATCAATGTGGTTCCAGTGGTAGTCAAGAAAACTGTGCGCTAGAAAATGCTTGGCAAACAAGATGACTCCGGACGTGTCCTTGTCAAGGCGATGCAAGTATCTCACCTGCCTGTCGATATTTCTAGCCTCGAGAAATGAAGCAGCAAGATTGGCAAGTGTTCCGGTTTCAGTTTTAAATTCCGGATGGATGATAATCCCCGGAGGTTTGTCCAACACATAGACCCAATCGTCTTCATATAAGCAGGTTATTTTTCCTATGTCAGGAATATAATCGAGTTTTTCTTCGGAAGCAACATCAATTTCCAGTTTGTCTCCTTGCGACAATAATTCAGTCAAAGAAACATTCTTTCCATTTAAAAACAAAGCATTGGCAATTTCCAAAGCTTTGATTTTCTTATGGGAAATGTGAAAAGAAGCAAGCAGCGATTCAATCGACTGCAAAGCGTAATTCTTGTCAATCGGGATTAGAATCAAATCCATGGGTTTCGCCTCAATTTCCTGAACCATCATAATCTTGTTTATCAGGAAATACGCCCCTGACGCCACCTCTGGGATTCGGAGTGTCGCCAAAACTCCTGGGAATCAGGTGGACATGGAGATGCATCACGCTTTGACCGGAAGCCCTGCCCTGATTTACTCCGAGATTATACCCATCGGGATGTATTGAATCGTCAAGGATTTTTTTAACATTTTTCAAAGCATCGTCGATTGCCACAAGTTCTGCAACAGATGCATCAAAATATGATTCGAAATGTCGTTTGGAAATGATGAGAGCGTGACCTTTTGTAACCGGATAATTATCCAAGATGGCAAAAGCCAAATCATTTTCGAAAATGATCTTTTCTCTTTTCAACAAAATGTCACAAAAAAGACACATGATCAGCGCTTTTTGAGAATAAAGTATAAGCCGAACAGGATCAAAATCGAAGGCATGAACAAGCCCTTGAAATTCCAGCCTCTTTCATCGATAAAGAAATACAACCCAATCGTCAGCAAAATCGCGTTGCCGGCCGTTACTCCCTGTTTCGACATCGAGACCAGAGCTGGTACGATCAAAAGCAGTGTCCACCAGCCGTCAAAGAAAATATTGATAGGGATGATATCTAGTCTGTCAAGTAAAAAGACAACTCCGAAAACCACTAAAAGTATTCCTAAAATAAGTCTTGAGTTCGATTTCATTTTTTAATACCTCCGTTAATAATTGTACTATAAATTGGATTAAAGTCAAATTGCAAATAAGAAAAGTGGCAGTCTACTGCCACGAAAAAAGCGTTTTAATTTCCGATAAGTCAGAAATCTGGTAATCGGCAAAAGTAGAATTGGTCGCATCATGGATGGCAATCGCGACCATGCCCCCCGCTTTAGCTGCCTCGATTCCCACCGTCGCGTCTTCAATCACGGCACATTCAGATGGCCTCAAGTTCAATCGTTTTGCGGCTAACAAAAACACTTCGGGATCTGGTTTGCTATTAGAGATGTCAGTCCCGTCCGCGACAGCGTCAAAATATGTATCGAGTCCGATCTGATGCAAGATCCTTGATGTGTTTTTACTGCTGGACCCAATTGCAAGTTTTACGTTTTTACTTCGCAGAAATGTCAAAATATCCATGGCTCCCGGCAGCATGTCTTCGGCTTTAAGAGATTGCAGGGATTGTTTGTACAGTTCATTCTTTTTTTGAGCTAAAATCTCTTTTTCAGAATTTGAATAACTCTTATTGGCTTTTTCCAAAAGAATGTCAAGCGAAGCCATTCTGGACACGCCTCTCAGTCTATTGTTTATTTCGCGGTCAAAAGGGATCTGTTCCTGAATGGCAATATGTTTCCAAGCAAGGTAATGGAATTCATCGGTAGAAACAATCACTCCGTCCAAATCAAATATGAATCCTTTTAATTTCATTCGCTCTTCTCCCAAGTGACAAATGCATTAGTGCTTGTAACTTTGGCGCTAGCAACTCTGCTTTTTACAATGACATTGAACCGCACTTCTTTAATCTTGCTGGTAAGCCTAGTATCCACTGTGATTAGGTAGTTGTGATGCTTCAATCCGCAGAATCCGTAAACCAAGGAAATATAGGCTCCTCCGCATGCGGCAAGGTGAGTACCACCGATATAGAGACCTCCGGCAAACTGTTTGCCAGTCCCTTCAAGATCGATTGTAGCACTTCTCATAAAATGAGGATACGCATAGTTTGGTTTGCCAACATCACAGGCTAACAAGGCATGCATCGAGGCACTAAGGCTCGATCCGTGTTCAGTCTTGGGTTCATAATACGCAAAATTAGCTTTTTTTACTACTCTTGTAAATCTCTCAGGCAACACCGCCATGAGTGAAACGACATCCGCCTGTTTGATGATTTTTGTGGGGGTTGCCAGGCCAGTCTCGCCACCCAAATATTCATTTGGATGTTTGATTTTCTTTTTTAATTCTTCGACCGTCGTCTCTTCCAAATCGAAATAACCGGAGAACTGCTCGATGACATTTCCTTCGTTTGGCAATGGCAGATACAGTTTTTCCCGCATCGTTCTGATTTTTACTATATCTTGAGTCCAGTCTTTTTCCTTGATAAACTGGGCTATTTTTTTGGATTCGTGACTTCTCGCATAATCAAGCAATAAATCGGTTTGTTCAAACACATAATCAATCATATAATTTGTGTAGGCATTGTTATCAACTTTTTCATGATATTCATCAGGACCAATCACAGACAAAGCCTCATACATTTTTGTTTCTCGATTATAGGTAAGATAGTCAAGATAGAATCGCGAGCATTCGATGACCATTTCCATACCCCCAGCAAACAAGACAGAGGCATCATCGGTTCTTTCGAGATATTTGACCAAGGCATAAACCATGGCACCATTGACGTGAACTTGCTTTTCCTTGAAATATGTTCTGACCGGCTCTCCGGTCATGGCATCAGTCATATTGTAGTCGCTACACGCGTCATAGCCCTTTTCTTGGCTTTCCCAGGCGTAATAGGCTCCGAGATACCCATAATGCTTTGCCTTCTTCATGGCGCCTTCAAGCCCTAAAATGCGATACATTATCATATGTCTCGCAGCTTCCGGATCTGTATTCAGGTAAAACGGCAACATGAATATTTCTGCATCCCAAAACACAGCTCCTTTGTATACTTGTCCGGAAAGGCCTCTGGCAGGGCTGGATACATTATCAGAATATGGTCTGGCACTGATCAGTTGATAGATTGAATAGTTTACGCCGGTGTTGGCTTCCTCGTCTCCGATGATCTCGATTCGGGAAACATCCCATCTGGCACGCCAAAATTCTTCGTTTTCGATGTATCGTTTCTTATAGCCAATTTTTTGCGCTTTCGTAATCAAGGTGTCTAGATACTCATAACTATCATCCCTGGTATGGCAAACTCCAACGTATTTGTAAATGGTATATTCTTTTTTCGCTTCAAGCTCCAAATGATAATGGCGTAAAACCTTGCGATTCTGGATGATTGGTTCTCCTTCAGCAGCGAAGTTTCTCGTCGACGTTTCTCCGACTATCACCGGAAGCCCCAATTCTTTTGTTCTTGCCTTGACAAAATAAAAATCGGCTTCATCAATCGTTTCATCGATGTCCAGATGATTTCCGGAAAGATTATAGATATCCAAATCAATGCCGGAGTAGATGTCGACTTTGACATTAGACTCAGCAGCGATTGTGTATTTTTCATATAGAAGTTCTTTGTTTTTTTGATCTGCGAATCGTTCCGAATTGATAGTAATTTGATTATCTTTTATAGTAAATGCGGTTTGACGGTAAAATGTCCCTTTGTCAATATCAATGCCGATTTTATGGGAGGTTGGCTTTATTTTCGTAGGATTCAGTTCGACATCCTTGACGCGGACAATTGTATAAAGAGGATTGAAGGCATTGACAGATTCTCGCCACAAATCACCCATTTGATCGTAAATTCCGTTTAGGTTTAACGCTACCATTTCCGCTTTTGTGTACTCGCTCAAGGTTCCCCGGTAACCGAAATAACCGTTCCCGACCAAATATCTCACACCATCAAGAATAATGTCGTTCTTTCGATATGACTTCTGTTCGATTTTTTTCATCCGTAGTCCTCCTACTAAAATCAGACAAAACGATAATGATGAAATATCTCAAAGTATAACTCCCTCAATAATCATCATAAGTCGATAAATATTCTAACAAATAGATTATACTTGTTTTTCCCAGGTTTTTTCAAGTAGTTTAGTACTTTTATTGACTATCATGACGGATTTATGCGGATTTCATGAAATTATGTGACGGTTATTCTAATAACTGCACCCAAGCGGATTTTATCAGCTTGTGAACCAAAAAAAAGAAATTCACAAATAACTGATTTGGTTTTGGAAATCACTGGAGCATCAATTAAGTTTTGAAAATGGCTGCGTGAAAAATAATTGAATATCATAGTTGCTTTTTTGCTCATAATTTGATAAAATATTACCACTGATGTTGATGGAGGTGATACTATGGCAAATATCAAAATGCAAATGAAACGTATTCTTACCAATGAGAAAAGACGCGCTGCAAAAGTCTCGTTCAAATCCTCTTTGAAGACTGCGCTCAAAAATGTAGAAATAGCTGTTCAAAACAAAAACAAAGATGCCGCTGTTGAAGCGTTGAATGTAGCATTCATGAAGTTGGACAAGTCGGTTTCAAAAGGAATTCATCATAAAAACTATGCATCCAGACAAAAATCACGTTTATCTCTAGACGTAAATAATTTATAAGAAAAAAAAGCCTTTTGGCTTTTTTCTTTTTATTCTAGGCCTTTATTGGTACATTCTCAAGATGAACAGTTCCAGTCCGATCTGCTTGTCAATCTGTCCGGTTTTGATCTTGGAGTCGAGATCTTCAAGTTTTGTCAAAAAAAATTCGAGTTGGTTTTCGGTTATCTGATTGGCATTTTTCATTATGTAATACGTTCTGCCTTTGCTGGCAGCGAAATAATGCATTATGTCTTCATATTTGTAGTTCATCCGAATCAATTCTTTTGTGTAAAGAATCTCTTGGAATTTGGAGATAATGGCACTGATCATCCACATCGGATCGATATTTGATTCAAGTAATTCTCGGTAGATAGCAATCATCATCTGCTTGTCGTCCTCGATAACAGCGTTGACAAGCTGATAGATATGGTCTTCAGGATTCTTGTAGACAACTTCTTTGATCATGTCAACAGTGATGGTGTCATATCCATAAGCATAGTTGATCAGTTTTTCAAGTTCGTTGAACATCATTTCTCGGTCGCTTCCGGCCCGGCTCACAAAAACTTGTAAGGCATTGGCATCGATTTTTAAGTTTTGTTTGGAAAGGACATCCTTAATTTCCTGGAACACATCCTTGTTTTTATCAGGGTTACAGGAAATCACTTCAAAGTGATCCAGGATCAGCTTTACGGTTTTATTTCTCCCATCGAGTTTTTCATATGGAGCCAAGATAATAAGAACTGTGGATGGGTTGGGGTTCTTGATGTAATCTTCCAAGCGGATAAAATCATGTTCCAATTCTTTATTTAGCTTTACGGCAGACATAAACGAGGCGCTGGTGAGAACCACTGCCTTTTTTTCCGAGAGAAAAGGAATTGTCATCGCATTGTCGATCGCGTCCTGCAACAAAGACTCTTCCATATCGTAGGTTTCCAAATCCATCCGGTCAATCTTGAATTTCGTCAATATTTCATCGGTCTTCTGCTTCATCAAATAATGATCTGTTCCGGAAAGCAAAAACAATATCTGTTCCAATATTATCACCAAGAGATATATTAACATATTTTCGCGTTTTTATAAATAGCTAGTTTAGATTCACAATCCGAAAAAAGAATATATCTGTTTTGGCCAAACATTATTATTGTTCGGTAGACGAACAAATGGCTTCGTGATAAACGGACAGTATACAAAGCAAATCGTCCCTGAATTCTCGGTCATGATGACATCTGTCATTTGGTTTTCCCAGCGAGAAATTACTTCAAGACTCGGATGGCCGAAAGTGTTTCTGCCCACGGAAATCAATGCATATTTAGCTTTTGAAGTTTCCACGAACAAAGATGAGGACGAGGAATCGCTACCATGGTGTCCAACCTTTACAACATCACAAATCAATTCATTATTGTTTAGTAATTTACTTTCTATCTGCATCTCAGCATCGCCCATGAACAGCCAGCGATCAGGTCCGATCATTCCTGATAACACTAACGAATTGTTGTTCTCGTTTGTAAAACCCTGATCTGAATTCAAAACATCGAATGTTAGATTTCCACAGACGAGTTTGTCGCCAATCTTTGGTATCAGTGTTTTTTCATGAAAGATAAAATTTGATTCTTTATTCATTACAAGTGTGCCTATCGAAAGCTTTTCCAATAAATCATTTGCTTCACCAAAATGATCCTCATGCATGTGTGTAATCACCAACAGATCCAATTCGCGAATGTTCTCGCCTTGAAAATAAGCCAAAAGGCTGTCGTAATCATCCTTGGATCCGGTGTCAATCAGCATTTTACAGCCATCTGAATTTACATAGATTGCATCGCCTTGTCCGACATCAAAGATGATTACTTCGCTCACAAAAGGATTGGTGGTTAATGACATGAAAACCACAAACACTGACAATATCAGGTATTTTGTCATTTTTTCTCTATTTTTCCAAGCGGAAAAGAAGCCGAACAAACACAAATAGAATAGCATTCTACTAACAGTTCCTGGAAAATTGAATCCAATCAGCAAATTAAACGACGAAAAAAAGTTAACGCAACTTTCGAATGTTCGACATATGAATATATAGATTTGAGAGAAAAAAGGAAAAAACAGCGTGGCAAATGATAGCGGCAGAAAAATAATCTGTACGAATTCGATAAAAAACAGATTGGCAGGGATGGTCAAAATACCAAAGCTCTTATTGATTTCCAAAATGACAGGCAACGCAAAAAGATTTGCCAGCACGGTCAATCTCAGGATCTGCATGAAACTGTTTTTGTGGGCAATAAAATCACGCCCGAGCAAAATGCAGAAGCTGATCAAATAACTAAGAGTAAACCCAACCTGATTCAAATAATATGGATTGACCAGTAGCATAACCATCATCAACAAACTCAAAACATCCAGCCGGGAGAGACTATTTTCCTTGTCTTCTATAAAGAAAATGCTGATGGTAAGGATTGTTGCCCTAACAATCGAGACCTTGAACCCGGTTATGAGGTTATATAAGATTAGAAAAACGCCGATTGCCATCTGATGATGTCTCTTTTGCAGATACAGTTTTTTGAATAATTTATCCAGGAAGAGCACCAGCAAACCGACATGCATTCCCGAAATAGCGAACAGATGCGAAACTCCAAGCTTGGTAAGATTTGATATTTCTGATTCCTGAAGCATTGAATCGTCGCCTAAAATCATCAAATACAAGTACTTTTTCGCAGTTTCTGGAAAGACATCATCAAGATACTTCTTAGCTTGATATTCAAAAAATCCAAGATGAAATTTATGATCTATGGTTGTGACTGAATCCACCATGAAATTACCCTTGATTCCTTTTGCCTCGAGATAGGTATCATAATTGAAAGCATGCGGTATCTGTTTCGAATCAAACGAAAAAAACCTTCCGCTGACCTCGACGACATCACCGGGTTTCAGGGAAGGCATTTCTGAAAAGTATAAATAGAATTTGGATTTGGCATTGATCAGTACCCGGTCAGTTTCTACTGTAGTAATCGTACCACAGAGTTTGTTTGAGGTTTCATCAAAACTTTGAGAATCAAGCCAAAACAATCTCGCTCCGGTCAATAATACCAAGATAAGACCCAAATACATCAATTTGCGTTCTCGTTTCCATAAAAACAACAAATCGGCCAAGAACAAGATAAAAAAAACGAAATCGGTCAATCCTTTGATAAATAGCATTAGCAAGATTGCCGAGTGGATAAAATTACCAGTCTCCGACTTTAATATAGTCTTTGATATTTTCATAGATAGATTCTTTGATACCAGACACCAGCATGATATCCTCGATAGCGGAAAACCCTCCATATTCAGCCCGGTAATCAATAATTCTTTGTCCCAAAACCATACCGATACCCTTTAATGACATCAATTCATCCAAGTCGGCGGAATTGATGTCGATTAGACCATCATCGATATCCGCTGCTTCCAAACTTGTTCCATCTCCTAGAGTCGAAGTTTTTCCGTAGGTGGGAATCTCTATGCTATAGCCTGAACAAAGTATCGTTGAAAAATCAAGTTTGGAAATATCTGCTTCGTTTGTCAGGCCACCTGCCAAATTGATCAAATCAGCCAAAGTCGAGGCCTCAGGAATATAATACACTTTCGGGTTAGTTACTTCGCCTCTGATTTGCACGCATATCGTTTTGCTTATCTCAGTTGTCTGTGTTATTTTTGATGGCGTTTCCGGTATGTAGATAACCATCTCGTCGAACACTTCTTGAGACAGATTGATACTCGAAGTATCGGCATTTGATTTTAAGCCGCCGGCTAATGCCAAAGCCTGAAAGATTCTGGTTCCTGAATCCAAGACATATACTCCTGGAAAGACAACTGCGCCTTTTATATCCACATAAACCAAACCAATTGTCGTCGAACCCGTCTGAACAAGCTCATCTACTACAAGTTTCTTTGTTGTGGTCGAAATATTAGTTGTAGTGACGTTAGTAGTCAAAGACACTTCTTCAGTGGCATTGGTTTTGACCAAGTTGATTGCTCCGATGCCTAAAATGCCGACAAACAATAAAAAAAAGCCAACGTATTTTTTAATGAACGAGAACACATCTATCACCTCGTTCATATTATACGTTGGCTGACTCTATTTTCTTTTATTCTGATTTATGCAAAACAAAGATTGTTCTTTCTGGTAAGGAAAACGTCTCCAAAACATGGAATCCGACTTTTTTTGCGATATGTTCGTATAAGAGTGCATCGTGGGTTTCTTCGTAAATCTTGACTTCGTGCAATTTTTCGTCGATAGTCATAGTAATTGTATGGACGATGCTGTGTTCTTTTTCCCCTTTGTTTGATTCCCAGTGAAAATTAAACTCTTCGTCGTCTTCTTTGTATCCATCAAGCATATCGATGTATTCCGCACTTAAGATGTCGAAAATGAAGACACCGTTTGGATTCAAAGCCTTATAGATATTTGTGAATCCGAATTCGACATCTTCCAAATCTGCCAAATGGTTGATAACATCCATCGAGGCAACGACAGTGTCGAATTTCATCGTGATGGGATCAAGCATGTCATAGACGCCGATTTCCAAGTCAACTTTTTCTTTTTTGGCACGCATATTGACAACTTGCAACATTTCCTCGGAAATATCGGTGGCCATCACCTTGAATCCGATTTTTGCCAATTCCAAAGATAAAGCGCCAGTTCCGCATCCAATATCAAGGAGTGTTCCTTTGGATGTGTACTTATCAAGTAAACGCATATACTTCTGGTAAATCAAAGGATCGATAAATGCGTCGTAAAACGTAGCCAATAAATCATAATCCATGTTTACAAGTCCTCTGCAAGGATCTCTTCCCTGCCCATGAACAATTTTTCAAATTGATAGTATTCCCGTTCTTCCTTGTGCATCACATGCACAATGATGTCGCCAAAATCAAACAACAACCACCGGTTTGATTCCTGACCTTCGACCTGAAAATATTTCTGATCGGAAAGTGCATGCTTCAAATGGTCGATTGCGGCGTGAACCTGTCGCTCATTGCTGGCGGAAGCAATGATTTGATAATCAAAAAAAGGAGAAAAACCGCGAAAATCATATATGCGGATATCCTTCAAAATAAGATTTTGTAAGGCATCGACAACTTTTTTAAGTCGTTCGCTCATTAATGCCCTCCTTCTTGGTTTTTATAGTATCGAATCGCATCTTCAGTCAAAGATACGAGTTTCATTCCTTCTGCTTTCAAATATTGAAATTTGGCTTCCATGTTTTCTAGAAGCGCGTGGTCGAGATCTTCCATGGCAGATTTTCTTAAAGCTTCTGTCACATGTGTTCTTCCCGGCTCGATATTGTCGCTCACATAGACGATTTTCTCGACAAGTGACATGTTTGGCCGTCCGGATGCATGATAGAGAATTGCATTCAAGATATCCTCGTCTTGAACATGGCACACTTCTTTGGCATAGCAGACAGCGCTCAGTGAATGCCAGAGATTTTTTGGATACTTCTTTAGATAAGTTTCTCCGAAACAGCGATTTATCGCCTGGATTTGATCTTTTTCGGAATCGAGTTTTGTCACGTCGTGTAGCAAAGCGGCGATTTTGGCCTTGTCAGCGTCCGCGTGATGGACTTTTGCAAGGCTTTCGGCTGTTTTGCAACACATCTCCACATGTTTGAGCCGGTGTGGATCCTCTGATAATTTGATTCTGACTAAACTCAGTATTTCGTTGAATTCCATACTCTAGATAATCGCCGGGCGGGAAAAGATGCCGACGACGAACGGAGCATACGCCCTGACATAGAACGGAGCTCTGATAGTGACGAATCCGAGGCCCGAAAAAACGATGTCATATTTCATGTTGTCGCGAATCTTGAATTCATGGAAGACCCACTTGGGAACCCCTTCTTCCTCGTTGAAAGGTGGAGTAAGCAGTGAATACAATTTGGTTTCATAGAGCTCGTCGGCTTTTTGCGTCTTGGTCCTATGAATATTCAAGGTGTTCGCAAAATATGTGACGACATTGACTCTGTCTCCGGTTTCACCGTTGATGATGTCAAGTCTTGCCAGTCCGCCAAAAAACAAAGTTTGTCCTTCGTTCAGTTGGAAGACAAGCGGTTTGATCTCTTTTTTCGGAACGGTAATCTTATATGAGGGTCTGGTAAGATAATATGTGTACTGGTGTTTGTTGATAACTCCGGGAGTATCGAAAATCATCGTGCCATCGAGCAACGGAAATCCAATCAAACCGATTGTTGTCCCTGGGCTTGAAGACACTGTAATGACATCGGTTGGATATCCCAAGTAACGCTTTAAAATCTGATTGACGATTTTTGATTTTCCTACGTTTGAAGATCCGACGATATAGACATTGCGTTTGCCTTTGTATTTTTCAATCAGATCCATCAATTCGTCAAGATTCTGACCGTATTTGGCTGAAATCAGGATGCTGTCAAGCACAGTGAAGCCTTCAAAAGCAAGCATTTGCTTCAACCAGTTGAGAATCCGATCCGGTTTGACGTTTTTTGGCAATAGGTCCATTTTGTTGCCGACAAGAATTACGTCCTCGTTTCCTGTCAACCGTTTGATTGCAGGAACAAAAGAACCGGTGAAATCAAAAATATCAACGATTTTTACGATTAGGGCATTTTCCTTGCTGATTTTATTTATCACAGTCAAATATTCGTCGTTAGAAAGGCTAGGAGTTATCACATCGCTGTAATTGCGAAGCCGGAAGCATCTTTGGCATAGAATCTGCTTCGAATCATCGGTATCCAAAATAACATCGGAAATATAGCCGGGTAAAGTCTTATTCTCATGTTGAATTAAAGCTCCACAACCCTTGCAATATAGTTCCGCCATTATTTATTACCTCTTTTCGTTCAGATGTAGTTGTTGATAAAAGGAATTATGAAATTTTTTCATTCTGGATAAAACTCTTTTTTCCAGCTTTCGGTTGATCCTAGTATACCATTTCTCTGCTTTGCGTTTTATGGCGTCGACAACGA
>CAYWOK010000037.1:0-14235 GCA_964459895.1 uncultured Candidatus Izemoplasmatales bacterium
ATCTAAATGTTTCATCAAGCATCCAGATACTAGCTGTTGGTGATACTGAGAATTTTGTGGAGACGAGTTCGTTTTCCCCTATTCTCCAAATAAAAGTATTGCTCCAGGCGGTATCAAATATCCGCTTTGCATCAGGAGTATTAACCTGGGATAATGTCTTGCACGCAGATAGTTATCTGTTAACGCTAAACGATGGTGAAGAAGCTTTAGTTTCAAGCAATACTTTTTCTGCAGTAAGTGAATATTATGGAGAAGTGAACGTAAAAGTAATTGCTCATGATTCAACAGATGTCTATTTGAACTCTGAAGCAGCAGAATCTGTGGTAACTTTTCCTGACATCACCTTAGATATTGTAACTAATCTAGAATTAATTGATGACACTTTGCATTTTGATTTGGTAAACCTTGCCGATAGTTATGATATCTATCTAAAAGGCGAGTATTATGCTACCGTTTTAACCAATTCCTACCTGATTCCTCAAGCCATTCTTGATGATGCATCAAGTTATCTACAAGTTATGGCAAAATCTGCAATTCATCACTCCTCGCCTCTAAGCGAGAAAAAATATATATCTGTAGAAATAATTACTACTTATGAAGAATTGTTATTGATGACAAGTGATGGCAGTTATGAATTAGGAAATGATATCGAGGCAACAGACAGCTGGATCCCAATTGATTTTAGTGGGTATTTCAATGGAAATCGCCATCGGATTTATAACCTATCGATTGATACAGCATATGATAATACCGGATTTTTTGGCTTGTTAAGTGATGCTACAGTCTGTAATCTATTATTATCAGGAACGATTAACATAGATTCAGATATTAATTCAATCTCAGTGGGAGCATTAGCTGGCAAAGTAACATATTCTGTAGTTAACAACATCGACATTGAGTTTGACATCGTTGTTGATTCCTTAAATGGCGTCGGCAATGTTGGCGGTGTATTTGGCGTCTTGGAAAACACCTTTGTTGACAACACTCATTTTGTTGGTGAAATAACTTCAAACAACATGATTACCGGAGGTTTTGTAGGAAGCTCGTCTAATCCTGAAATTAATTCCAAGATTGAAAGATCAAGTGCCCAAGCAACACTTATTGTTACAGGAGGCATGGAAAGCATTGCCGGAGGATTTATCGGCAAGTTTACCAACAACATGCTTGAAATCAATACTTCCTATGTACTATCTATAATGCATTTTGCAAGTTACGCTGGTGGCTTTGTGGGCTACATGGGATCGGGAACAATCACAAATTGTTTCAGTATCGGTCCAGTTGAGGCTGTAAACAACGATTTTGTCCATCTGGGCGGCTTTGTGGGTCATGTAGAAGGTTATAACGCATCTATCACTCAATCGTATGCTGTGGCCGATTTATACACTGATGCTACGGGAATTGAAGTCTATGTCGGTTCCTTTAGTGGCAAAACACCTGGTGGAACATATGCGAATATCTATTCATCCTGTTATTATGATAGACTTACTAGCACTCTTGACAGAATTGGAAACATAGATACAGGCAGGGGCGATGGCATTACAGGAGTTAATATTTTGTCATTAACAGAATTAACGGGATTTAATCCATCAATCTGGGATTTTTCCGGAATCTACCCCATGTATATTTGGCTCCATGAATAGATGCTAATAAAAATTACAATAAAAAAAATTTAAAGGAGGCGGTGTCTTTGATTGTAAACAAAATCAGTCAACCATCACAGCGAGTAAATTAATCAAAAGTTTCGACTTCACGATTGCTAAAATAGAATGAATGGACAATATGGAAAAGAAGCATTATTTGCACATTCCTTATTGAAAAAGAGGAGGACACACTATGAACGAAAAGTTTAAAAAAGAAGAATATGTAAAACCGATGATTGAAATCATAGAATTTAGCTTGGAAGAAAGTATCGCTACAAGTCTTGATTTCGGTCCATCGACGATGTGCGGAGAGGAGATGTGGTAAGCTATGAAAAAAGCTTATATTTCCTTAGCGCTGTTTTTGCTTATGGGAGCAGTCCTTGGGCTTTGTTCCTTTAACATTACAGTAGCTGCCGCAGGCACGCAACAAACAGAAGAATATGTGTCAGTTGATCTGACTGCATATTTTGATCCAAGCAATATTATCAACACGGTCATTCCCATTCCTGTGGCGGATGATATGTGGTTTGATGAAGCTACAAACAAGCTCTATACATTTGGTTCAACCGATTGGGATGCAGGTGTGGATACTCCAACAGCACAGCCGGGAAGTCCTGTTACAGGCGACAAATGGTTTGATGAAGCCGCCAACACTTTGTATACCTATGAAACAGAGGCCTGGGATGCAGGAGTAGAGTTACCTGTTGCAAATCCAAGTCTCACATATGGACAGACATTATCGTTTGCTTCAGACGTAGGAACAATGGAAAACCATACGTTTTTATACTGGGAAATTAACAACTCAATCAATTATTTGCCTGTGGATCACCAATTTTCACTGCAAGACACGAATGTTTTGAAGGCAGTGTTTAGCCCTTCAGACAAACATGTGGTCACTTTCGTTGATTCCAACAGCAAAATTCTTAAGATTGAATATGTTGTTGATGACGGAACGGCAACTGCACCAGAAACTTTACCGACAAAATTGGGATATACTGTTGCGGAAACCAACTGGGATGTAACACTGACAAACATTACCGAAGACACAATTGCAGTGTTACAATATACAAAGACAGATACGACAAGCTATACTCTTTCCGTACCCAATGGGTCAGGAGACGGTAGCTATGAATACAACACGGTCGCAACTGTAGTTGCAGATGCACCAACGGAGGGGGAATATTTCCACCATTGGGAAGTAGAGGACCATACAGTAAGCTATCAATCAACATATAAATTTACTGTCCTCGAAAACACTACCATTACCGCAGTATACAGCACTTCAGCGGTTACAGACGCACCAACGGTGACAATAACCGATTCCTTCAGTATCAGAGGTGGCTACAAGACATTCATCGGACAATTTTATTTGCCAAGTAGTTACACGATGGTCGAGTACGGAATTTTGGCATCGCCAAACGAAGAATGGGTTGAACTTGATACCGCTACAGCAGTAAGATATCAAAGCAGCAAGTTTAATGGAACCACTGGCGAATATGTAATGAGCTTTGTAAATGCAAATGCTGTCAGCACCAGAGCTTATTTAATCTGCAAAGATTCTGAAGATGCTTTGGTCACAGTATACAGCGAACCTTCATATCAGATTTTAAATGGAGGGTTTGAAACAGATACTTTAGCTGGTTGGACAGCCTACATGATTTGGAAAAACGAATCAGGAATGGCTGCTTATCAAGATGCTAGAGTTATTGATAACACGTATTTTGGTTCAAATACCTATGGTAGAGATGGCAGTTACAATTTAGGTATCGTTTGGGATGGAGCTTCATGGGATCAATCATCCGAAAGAATGGGACATCTGCGTTCATCAAACTTCGTGCTTGGTGGCAGTGGGTGGATTAGTTTCAAAATTGGAGGAGGCAAGATTTCATCTACAGCTTTTGTCTCTGTTAGACGTGCATCTGACAATGTTGAAGTTGCGCGATTTGCGAACAAAAACTACAATAACACGACAATTGCAACAGCCCAATACGGAAGTTCTATTTCCAATGCTGAAGCATTTATGTTCCAATATTATTACGACTTGTCAAGTGTCGGTGAATTGGGCGAGATTTATTATATCGTTCTTACCGAATCGGCAGCCTATGATTGGTGCATTATGTCGGCAGATAGTTTTATAACCTATTATAAAGAAGATCAATCGCCCATTGCAGATCAAACTGCGACAAACATCGTGCCTAGTATTTTAGGAGTAGATACTGCAACCAACTCAATCGTTAACGGTTACTTTGATGATGGATTAAACAATTGGCAGAATGTCAATTCAAGTTTCTACATCAACAGCGGCCAAGCTAGAAGCAATCCAGCAGGTGATAGCAACCTTGGCGTATTAAGATCTAGTGCTTTTACAATCAATGGAACAGGTCAATATCTACGCTTTGATTGGGCTGGTGGATTAAAGTATGACAAACAAATCTATATCTCTGTCAAAGAAGTTGGCACTAATATTGAAGTTTTGCGTTTTGTCAGAAGAGACAATCTTAGCACAAAAGAAAGCGAAAGTTTTGATAACCATATGCTAAATTTATCTTCACTCGACACCGCCAAGAAATATTATCTAGAGATTTGTGATAATCGTTCTGGTAGTTGGGGAATAAGTTATGTAGATGCAATCCGATTGGTGGATTTAGCAACATGGAACAGCGTCACTACTGGAGACAGAGCTGTTTCAGTTACACCATTGGAAACAGATTTTACTTATGTCAAACCGTAATTATCAAATATTATTGTTGACATCATTATTTAAAGTCTATTTTAATTGTCCATTTGATTCTTTCTTATAAGTTGCATCTAGTTATTTAAATTTATGTTAATTACAAAGCATTGATATTTGAACATGCCGTAGCGAAAGTGATTTTGCTACGGCTGTTCGATATGCCAATTCATTTGATTTATAGTTTTGTCTATTATCGGTATAACAAATATGATAAAATACCTTTGGTGATTAATTTTGACAACGTATCGTGAACTTAAATCCAAAATCATCAATCAAGCTTCAATTTCTAATACGCCTGTTGTCGGGGAATTTGAACTGACTAGCCGGTGCAATTTTGCATGCCCTATGTGTTATGTTGCCAACAATCAAATTAAAAAGGAATTATCAACTGAAGAATGGAAACAAATTTTTTCCGAAGCGGTGGAGGCCGGATTGGTTTATGCTTTGCTGACGGGAGGAGAAGCACTCACTCGCGTCGATTTTGTGTCGCTTTATGAATATCTATATGATCTAGGTGTCAAAATCACAGTTTATACGAATGGCTATTTCATAAGCGATGCCGTTTATGAAGCGTTTATAAAAAGGCCACCTGAACTTGTCGCAATCACGCTATATGGTGCTTCAAACGAAACCTACGAAAAAGTCACTAAAAGCAAAAACGGGTTTGATAATGTCAAAAACAATATTTTATTGTTAAAAGAAAAGAAAATTCCTGTAGGTTTAAGAGTTATTCCCCTTCCTGAAGTAAATAAGGATTTGGACGTGCTGATTAAACTTGTTAAAGAATACGAACTCACTCTGGGTTATTTTCTCTATATTGGTCCGTCATTAAACAAGGATTATCAAGGACGATTGAGTCCAAATGAACTAATGGACTTTGAAAAAAAACTAACTTTAGCTTTTCCAAGGAAGCTTTACAGCACAATCGATGATTATGATACATCAAAAACCTGTGCAGCTTTAAAAAGCGGCTATTTCATCAATCATCTTGGATACATGCAAGCTTGTGCAATGATGCCCTATCCCAAAAAGGTTCTCGTATCCAGAAGACTAAAAGAAACCTTTCTTGAGCTCGCAAATGTATGGAAAGACATGGAAAAGTGTACTGATTGCGAAACGTGTTCTTATAAACAAGATTGTATCCAATGCGTCGCAAGAAGATATCTCGAAGGCGATGTCAAGAAATGCGGATCCTATCTTTATCAAATTGCTCTGAAAAGGAGGAACCAGAATGACTAATCTATTTCAGATTGCCGACATTAAATTACAATTTGATTATAATTTTCCAGATTTCTTTAAAGATAGAATTTCAAGTTATGAAAAAGCTGACATAATCCCTGATTATTTCATGAAGGTAACTATTGAAAGTTTTATCGAAAGACCAAAAGGAATTTCTAAATTAGTATATAAAGACAGATTCTTGTTTGAAGATGGAAACACATGTTATCTGTTCAAAGAAGACGAAACTAAATCCATTACCGATTTAATCAGATACGACAAGGATTTTAAACATATTGATATAATACTTTCTGATAAAATTGGTTCAAGATTACCTGAAGTTGAATATCTATTAACCGGTATGATGTTTTTTGAGATTGCCCTAGAAAATAGCAGAATTTCCATACATGCATCTGCAATATCATATAATGATGAAGCAATTTTGTTTTCAGCTCCATCTCAAACAGGTAAATCCACCCAGGCTGAATTATGGACAAGCAACCTTGAAGGCGTTAAAATTATTAACGACGACAAACCAGTGTTATTTCTTAAAGACAATGAATTATGGACTTCAGGTACGCCATGGTCAGGAAAAACACCAAGAAACGAAAATATTTCTAACCGGGTTAAATGTATTGTTTTTCTTGAACAAAGCTCAAAAGATGAATTGCTTTCACTAAGCAATCAAGAAATTATTACTTATTTTTTACGCAATATCCACAGACCTAAAGAAGAACACCGATTGATAAAAATATTAAAAACGATTGAAACACTGGTTTATCAAACACCAGTTTATCTATATAAAACAACCAAGGATCAAAGTTCTTTTGAATATTTATACTATGCCATCTATCGAGGAGATCATTTATGAAAATAAAACCAGGATATGTATTAAGATTAGTTGCCGGTGAGAATATTGTCATTCCCACTCAGGAAGCTGCATTAAACTTCAATGGCATCATGACATTGAATGATACCGGAAAGTTCCTTTGGGAACATCTTCAACAAGATATTTCAATTGATAATCTAACTGATGAGATTGTTATCAAATATCAAGTATCTGAAGCTGAGGCAAAAAAGGATGTCCAGGAGTTTATTGACATCCTGAAAGGGAAAAACATTCTTCTAGATGAATAAACAGAAAGTTTCATTAGACGATATCCGTCCAGTCATTGAAGAACAACTGCATCAAGGAAAAGAAGTGACTTTCCGCATTAAAGGAAACAGTATGTTTCCGTTTTTGGTTTCGGACTTGACTGATGTTACGCTAGTAAAACCAGGTGATAAATGCCATAAATATGATGTGGTCTTATTTCAAACCAAAGATGGAAAGTATATCATGCATCGGATAATCAAAGCTACTGAAACGGAATACATCACGATGGGCGATGCTTTAAAGACAAAAGAAAAAACAACCAATAAACAAATAATTGGCAGAATGAATTCATATACAACATTAGATAAACATGTTGATTGTGATGCAAAATTGTATATACGAAAAGTAAAACTTTGGGTTTTTCTTAGGCCATTCAGAAGAATATTGCTTGGCCTAATGAGAAGAATCAATAGGAGCAAAATCTATGAATGATATGCATACACAGCTATTTGATCTTGTTAGGCATGCCTTGGATAATTTGGTCTATGACAATCCTTTGATAGAAGAAGAAAAACAATACGTCATAGCAAGGGAAAACGGCGTATCTGGGCTGATTTACACAATTTTAAACAAAGAGAAAATGAGCGTTAAAACATACAATCATTTTCAAAAAGACTATTATCGTTTTCAGGCTAAAGACATTATTCAACAAGATACTATTTCAGAAATTAGCTCGATTTGCAATGATGCCAATATCAAGCATATATACTTAAAGGGAGCTTATTTGAAAAGAATCTATCCCCAAAGCTATATGCGAGCAATGGGCGATATCGATATGCTTGTACAAAAAAATGACCAAGATAAAATCCACCAATTGATGTTAGAGCATAACTTTAAGAATCCCATCAACGGGCCTACTCACGAATGTTTTACGAAAGGCAAGGATGTCTTCATTGAAATACATCCACAAATCGATTTGCATTTTGCCAAGGCCCATAAAGATATCTTGAATCAAGTGTGGGATGAAGTGATTTGTGTTTCTGATTATGAATATTATCTTTCTCTTGAACACAATCTGCTATATTTGCTAAGCCACTTATCTAAACACTTACTATCTTCAGGAATTGGTTTAAGACAAGTATTAGACATCGGAATCTTTCTGAATAGACATGAAAACGAGATAGATATACAGAAAGTGAAGGTTTTACTTGGTCTTACTGGGTTGGATTTATTTATGCAAAATATGGCATGGCTCAATAATCGTTATTTTGGGTTTAAATCAAGTGATATCTTCTTAAATAATTTTCATGAAGATGAAAGTTTTTATGAAGAAATAACTGCATTTATTATGGCTTCGGGAATACACGGAAAAGCAGATGACTTTAACCGCTCAATTCCTGCAATTACTAAAGTCTCATTGAAAAATAACACAGTGAAAAAAAGCAGAATCAAATACTTGTTTTCTGTAATGTTTCAAAAATATGAAGATATGGCACCGACAAGGCCTTACTTGCAAAAATATCCCGTCCTTTTGCCTTTTGCCTGGGTTGCGAGATGGTTTAAATTGATCTTTAGACAGACAAAAAGAAGCATAAGAAAAATAAAAGCTTTGACAGTAAATCAAGACGTGTTGAATAAACAATTCGAATTATTTAAAAAGCTTGGATTACCAAAAAAATGACAACGAAAGTTGTCTTTCTATAAAATTAGTAAAAATACTATACTAAATAAGTATATTTTTATGTTTTTTTTGAGAATGTACTTGTTCATAACTATTAATTATGATATTATTATATAAAATGTGCACCGGGAAAATTGCAAAAATCGCTTCAGGAGAGGTAGAAATTAATGAGAAAAGACAATGATAATCGTATCCCCTATGTTAAACCCGAAGTAGAAGTAATTGAATTCCAACTCGAGGAAAGCATTGCGACAAGTTTAGACTTTGGCCCATCTACTATGTGTGGAGAGGAGATGTGGTGATTCGATGAAAAAACTAATAATAGCTTTTTTATTTGCGTTATTTGTCTTGGCATTACCACTTCAAATCGTTCATGCTGGCGATGTTAGAGCGCTTGTTGATGTCTCTGTTACATCGTCCTTTGACACTTCAAATACTGTTTCAACAACAGTAGAGGATCAAGATTATGGAACAAAAATTTCTTTCGCAGCTAGCCTACCTGGAAGTCAGACAGGTTATGAATTTTATTGCTGGATTGTAAACGGAGTAGTAAGAACTGATCTTGCTCAAGGTGCTGAGTTTATTGTCACAGAAGGATTGAGTCTTGTAGGTGTCTTTCATCCGACCGATCCTTTGAAATATGCAGTTGTATTCATGGATGCCAATGGACAGGTGTTGAAAATTGAATATGTTGCATCAGGCGCAGGAGCAACCGCTCCTTCGACAACTAATTTATCAAAACCAGGTTATACCGTTGATGACGAAACTCCATGGGACACTGAGTTTTCAAATGTAACAAGCAATTTAATTGTTTTATTACAATATGAAAGTGTTGTATCTGAATTGTTTTCTGTCGGAGTAACTGGTGGAACCGGGACAAATGATTATGCATACAATAGTCTTGTGACCGTTGTGGCTGATACACCGGAAACTGGATATTTCAGTTATTGGGCTGATGACAATGATAAACCGTTAAGTTATGAATCCACATATATATTTACAGCTGTCCGGGATATCAATTTGACTGCAGTGACTTCCGAGTCCGGACCAACAGACATTACTTATGTAACTCTTGGAGATCGATTGTCATTTCATAGCGGAAAGAGTTCCTATATTGGTCAATTCCATATTCCTAGTGGATTTACTTTAGTTGAATTTGGCACGCTTACATTTGATGAAATTGGTGAGTTTGATCTGACTACAGAAGGAATAATTAAGTATCAAGGAAATAAATACAATACCCTCACAAATGAATTTATTGCTAGTATTCCTTCGAATAACAGCCAATATATCAAATCATATCTTGTAGTTGAGTATACAGCGACAGGGAACTTGGCAACTGTATATAGTGCAGCCGAAAAAACCAGAGATTTGATGTTTTCTGAATACGGAGAAGGGTCAAGTGGAACGAATAAGTGGCTGGAAATATATAATCCTACTCTTGAAACAATATCTCTTGAGGATTATTCTGTCGAGATATATATTAACGGATCATTGACCCCTGCTACTCCACTTACTTTTACTTCCGAGTCAATTTTGGCTGGAGATGTTTTAGTAATAGCTAATAGTGCAACTAATCCTGCAGTACTTTCAAAGGCAGACATTGTAAACAATACTATTGCCAACTTTAATGGTGACGATGCGCTTGCAATTAAATTGAATGGCGAAATAATAGAACAATTTGGAATTATCGGAAATGATCCTGGAACAGGATGGCTTGTAAGCGGGTCAGATTATACTTTGGATACTGTCTTAATCCGAACTTATGGTCTATATTCTCCAAATGCAGTCTGGGATTCAACTGAATGGACAGTTCATTCTGACACAGATTACACAAATGTTGGCTTTCATGTCAATAATGCTGTATCTTCGATAGAAATTACAGGAAGTTCCACTTTGATGGCAGAGAAATCGACTCAATTATCTATCACTTATTCTCCGCTTGATGCTGTGCGTGATGTTTCTTGGGACAGTAGCAATGACTCAATTGCAACTGTTGATGCGAATGGACTTGTAACTGGAGTTGCAGAAGGAGAAGTAACAATTACCGCTACATCTGATTCAAATGCTTCTGCTACAGATACACATGTTATTACAGTATCTCCCGCTATCTATTGGGACATTACTTATTATTCAAATGGTGGAAGTGATGTAGATCCAGATTCTGTGTTGGATGGAACCATCGCTGAACCTCCCACTCCTCCTACATATTCAGGAAAAGTGTTTAGTGGATGGTTTACAGATAATACAACATTCCTTAATCGATATACTTTTAGTACTCCTGTTACTGCTGATATTGATTTGTATGCTAAATGGATTACTGAGGCATCTTATACAGAAACATTTGATAACTTTCCAGCAACTGGATCATCATATGTTGATGGCTCTTTTACTGGAGTAAATAGTGTATTGTGGACATATGATGGAGCGAGAGGAGATCAAACTTTAGGTACTGGTAAAGCTTTCTGTCTAAATCGAGTATCAAATGATGCGCTTGCATCATTAACAGCAACTATTCAAGGTGGTATATCTAGTTTTAGCATAGATTATAAGAATGCTTTTTCCACTGCTGCTGGAGTTAAATTATATATAAATAATGTTCTTATAGGCACTTCTACTGAAGCTACTGGAACTATGTTGCATTATTCTTTGGATAACATCAATGTTTCGGGTGAATTTACTATCAAAATACAAACAACAAATGGTCAACTTACTATAGATAATCTAAATTGGACTACGTATACACCTTAATTCAACCTGATTATCTTGTATGCATGTTTTTTATCAAAGAAATTTAATGCATCTTAATTTAAATTGGCGCCACAATTTGTGGCGCCATTTTCTTCACAATAACGAATCTTTATGATATAATTATCATAGTCTCGATTTGTGCAATGGAGGATTTCCATGTTAAAACCTAAGAAACTCATTCTAATCTTCTTGATAAGCTTTTTCACGCTTATCTTTTTTCAAATTGGGAGTTTAAAAGCCGAATCCTCCGTCACTGTAAATGTTACATCATACTTTGATGAAGAGAACCAAATATTGACTGAAGTTACAAACCAAACTTATGGATCCAAAGTATCTTTCTCCAGCAACCTTTCAACTGATGAAGGATATACATTTGTATATTGGATTTATAATGGAATCATAAGAGAAGACATACCCCAAAATTATGCTTTTACAGTAACTTCTGATACTGAATTAGTCGCCATATTTAGACCAAATGACAAGTTTGCTGCTGTATTCATGGATGCAAACGGTCATTTGATTGATGTCCAGTATGTTTTGCCTTCGGGGGATGCATTGGATATTGACAATGGATTATTGCCTACCAAGCCTGGATATGAGATAGCTACGCCTAAATGGAATAATTCTTTAAGTAATATTCTTGGAAACACTATTTATGTTTTGCAATATAACAAAATTGAATCTGCTACATATTCTCTTACTGTAACAAATGGAACCGGTGATGGCACATATGCATATAATTCATATGCGACAATTACTGCCGATACTCTGGGAGATGGATTATATTTCAACTATTGGAAAATTGGCGATAAAATTGTATCAAATACACCAACATATAAATTTACTGTTTTAGATGACATTACTATTGAAGCGGTCTATTCGGAAATAGCTAATCAAGGAATACCCATGATTTCCATTGTAGACAATTTAGCTTTAAGAGATGGATATCAAACATTCCTTGGGCATTTTTATCTGCCCATCGGTTATGAATTGATTGAATTTGGTATGATAGTATCACCTGGTACAGATGTAATTGATTTAAATTCAGCTTCTATAACTAGGTATCAAGCATCAAAATACAACCCTGACACTTTTGAATTTGTAATGAGTCTTCCAGATTCATCGCTGAATTCAAAAAGAGCTTATCTGGTTGAAAAAGATGCCAATGGAAATTTAATGACTTTATATGATGAAACAATTGCTTCGTCATCATATACATATGCGACCGACTTATTCTTTTCATATTATATAGAAGGATCAAGTTATAATAAATCGATAGCTATTTTCAATGGTACAGGGAGTAGTGTTGATTTAAGTTCATATTCAGCTAAAATTTATTCTAACGGAGCTTCAACGGCAAGCTACACCCTTCCGCTTAGTGGAACACTAGCTCATGGTGATGTATTTGTCATATCTCACGGAAGTGCTTCTGCAGAAATTTTAGCACAAACCGATTTAACAAATAGCACCCTAGCAAATTTCAATGGTGATGATGCTTTAGAACTTGTTAAAGGGACAGAAATAGTAGATAGCATTGGCCAAGTAGGCGTAGATCCAGGCACAGCATGGACAGGCAGTGGAGTAACTACTCTTGATGCATCTTTGACTAGAAAATCAACTGTTACTGTTGGAAGAACTAATTCAACTTCGACATTTGACCCGAGTGTAGAATGGGATGGGCACGAAGTAGATTATTATACTGGACTCGATTCTCATTCTATGGACAACATGGGACCCGAAGCTGGTTCAGTGTCGTCAATTCAAGCATATATTCCAAATCTGTCATATTTTGTTGAAGATTCGATAAACTTGACAAATTCTTATCTCAAAGTATATTACACGGATGGTTCTGCAGAAGTAGTTGCGCTTACTCCAGATCTCATTACTGGCTTTTCAACTTCGATAGCTGGATCATTCGATCTAACAGTAACATATCAGACAAAAACTGATTTGCTGGCATATACTGTTTCCGAAACTCCTGGGGCTGCAACATTACTTATTCATGAAGTTTATGGAGGCGGAGGAAATACTGGTGCCACATACACAAATGATTATGTAGTAATCTATAACAATACAACTAGTGACATTGACTTATCAGGATATTCTGTACAATATGGCTCTGCTACGGGTAGCACTTATACAGCATTGGCTCTTACTGGAACGATTAGCGCCAAAAGCTATTTCTTGATATCTTTAGCAACTAGCGGAGCAATTGGTTCTGATTTTCCAATTACTCCCAATCAAAGTGGATCCATCAACATGTCCGCTACATCAGGCAAGATTGCTCTTGTCAGTAATACTGACTTGATCACAATTGCATCTGATCCTGATGTTATCGATTTTGTTGGATATGGATCTGCAAATGAGTATGAAACTGCACCTACTGCAACTCTGAGTTCTTCATTATCAGCTAAGAGAAGCAATGCCATCGATACAGATGATAACTCTAGTGATTATACCGTGGATACTCCCAATTTAAGTTACTTGTCTGGAGGGGCGTCCCTGGAAGATTTGGTTTATTCGGGTTATGCTGACTACTATTTGTCAATTGATAGCAGTACTGATGTCATAACTGATCTTGCACTCTTGCTGCGATCGACAATCGATTATGTTTCTTATGGCGATGCAAGATATGTTTACACAATCTATGATAACGACAGCCAGGTTGTGTTGTATGATGTTCCGACATCGGACAGTTATCGAAATGTTCCAGCTACGGGACTAGATGGTTGGGGAGATGGTGGCGACATCATAACCGTAGATTATACAATTGCTCTGAATCGAGAACACGTCTGGGCTTGTGATGATATGCGCATTATGCCGATAAATAGTGATAGAACGCTTGATAGTTATGTAGGTTTCCAACTTAACGAAGATGATCTTATTTTTGATTATAGACCCAGTAATACCGATAGAGGACATTATTCCGATTTGCATAATTTATGGAACGCATTGGAATCTCCTAACATTATCCACAGCAATCACTTTTTCGGAGAGGAAAACGGTGCTTCCGTGGACTCATATCTCATGAACGGCATTTTCTATCCAGGAGACGAGTACAAAGGCGATATCGCGAGGATTTTGTTCTACATGACCTTGATGTACCCTTATTTGA
>CAYWOK010000038.1:0-14196 GCA_964459895.1 uncultured Candidatus Izemoplasmatales bacterium
GGGTTACCAGCCTTTTTTCTTGGATAAAGGTTGTATTCCTTGGTAAACAATGGTAATATTTTATACAATGGTAATCCAGAAGTTTTTACGGTGAATGGAAGCCCTTTTCTACCAGAAAATAAGATTGAATCTCTTATATATCAGAGTGCAATAAATACTGGAAAAGCGCGACAATATCGGTTATTTTCACAATTAAGATATTATATAAACATTGATTTCTAGATTATATTGAAATTATCTGACCAGAAAGGATCAAAATATGAATCTATCAGGAAAACAGAAAAGCTTCCTACGAAAACTTGCACAAACCTTAAAGCCGATTTTTCAGATTGGAAAAGACGGATTGAGCGATACATTGAGCGTGCAAATTCTCAACTATCTTAAAAAGTATGAACTTGTCAAAGTATCCGTACTCGACACATGCCCCATAGAAAAAACGGAATTGATTCATAGTATTGAAACTGCAGGGATGAATGTCGTCCAAACCATCGGGAAGACGATTGTCCTTTATAGACCCAGCTATGAACTTGCTTCCAAAATTGAGTTGCCAAGATGAAAATACTGCTTACCAATGATGATGGATACAATTCCGAAGGCATCAAGATCCTGCACAAAAAGTTGCAAAAATACGGTGAAGTTATTTTGGTAGCCCCGCATCATCACATGAGCGGTGCATCCGTTTCCCGGATTTTTTGGAACACGGCCAATGTTCATGAGCATGGAAACTCCGTATACAGTGTCGAAGGCACACCTGCAGATGCCGTTTCTTTCGCTCTGCATGGTTTGAAAATCGAACCCGACCTAGTCGTGTCAGGGATAAACAATGGTTTCAACATCGGTGCCGATACCGTCTATTCCGGTACGGTGGGAGCTTGCATGGAAGCGTTGAAATTCAAGAAGAAAGCAATCGCCTTTTCAGCCGATTTCGATTATTTCAAAACGGCAGAAGCAGAAGTGGAAAGCGTGATGGACTTCATTCTTGCCCATGATCTTTTGTCTGAAAAATATCTTTTGAATGTTAATTTCGTCAGCCGTGATTTCAAAGAGTCAAAAGGTATTTTAATCACGGATCTCGGTTTCAGACCGGCACAACATTTTTATCTTCGCAACGAAGATGGCACCTACAAGAACCGCCGGAAATTCCTGCCATTCACTTTTGATAGAAATACCGATCTTTGGGCTGTCGAGGAAGGATACATTTCCATTACTCCGCTTAAATTCGCAAACCAGACTCAAGAAGGCATCGACGAATGCAAAAAGAAGGTTGGTCAGTTTGACTAAGAAAAAAAACTTTTGGATCATGTTTCTGTTTTATCTTGTTAATTTGATCGCTGTGCTTCTGGCGATTGCTTTTTGGGTTGACAATACATTCGTGAAAATACTGCTTGCCATCTATCTGATGTTCATTTCCGGACTGTTTTCCTACTCAAACCGGAAAAAGAAAAAATGAGAGGGTGTGGATCATGAGCATTAGTGACAATCTATTCCAAATCCAGACTAAACTCAGAGGTCAGATTCTGATAGCTGCGACCAAATACGTGTCGGATACACAAATCCGGGAACTGTATGCGTTAGGCATCGATGATGTCGGGGAAAACAGGGTTGATGCCTTTCTGGAAAAGAAAAGGAGACTAACCGATTTGCCCCTGGTGTGGCATTTTATCGGCCAGCTCCAAACAAACAAAGTAAAACTTGTCATCAATGAACTTGACTACCTGCATTCGCTTGACCGAATATCGCTTGCGGAAGCCATTCAAAAATACAGACAAGAACCACCGTTAAAATGCTTTGTGGAAGTCCATATATCCGATGAAGCGACGAAATCAGGAGTTTTGCCCGAATTAACGGTCGAATTATGCAAAAATATTGCAAAATGTGATAAAATAGTTGTAGTCGGACTGATGGGTATGGGCCCACTTTCTGACAACCAGGATGAAATTCGCACGAGTTTCATGAAACTTAAGCAGCTTCAATCCGAGATCAAAGCTTTGGGCTTGCCAAATGTCCCTTGCGATTACCTATCGATGGGAATGTCAAACGATTACGAGATCGCAATCGCTTGCGGAGCCACGCATCTTAGACTTGGATCAATTTTATTCAGAAACGAGGAATGACTATGGGATTGTTAAAGAAGAAAAACCAGACTCCAACGACGGATGTCGATTTTGAAGACCTTAAATTTTACCGAATCCAGGATACTTTAGGAATATATGATTATGCGGAAATGGTCATGCACAGACTTCCAATCGTGCTGAATTTTTCCGATTGTCTCATTACCGAAGCCAATGAAGTCCTGATGTTTCTCACAGGCGTCCTCTATGCTTGTGATGGCGAAATCGTGAAAATTCAGGATAAAATCTACTTGATGGCTCAAAAAAGCGACTTGAACGGACCAACACTTCAGAAATTCATTCACGACTATACCAAGAAATAACCATGCCTGATTTCATTTATTATCTGCTTAAATACAGTTATCAAGTTCTCACTGTCTATTTTTACATCATGATTGCGACAATCATCCTCAGCTGGACCCCGATCCGCAACTCGAAAATCTACCTTATCCTGGAAAAAATCACTTCACCATATCTTAAAATCTTTCGCGGTTGGATTGTCATCGGAATGGTTGATTTCACACCCATGCTCGGATTGATTATTTTTCAGGTCTTGCTGACAATAATGGGCCGTGCCATTTAAAATTATAGCGATTTTCCTTGAAAATACACCAAATATCAAGTATAATCTATACAAATAGAAAACTATGATCGGGACACGTTTTTCTTTATCGTGACTTATAGAGACCTTGTGGCAGGTGAAAACAAGGATCACGATGGAATGAACATCACCCGGGAGTGGAATGTCGAACGAAGTAGACTTTCCCGCAAGTCAGCGTTACCGACTCGAGAGCTAGTAATCTAGAACAAAGGTGGTACCGCGGTTTTGATCGTCCTTCGATAGGGACGATTTTTTTATAGGAGGAATAAAATGGACACACCAAAAAATTTCAAAGACACGCTTCTGATGCCTTTAACCGATTTCCCCATGCGCGGAAATCTCGGGCAAAAAGAACCGCTTATTCAGGCTCTGTGGGAAGCAAACGCGATTTATCTAAAACTGATGGAAAAAAACGAAGGACGTCCGATCTATGTTTTGCATGACGGTCCTCCCTATGCGAACGGGTCGATCCATGCCGGGACGGCTCTCAACAAGATCCTCAAGGATTTTGTTTTGCGATATAAGAACATGTCTGGTTTCAAGGCTCCATACATTCCCGGATGGGATACCCATGGACTTCCGATTGAAAACGCTCTTTCCAAAGACAAGAAAGTCAACCGGAAAGAAATCGAAGTTGCAAAGTTCAGAGAACTGTGCAAGGAATTTGCCATGGAACAAGTCGAAATCCAAAAACAACAATTTCGTCGTTTAGGTATTCTTGGCGAATGGGATCATCCATACATTACTCTTGATAAAGAATATGAAGCCGCCCAGCTTCGTCTTTTTGGCGAAATGGTCGCGAAAGGACTTATCTACAAAGGTTTGAAGCCTGTCTACTGGTCTCCGTCCAGCGAATCAGCGCTTGCGGAGGCGGAAATCGAGTATCATGACGTCAAATCACCTTCCATCTATGTGGCGATGCCGATAAAAAATACAAACGGATTGTTGCCAAAGAATGCCGAGTTTCTGATCTGGACCACAACTCCATGGACAATACCCGCTAATTTGGCGATCTGCGTCGGACCCAATATTGAATATATTTTAGTCAAAGCAGACAACCGCCAGTATGTTATCGCGAAAAGCCGACTTGAAGCCCTAAAGGAGACTCTTGGCTGGAAAGATGTCGATATTATCAAATCTTTACTTGGCTCCCAGCTTGAAGGCATTACTTACAAACATCCTTTGTACGAGCGAATCTCACCGATAATCTTGGGCGAACACGTATCCACCGAAGACGGAACCGGACTTGTCCATACCGCACCGGGACATGGAGAAGACGACTTCAATGTCGGTCAAATCTACGGACTTGATGTCTTTTGTCCTGTGGATAGTCATGGTGTCATGACCGCAGAAGCCGGAAAAAGATTTGCCGGGTTGTTTGTCGATGATTGCAATCTCGAAGTAATCAAGGCTTTGGAAGAAGAAAACGCTCTCCTGAAAAAACAGGAAATTCTGCATAGCTATCCGCATGACTGGCGAACGAAGAAACCGGTCATTTTCCGGGCGACACCGCAATGGTTCGCTTCGATTGATCTCTTGAAACAAGATATTCTGCGGGCAATCCAGCAAGTCAAATGGTATCCTTCCTGGGGAGATGTCAGATTATCTAACATGATCAAGGAAAGAGGTTCCTGGTGTATCTCTAGGCAGAGAACATGGGGTGTTCCCATTCCTGCTTTCTATACGGAGAAAGATACGCCGATTCTTGAAAAAGAAATCATCGATCATGTAGCGCAAATCTTCGCAAATGAAGGTTCCAATGCCTGGTTCACCAAAACCGAAAAGGAATTATTGCCAGAAAACTATAAGCACCCAGATTCACCAAACGGCATTTTCAAAAAAGAAACCGACATCATGGATGTCTGGTTTGATTCGGGCTCAAGCCATCACGGAGCGATGATTGAAAGAGGATTGCCCTATCCTGCAGACTTATATCTGGAAGGTTCCGATCAATACCGAGGCTGGTTCAATTCAAGCCTTGTCACCGGGATTGCTACGATGGGGACAAGTCCTTATAAAACCCTTGTTTCACATGGATTCATCTTAGATGGCGAAGGCAGAAAAATGTCCAAATCACTTGGCAATGTCGTCGATCCTAACAAAATTGCAAACACCCTTGGAGCGGATATCTTCCGCCTCTGGGTCTCGAGTGTCGATTACCAGGCCGATGTCAGACTCTCTGATGATTTATTGAATCAAGTATCCGAATCCTATCGAAAAATACGCAATACATTTAAATTTCTTTTAGGTAACCTTTTTGATTTCGACAAGAATAAAAACCTTGTCCCGTATGCGGAGTTGGATGAAATCGATCAATATCTCATGATCAAGACCAATAACCTTGTCAAGGCAGTGCTTGAGTCCTATGAAGAATTCAGGTTTGATGACGTCTACCGCAAAGCCTCAAATTTTGTAACTTTCGTTTCGGCGTTTTATCTTGATTTTGCCAAAGATGTCCTCTATATCGAAAAAGCCGACAGCAGGGAAAGAAGAAAGATGCAGACAGTCCTATTTACCATAACTGATTCTTTATTGCGGATTCTCACACCGATTATTCCGCATACGACTTCTGAAGTATACGGATATTTGGTCTCTAAAGATGTGGAAGACGCATATCTGCTAGACATGCCCAAAGTCCAAGATTATCCGGAAAATCTGGAAAAGAAATACGATAAATTCATGGACCTCCGCGAAGACGTGCTCAAGGCTTTGGAAGTGGCAAGAAACGACAAAATCATCGGAAAAAGCCTGAATGCCAAACTTACCTTGTATCCTAAGGGAAAATACGAATCAATCCTAGATACATTGAAAGTCAATCTTGCCCAAGTATTCATCGTTTCCAAAGTGGAAATCAAGAAAGAAGGCTTCGGATCGTTCAAGACCGACGACATATCGATCGATGTCACATTTGCCGAAGGCACGACTTGTGCCAGATGCTGGACGATTGTCGAAACCGTCGATGATGACGTGCTTTGCCCAAGATGCCACGACATAATCCATAACTGAATCAATATCTAATCTCATGGCCGATAAAGCGATTTGTCGGCTTTAATACTGGGTTTGATTGACTTTTTATTAGCTTTTTAGTATACTATATTGACAACATCAACCTTGAGTCTGCTTTCCTATAACTCCAAGATATTCAACGAACTTATTCGTTAGTATCATTATTTGAAATCTCACGCTAAAAATAATTAATCAATGGATTTAAAGTCAATTCAGATACGAGTTCAAGGTACATGTTATTCCAAAGATAGCTCGTTGCGGTGCAACAGTGCCGAAAACGGCAAAAGTATTCAATTGATAAAGAACGGAACGGGGAGTGGCTAAAGATGTCCGAACAACAAACGCTTCTGAATTCAAAAGCGGAACTGATCGTCTCGTCTTTCAATCTAATAAAAATCTTTGCGAACGCGATAATCTATTCTGTGGTTCTGTTCCTGGGATTCCTTGTTTTGAAGATTGACCCTGACTGGATTACGATTATCATCGTTTTTATCATGTTGCTCGTATATTTCTTCATGAAGGATTTCATGCTGTACCGCCAGGCGAAAAAAGCAATTAGGTCTCAATACGACTATCTCATCAGCAAGCGCCCCAACATCAGTCTCTATATCCCGATAATCGGAAAAAACGGCTTGATGCTCTATATGAAAAAAGCAGCGCTGTTTATCGATAATGATCATCTCTTTCTCGAAGCCTTCGACCAGCAGGCTTTCAAACAGACGCCGACAAAAAGCATTTCGATGCCCCATGGAGATGACTTTATCATCAAAGCCCTCCAACCAGACAAGAGAAAACCATACTATCTTGTCACATCCTCGATCAAGGAACATGACTATGAGTTCATTATCCCGGATGATCAATTTGTAATCGACTATATCAATTCCAAAATAAATACTCCAGATAAGGAAGTGGTTTAATGTCTACACCTCATATTCATGCAGAAAAACACGAAATCGCTAAAACCGTACTGATGCCAGGAGATCCTCTTCGCGCCAAATATATCGCTGATACATATCTGACCGATGTGAAGATGTTCAATTCCGTTCGCAACATGTTAGGTTTTACCGGCAAATACAAAGGCAAGGAAATATCGGTCATGGGATCGGGGATGGGAATGCCTTCGATTGGACTCTATGCCTACGAACTCTTCAAATTTTTTGACGTTGACAGAATTGTTCGCATTGGCTCAGCCGGTTCATACTCTTCAGATTTGAAACTTTTTGACACAATGCTTGTGACAGACGCCTGGAGCGATTCATGTTTTGCCAAAGCGCAAAACGGATGTGAAAAAGATCTGCTTTCCGCTTCAGCCAAACTAAACGAAGAACTGGAAAGAGCTGCCAAAAAACTTGGCATTCCGATTGTCAAGGGTCGCGTCCATTCAAGCGACGTTTTCTACCGTGAAGATGTAAACTCAATCAAATTGTTGCTGGAAAAACATCATTGTCTGGCAGTGGAAATGGAAGCGTTTGGACTGTTCCATATTGCACAAGTCCTGGGAAAACAGGCAGCCTGTCTGCTTACGATCTCCGATTCCTTGATTACCAAAGAAGAAACCACTTCTGATGAAAGGCAATATGCATTTACCAACATGATGAAAATCGCACTCGAACTAGCTTAGCCTTAATGGATGTTTATCACCCGATAAACATCCATTCTTCTATGAGGAGCCTATGGAATACACTAAAAAAACAATTAATGACATCCCTGTTCACTATCAAAAGACCTCTCAGTTCAAAACGATTTTGGTTTCATGCAAATTCATCAACGCATGTGATCACTCGACCATCAACCAAAGATCGCTTTTGCCTGAACTTCTGACCGGGGCAACAAAAAAATATCCCAACCGAAGTTTGATACAGAGCGAACTCAGTGGATTATACGGAACGGAAATTTCTGCCTCAACTCAGAAAATCGGCATGCAAAGTGTCATTTCTTTTGATATGGCTTTCGTCAATGAAAAATTTCTTCCTGGAAACCCACAAATCTTTACGAAGGCATTCAAACTGCTAAGAGACATCATTTACAATCCGAAATTATACCGGGGATCATTCAAAAAATCGCTATTTATCCAAGAAAAACGGATGCTTTTGGAAGAACTGAAGACGGAATATCATGACAAATTCAGTTACAGTTACACCAGGTTCAAACAGTTGATGTTCAAAGACGAATTGTTCCGGTATTCTGCCAGAGGTGATTTGGACACTTTGCCAGAACTTTCACTTGAAGATATGAACAAAGCATATTCTCAGATGCATCAAAATGATTTATTGGAAGTCTATGTTGTCGGTGATTTTTCCGAAACCATGCTCGATGAAGCAATCGCAGAGAACTTTTCCACAAAACAAAAAAATATAAATGTTTCATGGCTGGATCTTGAAACAAAGACAATCTCTGGCATCGAACAAATCACTGAATACGGAGAAGTCTTCCAATCCCGGATTTTTCTTGGGTATAGGACGCCAATCCAAAACCCTGATCCATTATATTTTGCAATGATGCTCTATAATATCATATTGGGAGATTCCGATCAGGCGAAACTGTTCCTAGATATCCGCGAAAAAAATCAGTTGAGTTATGATATATCCAGCACGTACTTGCCTAACAAAGGTGTATTGTTTGTGTTTGCAGGTACCGAAATTGGCAAAGAGAACGAATTGATTACGAAAGTGCAGACAATCATCGCCGATATTGATGAAGCTTCGATTACAGAAGATGATTTAATTTTGGCGAAAGAGACACTAAAAAAACGGGTTTTGCAAGGAAATGATTCGCTCGCCCATATTATTAACCGGACATTCTTTAATCTCGCGCTGTTCAAACAAGAATATTCTCTGACCGAAACGCTTGCGAAAATCGAAAACGTAACAGCCACAGATATCATTTCCGCTACCAAAACGATGACTCCCGACACCGTCTATATCTATACTCAAAAAGGAGCGGACAAATGATGAAAAAAACCATTTATCAACCGCTTCAGGAGACGTTGTATGAAACCGAACTTGGTACAGGCTTGCGTCTGGTAATCCTGCCCAAGACCGGTTTTGTCCGCAAAGCTGCGACTTTGCTTATCCCGTTTGGGTCAGTTGATGGCACGGTTCATTTAAAAAACCAACCTAAAACCTTGATCTTTCCTGAAGGCACTGCGCATTTTCTAGAACACATGCTGTTTGAAAACGGAGATAACATTTCCCGTCAGTTCGCCCTTTTAGGTGCGTCCGTCAACGCCTACACCACCTATAACCGTACTGCAGTGTATTTCACGACCACAAACGGCGTTGAAGCTCCGCTAAAATTATTGTTTGATATGCTGACAGATGCCACATTCAAAAAGGAATCCTTAGAAAAGGAAAAGCAGATCATTCTGAATGAGATTGCCATGTACAAAGATGACGTCGAGCAGATGATGTATTATGATCTTATGAATCAGATGTATACCATAAACACGATTAGAAACGATATCGCCGGTTCAAAGGAATCTTTAGAAAAGATTGATCAGTCAGTGCTACAAAGCGCGTTTGATTTGTTTTTCCAACCCAAGGACATGTTGTTGGTTCTTAGCGGTGATATCGAGATGGAAAAGATTATTGACTTGCTGACTGAACATCCATTTTTTCGCAAAGTAAAACCCTTCATTAAAAAAACGAGTGAAAAGTTTTTAGAAAAGCCTGAAGTCGCCAAGGCTTTCATTCACAAACACTTGGATTTGAAAAGCAGCCTTGTCATGTTTGGTATAAAACTTGAACGAACCAAATTTTATGAGCCGGAGCTTTCTGCCATTCAGGAAATCAAGTATCAGCTGTTTCTCGATAACTACATCGGAAAATCATCACCGATTCAGGAAGACATGCAGAAGAAAAAGCTGATCAATACGACCTTTGATTCTTCCGTTAGCTGCGAGGACAGTTTTGCGCACGTGATCTTGTTCACCGAAACGACCAGACCCGCACAGACAATCGCCTACTTGCAGAAATTGCTGAAGAATTCGGCTAATTATCAGCTAGACGTGGATAATTTTCTGAAGCAAAAGCGCAAATTGATCGGGGATTTCGTACAGATCTTCGATTCTGTATCTAGAGCCAACGCGCTGCTTTCAGATTACTTTCTTCGAGGCATTAACGTTTTTCAATTAATTGAGACAATTGATTTGCTTCGCCCTGAAGACATGGAGCAGGTGAAACAAGAAATTTCGAGAAGTTCAATATCTGTCGTTCATTACTCGGAATAGAAAGCAAAAATGTGCTATAATTATGCTTATCAAGAGGTGAATCATGAACGAATGCAAAATCTATTTGAATAAAACTGAGGAAGATAGGATCCGTTTGGGGCATGCCTGGGTTTTCAACAATGAAGTCAATCATATCGAAGGTCAAATCAAGAGCGGTGACATCGTCAGCGTCTTTAGTCATAACGCCGAATTTCTTGGTCAGGGTTTTTTAAATACGCACTCCAAAATTTTTGTCAGACTTCTCTCAAGAAATAAAGTTGAAATCGATGAGAATTTCTTTAGAAATAAACTTATAAGGGCCAATCAGAAACGAATTGAGACAGGCTTCAATAAAACCTATCGTGCCTTCTTTGCAGAAGCCGACGGCATCCCCGGATTGATTGTTGACAAATATGAGGACTACCTTTCCGTTCAAATCCTCTCGCTTGGCGTTGAAATCAGAAAAGACATGTTTGTCAGATTGCTTGTAGATATATTCAACCCCAAGGGAATCTATGAAAGAAGCGATGTGTCGCTACGGATCAAAGAGGGACTAGAACCAACCAAAGGCGTAATGTATGGCGAAGTGCCTGACAAGATTTTCATCAAAGAGGGCGACTTATCATTTGCAATCGACATCAAGAACGGACAAAAAACAGGAACATTTCTAGATCAAAGCGCAAACCACCTGGCGATTATCCCCTACGCAAAAAACAAAACCGTGCTCGACTGTTTTTCCCATATTGGCAATTTTGCCCTTCAAGCCAAACATGCCGGAGCAAAAAAAGTGATTGCTATCGACATTTCTAAAGAAGCTTGTGACAAAATCGGGGAAAATGCCCGTTTAAACAATCTTGATATTGAAGTTGTCGAAGCCGATGTCTTCAAGTATTTGCGGGAGGCTCAAACGCATGGCGATAAATTTGACATGATTATTCTTGATCCTCCGGCTTTCACCAAAACCAGAACCAAACTTCCACAAGCAATCAAAGGTTACAAAGAGATCAATCTTCAAGCGATGAATCTGCTTAGTGACGGTGGCTTTTTGATTTCCGCCTCGTGTTCACATTATCTTAGCCTTGAGAATTTTCTCGAAGTTCTGACTGCTGCCGCTTCCGATGCAAAAAAACAAGTTCAGCTTTGTGAACTGAAAGTCCAAGCCTCCGATCACCCAGCGCTTTTGGGATCGGAAGAGACCATGTATCTTAAATTCCTGATAATGCGGGTAAATGACCTTTAAGGAGGGGTAATCTTGATCATCAGATCGATTGAATTCATCATCAGTGCTGCCAAAATCGACCAGTTCATCCAAGATGGGCTCCCACAAATCGTCCTCTCCGGAAGAAGCAATGTGGGTAAATCATCGTTCATCAATGCGATGCTCAACCATTCTAAAATAGCCAAGGTTTCGCAGACCCCAGGGAAAACAAGACTGATAAATTATTTTCTCATCAACAAGAAATTTTATTTTGTCGACATCCCAGGCTACGGATTCGCCAAGGTCAGCCAGGACATGCTGGAAACCTTCAGACAAAGGATTGAAGATTATCTGGAAACCAGCCGCGACATCTATCTTGCCGTCTTGCTGCTCGACATCAGACATCTGCCGACAAATGATGACTTGCTGATGAAAGCCTATTTTGAATCTCAAGGACTAAATGTGCTATATGTGCTTACAAAATCCGATAAACTGTCAAATAATCAAAGATTGAAACAAAAAAAAGCTATCCAGGAAAAACTAGGCTTGGAGAAAACAGATTCTCTTGTATTTTTTTCTGCAGAAACGAAAGAAAACCGAGAGCTAATCTGGGATATGATTGAAGGCTATATCACGGAAGGAAGGAAATAAACGATGCTGGATAAATTGTTTGACAAACTGGCTGAAGATTATGACCAAATCGTTTTGGAATCTGATCGGCTGCACCTATTCCCTTTTGCAGGATACGACGAAGTTTTAACGAATATTGCCAATCAGGTCATGACTTGCTCACATTTTTCCGAAGCGAAAATCCTTGATCTTGGCATCGGAACTGGAGCCCTTTATCAAAAGATCCCTCCGGAAAAAATCCATCTCTTTGGCGTGGATGTATCGGAAAAAATGTTGGAACTTGCTCGTTTGAGACTCCCTGAAGCAAAATTGCTGCATCATGATTTTTACAAAGGACTCGCTGAGGAATTCAAACAAGAAAAATATGATTTTATCGTTTCCACATATGCTTTCCATCATCTCAACATCAATGAATTTGTGAATATGATTGAATATTTGCTTAACTATCTAGTGCCATACGGCAAAATCCTGATTGGTGATATCATGTTTGCCAATCATTCCGAAAAAGAGATTTGCAGGAAGAAAAGCTCTGAATACTGGGATGAGTCCGAGTATTATCATGTGTTTTCCGAATTGATCGAATTACTTGACGGACGCCTTGCCCTTAGTTTTATGAAGATATCATATTGCGCAGGCATACTCATTGTCGAGAATTATCGCGAAACCGCTTTACAAATGGAAGATTCTTTGATAAAATACAACACAAATACCGTGAAGTGGAAGAGTAGTCAACCCCAGAAAAAAAGCGAGTAGACGTTTGGTGCGAGTCTACCTTAAGGATTGATGAATGTCGCCATGGAGTTGTCGGGATGAATCGAGTAGTTCCGAACGTCGCCAGCGTTAATGGTTTCAAGTGCTAGCATTGCTAGAACAAAGGTGGTACCGCGATAATCAATCGTCCTTTTTGAGGACGATTTTTTCTTTACAGGAGGCTAAAATATGGAAAACAAAAACTATATCCTCTACCTAAGGCAGATGGTTGGCGATAAAAAGGTCATGCTGAATGCTTGTTCAGTCGTGATCGTTAACGATATAAACGAAGTATTGCTGCAAAAACGAAGCGACAATTTGCTTTGGGGACTCCCGGGAGGACTGATGGAACTTGATGAACCAATTGAAGACTGTGCCATCAGAGAAGTCAAAGAAGAGACAAACCTTGATATCGTTCTCACGAAATTCCTTGGAGTATTTAACAATCCACTGATGCGTTGGCGAGAATCGGATGAGGCCAGAGTGATCTCGTTCTCATTTGTGGGAAGAGTTGTTGGAGGCTCCCTGCAAATCAACGATTCAGAATCTTTGGAATTTGCCTATTTTGCATTTGACAAGCTTCCAAAAATTCACTCGGAAGACAATTATCAGACAATCGTTTCCTATTATGAAAATAAATGCTGTTTAGTGGAAGGGAAGTCATACCATGATTGACATGAAACAAAAATACGACCATCTGTCGGTTGAAAAGAACAAATACGAATTTTGGCTCGAAAACGGGTATTTTTCGTCAGGAGACCTATCAAAAAAACCGTTCACGATTGTTATTCCTCCACCCAACGTCACAGGAAAACTGCATTTGGGTCACACTTGGGACAACACTTTACAAGACATTATCATCCGCCGAAAAAGAATGCAAGGGTTTGATGCCTTGTATCTTCCTGGAATGGATCATGCGGGTATTGCCACCCAGGCTAAAATTGACCAGAAGCTTAAAAGCCAGGGAATAAACCGCTATGAACTTGGAAGAGAGAAATATCTTGAAGTCGCATGGGAATGGAAAAAAGAATACGCTGAATACATCCGTGAGCAATGGAAAATCATGGGTCTTTCGCTTGATTACAAACATGAACGTTTCACAATGGACGATGGTTTATCGAAAGCAGTGGAAAAAGTGTTTGGTGCGTTATACGAAAAAGGCTATATCTACCGCGGAGAAAGAATCATCAATTGGGATGTTGAAGCCAAAACGGCGCTTTCAAACATCGAGATTGAACATGCCGATGTCAGGGGAGCTTTGTATTACTATACATACCCATTCGTTGACAAAGAAGGTGGACTCACAGTCGCCACAACCAGACCGGAGACGATGTTTGGCGACACTGCTTTAATGATCCATCCTGAAGACGACCGCTACCTAAGTTTTGCCGGGCAAGAAGTATACATCCCGACGACAAAGACGAAAATCAAGGTAATCGTCGACGATTATGTCGACAGAGAATTCGGAACAGGCGTCGTTAAAGTAACTCCTGCACATGACCCGAATGATTTTCAAATTGGAAGAAAACATGATCTTCCGATGCCCCTTTGCATGAACGAAGATGGAACGATGAATCATCTTGCCTTCAAATATGAGGGCATGGAACGTTTTGCCTGCAGAAAACAAGTCGTCAAGGATTTGGAAGCACTAGGTCTGATGCAAAAGATCGAACCAATCATCCATAGTGTCGGC
>CAYWOK010000039.1:0-13362 GCA_964459895.1 uncultured Candidatus Izemoplasmatales bacterium
CCGGAAAGGTTTTAAAAGTCCATGTGAAAAATCAGGACTTCGTCGGATTCGACCAAGCTTTGGTGTCGATCGAGCATGACACATAAGGTACTGATTGCCAATCGTGGAGAAATAGCTGTCAGAATCATCCGTGCCTGCAAGGAATTGGGTATCCAGACCGTTGCTGTTTATTCGGTCGCGGACGAGGACTGTCTCCATGTGAAACTTGCAGATGAAGCAATCTGCATCGGCAAAGCAAAAAGTCAGGATTCCTATTTAAATATCAATCGCATCATCAGCGCCGCAATCGCGACTGGGGCAAACGCCATCCATCCAGGTTACGGTTTTTTGGCAGAAAACTCACAGTTTGCGAAACTTGTCGAGGATTGCAATCTGCGTTTTATCGGCCCGACATCGGATGCTATTGAGAAAATTGGTAACAAGGCCAATGCCAGAGCGATTGCCAAAAGCAACCATGTACCGATTCTTGCCGGATCTGAAACCGCTCTTGAAAATGCGGAAGAAGGCAGAATTTTAGCCAAGAAAATCGGTTATCCCGTGCTGATCAAAGCCCAAAACGGAGGCGGAGGCAAAGGAATCTCTGTCATCTATGATGAAGAAGGATTCAATGAGATATTCCAAAAAACCAAACTTGAAGCCAAAGCCAGTTTCAATGAAGACGGGCTGTATTTGGAAAAATATATCGTGAATGCCAGACATGTGGAAATTCAATTGATTGCTGACCATTTTGGAAACATGGTACATCTTGGCGAAAGGGATTGCTCGATGCAGCGGCGAAACCAGAAAGTGATCGAAGAATCACCATCTCCAATCATGAATCCGCTGTTAAGAAGAAACATGGGCATGGCAGCACTCAAGATCGCCAAGGCCGTGAATTACCGCAATGCCGGAACAGTAGAGTTTTTGTTGGACGAATTCAACAAATTCTATTTTATCGAAATGAATACCAGAATCCAGGTCGAACATCCGGTAACGGAGATGGCGACCGGGTTGGACCTTGTCAAAGAGCAATTGTTGATTGCTTTTGATAATCCGCTTTCTTTCAAGCAAACTGATGTCAAGATCCAAGGACATACCATCGAATGTCGTGTGACCGCAGAAGATCCCTTGAATGATTTCATGCCTTCTCCTGGTACAATCAATAACCTCGTGCTCCCGGGAGGACCGGGAGTAAGAATCGATACCCATATCTTCAATGGAGCGAAAATTCCGCCCTATTACGACTCGCTCATCGCAAAAGTGATTTGTCACGCACCGACCAGAAAAGAAGCGATCCGCAAGATGCGGGTCGCACTTGAAGGATTTGTCGTTGATGGTATCACCACAAACATCGATTTTTTGTATGTGATGATGCATAATCCGACCTTCGTCAAAGGCAGCTACGACACCAACTTCGTGATGAAGACGGTAAGGGAGGCATTAAATGGCGAACTTTCTTGATAAACACAAGACCAAAGTTGTCTTGTTCAACCAACAATACCGCAAGCGCAAAGTCGCTTCTCATAAAGTGGACATTCCCGAAAATCTTTTCGTCAAATGTCCTTTTTGCCAAGAATTGTTGCTATCAGAACTTGTCGAAAAAAATGCATATGTCTGTCCTCACTGCGACAAGTATTTCCAACTCACCGCGAGAAAGCGTTTGACGATGCTTATCGACAAGGACAGTTTCCAAGAAATCGACATTGCCATGACCTCTCTGAATCCGTTAGGATTTCCAGGTTATGAAGACAAAATCAACCATATCCGCAAAGAGACCAAAGAATTTGAAGCCTTGGTTTCTGGAAAAGCATTGATTGAAAAGATTCCGGTCTATATCGGAGTTCTGGACAGTTATTTCCTGATGGGCAGCATGGGTTCAGTCGTCGGTGAAAAAGTCACTAGGCTAATCGAAAAATCATCGGAAGAAAAACTGCCTCTAGTCATCGTGTCCGCCTCGGGCGGTGCGAGAATGCAAGAAGGTATTTTCAGTCTGATGCAGATGGCAAAAACCGCATCGGCTCTTTCTAGACATAATGAACTGGGATTATTTTACCTTTCAGTCTTGACACATCCGACAACCGGAGGTGTAAGCGCCAGTTTTGCGATGCTTGGAGATATCATCATTGCCGAGAAAGACGCTTTAATCGGCTTTGCCGGCAAAAGAGTCATCGCCCAAACCATCAAAGAGGATTTGCCTGAAGGTTTCCAAACGGCAGATTTTTTGCTTGACCATGGCATGCTTGACAAAGTCGTCGAAAGAAAAGACTTGAAGCGAGTGATTGCCAAACTGCTCAAGTTCCACTCTGTGGAGGTGCCACATGGAAATCAATAGAAGCGCCTGGGAAAAAGTCCAGCTTGCTCGTCATCCAAAACGCCCCACAGCTAAAATGGTGATTGAGTCAATCGCTCCCGATTTCATCGAACTAAAAGGCGACAGACTATTTGCAAACGATGAAGCGATCGTTGGCGGTATCGGCACGGTCGGCGGGATTGTCATGACGATCATCGCCGAGGAAAAAGGCACGACTCTAGAAGAAAAAATCAAGAACCATTTCGGGATGCCTCATCCCGAAGGTTATCGTAAAGTCATGAGACTTGTAAAACAAGCGGAAAAATACAATCGCCCGGTCTTGTTCTTGATTGACACTCCGGGAGCATATCCCGGTATCGAAGCCGAGGCAAGAGGTCAAGCGGAAGCAATAGCTTCGCTTTTAAGACTGCTTTTTGCTCTAAAAACACCAGTAATATCCGTGGTTTTGTCAGAAGGCGGCTCCGGTGGTGCTTTGGCAATCGGTATCTGCGATTACTTGATCATGTTTGAAAATGCGACCTATTCGATCCTTTCTCCGGAAGGCTTCGCTGCAATCCTTTATAAGGATGCTTCTTTGGCCAAAGACGTGGCCAATGATATGAAACTTACGGCTCAAGATCTCTTTGAATACAAGATCATTGATGAAATCATTGAGGAACAAAACGGAGGTTGGCATATAGATAATAAATCGCCAATCGACCTGCTAAAGAAAACCATTGTCAAACAGATGAAAGCTTTAGCAAAAATCGACAAGCAAACCTTGTTGGAAAACAGAAGACTGAAGTATCGCATCCATGGTATTTACCAGGAGGCAAAAGAATAATTATGGCCGTAAACAAAGGATATCTAAAAATAGTCGGCACTGGCCGCTATGTTCCTGATACAATCATTACCAATAAAGACATGGAACAAATCGTTGACACCACCGACGAATGGATCACCTCCAGGACGGGCATCAAGGAACGTCATGTCGCTTTCGAAGAAACGACTTCGGATCTAGCCTACAAGGCGGCTTTGAATGTCTTTGAGAAAACAGGGTATGACAAGCATAAGATCGATCTCATCATCGTCGCTACTTTTACACCGGATTTGAAAAGCCCCAGTGTTGCGTCGCTTGTCCAGACTAAACTCGGACTAAATCAAATGGCAATAACCGCATTTGATATCAACGCCGCTTGCACTGGTTTCATCTATACTTTGAACGTGGCTGAAAAAATGTTAAGATCCAATGCTTACAAAAGTGCACTCGTAATCGGTGCCGAGGTCATCTCCGGTGTCGTAGATTACACAGACCGAAACACCTGTGTGTTGTTTGGCGATGGAGCCGGAGCGATGATTTTGGAAAAAGACCGGAAAAAACTGGCCATTTTCAACGTTTCCACCAAGGTCGACAATGATCTGATTCTATATGTTGACAAATATGTCCATATGGACGGACAAAGAGTCTATCAATTTGCTTCCCGTGTGATTGAATCCTCAATCAGTGAAGTGTTGGCGTTTGGTAAGATTCGCAAGGCCGACATCAGAAAAGTCATTCCGCACCAAGCCAATATCCGCATCATTCAAAGCGCTTCCAGGGCTTTAATGATTCCTATCGAAAATTTCTTTGTGAATATCCATAAATACGGAAATACCTCTGCCGCCAGCATCGCCATCGCTTTTGATGAGATGATGGAGACAGAAATTATCGAACCGGGCGAACAAATCATGTTGGTCGGGTTTGGTGCCGGACTGACGTTTGGCGCCTGCATGCTTACTATCTAGGAGGAAAATCATGAACTGTATCACAAAACTATTGGGAATCAAATACCCACTTATCCAAGGTGGCATGGCCAATGTCGCCGACCACCGGTTGGCATCTGCCGTATCTAATGCCGGTGGATTGGGACTGATTGCAGCAGCTGCCGATGACAAGGAAACGGTGAGAAATAAAATTAGGTTGTGCAAAGGTCTGACTGACAAGCCTTTTGGCGTCAATATCATGCTGATGAGTCCGTATGCGGATGACATCGCCGAAGTAGTGATCGAAGAACAAGTAAAAGTCGTCACTACAGGCGCTGGTAATCCCGGAAAATACATGGAAAAATGGAAAGCAGCGGGGATTATAGTAATCCCGGTCGTCGCAAGTTGCGGTCTGGGCAAACGGATGGAAAATGCCGGAGCCGATGCCTTGATTGCCGAAGGCCAGGAGGCAGGAGGACATATCGGGGAACTTACCACCATGGCCTTAGTCCCGCAAATCGTTGATACAGTCGACATTCCAGTCATCGCTGCCGGAGGCATCGGCGACTATCGCGGCGTGCTTGCAGCTTTTTCCCTCGGAGCCAAAGGCGTCCAGGTCGGAACAATCCTGTTGGCTTCTAATGAATGCCCGATTCATGATAACTACAAACAGATGATTCTAAAAGCCAAAGATATCGACACCATCGTGACCGGAAGGCAAACTGGAGCTCCGGTCAGAGTTCTCAAAAACCCGATGGCCAGGGAATACGTATTGCTGTCAAATCAAGGAGTATCGCGTGAAGAATTGGAAAAGCTGACTTTAGGTTCCTTGAAAAGAGCGGTATTTGATGGCAACATCGAAACCGGATCGTTCATGGCAGGACAGATTGCCGGATTGGTTAAAGAAATCAGACCGGTAAAAGCAATCATCGAATCACTGTTTAATCCAATAGAAACGTATAAGGAGGAACTGGAAATCCTATGAAAAAGATCGCTATTCTTTTCCCCGGTCAAGGCAGTCAGTTTATTGGCATGGGAGAACAATTCTATAATGAAATTTCTTCCTTTAGAGTCAAATTTGACAAAGCCGCTAAAGATCTCTCTTTAGAACTTGACTTCATCTGTTTCGAGCCTAACGAACTGATTAACGAAACCAAATACGCTCAAGTCGCAATCACGACTATTTCAGCCTTGATTTACGATCAGGTTTATGAAATGCTAAAGGGGAACATATTGCATTTTGCCGGCCACAGTTTAGGAGAATTCACGGCCTTATATGCCGCGAAAGTATTAGACATGGAAACAATGATTGAACTTGTCAGATACAGAAGCAAAATAATGGCTGAGCAAGCTTTGATAACTCCTGGTTCGATGGCAGCAATACTTGGTGGCGATGCATCTAAAATTGAAGCACTTTGTCAAGAAATCAGTGATAATGGACAAGAAGTCCAAGTTTCAAACTACAATTTACCGAGTCAGACAGTAATTTCTGGAACGTATGCAGGGTTGGAAGCATTCGCAAACAGGCTATCAGAAACTGGTGCCAAAAAAATGATATATCTAAAAGTTTCGGGCGCTTTCCACAGCAAGATGATGCATGAGGCTGCGGAAAAGTTGTTAGAAAGATTGCATAAGACCATGAAGAACACCCCCGAACGCCCGGTCATCATGAACGCAACTGCAAAAGAAATGGATTTTGCCTTGCTTGATGAGCTAATCAGCAACCAACTTATGAGCCCGGTCAGATTCCAGGAAACAATCGAGTATCTTTCAAACCTTGGAATCGACACCTTTATCGAAGTCGGACCTGGCAACGTGCTTAGTAACATGGTCAGGAAACTTCTACCCGAGGCAACTGTTATTTCTGTCAACAAACCAGCAGATTTGAAACAATTGGAGGCGTTTTTATGAATTTAGAAGGCAAAATAGCGCTTGTGACCGGTGGAGCCAGCGGAATTGGCGAAGCTATCTCGACTGCTCTTGCCAAAAGCGGAGCGCATGTAATTATCCATTACAACACCGCACTTGGCAAAGCCAATGCCTTAGTGGAAAAACTTGTTTCTGAAGGCTTTTTGGCAAGCGTCTTTCAAGTTGACGTCTCAAACTTTGAAGCCGTCAAAGCCGTAGTGGAGGAACTTTTGGCAAAACACGGAAAAATCGATATTCTTGTCAACAATGCCGGTATCACCAAAGACCAGTTGCTGCTTCGCATGTCGGAAACCGATTTTGACCAGGTTATCGCCACAAATTTGAAAGGCACCTGGAACATGATTAGACATATTGCACCGGCCATGGCGAAACAACGCTTCGGCAGGATAGTCAATATCACTTCAGTTTCCGGACAGTTAGGCACTCCCGGACAGACCAATTATTCCGCTTCGAAAGCCGGCATCATCGGTCTGACCAAATCCGTTGCCAGAGAGTTTGCCAAACGCAGCATCACCGCCAATTGCATCGCTCCGGGATTTATCGAAACGAAAATGACAGAATCTCTATCTGAAGACACAAAGGAAAGATATCTGACTCAGATTCCACTTGCCAGATATGGCAAACCAGAAGAAGTAGCATCTCTCGTCTCCTTTTTGGCAAGCGATGATGCAGCATATATCACCGGTCAGGTCATCAATGTCGATGGCGGACTGGTCATGAACTAGGAGACTATATGAAACGAAGAGTAGTAATTACCAGCCTTGGCACGATCAATGCCATCGGAAACGATGTGACAAAAACTTGGGAAGCCGCAAAATCAGGCAAAAACGGGATCGACAAGATCACGCTTTTTGATATTTCCAACCAAAGGGAATATCTTGTCGGCGAAGTCAAAGACTTCAAAGCCGAAGATTATCTTCCCTTGAAAGAAGCCAGACGTCTGGACAGGACGATGGTCTTCGGTCTTGTCGCCGCCAAGGAAGCCATGGAAAATAGCGGTCTTGATGAAACAATGTTTGATCATGACCGGTTTGGTGTTTTTGTGACATCGGGAATCGGTGGTCTGTGGACGATTAATGAAGAGTCAAAGAAAGCACATTTGAAAAGCGCCGACCGGATGAGTCCTTTCTTCGTTCCCAATTCGATCATCAATCTTGTTTCCGGAAACATTGCCATCAAATATCAGCTCAAAGGTCCGGCAATGGGAGTGGTTACAGCCTGTTCCTCGGCTACTAACGCCATTGGCGAAGCATTCAGGTATATCCGGGACGGATATCTTGAACTCGTCTTGGCAGGAGGAGCAGAAGCTTCAATCAATGAGATTGGCATCGGCGGTTTTGCCAGTATGAAGGCAATCTCCCCATCTCTTGACAAAAACCGGGCTTCGATTCCTTTTGATCTCGAAAGGACTGGTTTTGTGATGGCAGAAGGTGCAGGCGTATTGCTTTTAGAAGAGTATGAACATGCCAAAAAGAGAAATGCCACCATTTTAGCGGAAATTATAGGGTACGGCGCCAACTGTGACGCCTTCCATATCACCCAGCCCGATGAAACAGCCGAAGGCATTGTCAAGTGCATGAGAAATGCTTTGCAAGATGCCAAGCTAGATCCGAATTTAATCGATTACATCAGCCCGCATGGAACTTCGACCTATTACAATGACCGCTTGGAAACCAAAGGCATCAAAGATTTGTTTGGTGAACACGCATATAAAATCTCGATAGGAGCTACAAAATCAATGCACGGCCACTCTTTGGGAGCAGTCGGAGGTATTGAAACAGTAATTTTAATCAAAGCACTGCAAGACGGAATCGTGCCTCCTACTATCAATTACCAAGTAAAAGATCCGGAATGTGATCTAGATTACACTCCGAATGCCGCAAAAAAAAGGAACATAAAATACGCCTTGAAAAACTCTTTGGGCTTTGGCGGTCATAACGCCACGCTAATTTTTAAAAAATGGGAGGATTAACATGATATTAGACAAGAGTCAGATTGAGGAGATTATTCCCCATCGCTATCCGTTTCTTCTTATCGATAGAATCATCGCTCTAGATCCCGGCAAGACAGCAATTGGCGAAAAATATTGTAATCCCGATGACTTTTATTTTCCCGGACATTTCCCCAACAATCCAATCATGCCTGGCGTTTTGATTTTGGAATCTTTGGCGCAAACTGGCGCGATCACATTGCTTTCTGTTCCTGAAAACAAGGGAAAAACCGTCTATTTTGCCGGTATCAGACACGCAAAATTCAGAAGAAAAGTCATTCCTGGGGACACGCTTCGTCTTGAAGTTGAACTGAGAAGAAGCAACGGGAAATTTGGCTTTGGCGTATCAAAAGCCTATGTCGGGACTGAACTTGCCTGTGAAGCCGAATTCACCTTCACATATTTTTGATGGAACAGTTTAATCCAAGCATCTTATCATTTGATGTGCTTGATTCGACCAATGATTATCTCAAGAAAAACCATGCTTTCCTAAAAAATCACACCGTTGTCCACACGTTGTCGCAAACGCATGGAAGAGGGCAGTTTGAACGCACCTGGGAATCGGATTCCGGGGAGAACCTGCTTTGTTCTATATTGTTCAAAGAAGAGATTTCTCAGCCTAATCTGATGCTATTATCTTCGATGAGCCTGGTAACGCTCCTCGCAGAAGAAAAGATCACAGCGCTGATCAAACCACCCAACGACATCTATGTTGAAGACAAAAAGATAGCCGGCATCTTGATTGAAAGAATCTATGAAGGCCAGATGCATCAGGCTACAGTTATCGGCCTGGGTCTCAATGTCAACCAAAAGACATTTCATACGGAGAATGCGATCTCGATGTCGCTTCTTTCCAAAAAAAAATATGATGTCTATGCGGTCTTGTTGCGCTTGCTGGATATTTTTAAGCGTAAGTACGAAAGTATTTGATTAAATATCATTATAGTTTAGACTTGATAAAATTTACGAATCGGTTGGTGTAATAATGAAGAAAAAAGACGGAAACACGAAAGTAACCTTATTTACAAAATTAATGTATTCGATGGGAGAATATCCGTTTTCTTTCGCAGCGACATTGATTGGATTCTTCTTGATGATCTACCTAACAAATACAATCGGCATCAGTGCTTTTTGGGCTGGTGCGATTATTTTTATCGGGATTTTGTGGGATGCGCTTACCGACCCGGTGATTGGATACATCAACGATAATACCAGAAGCAAGATTGGCAGAAGAAGGAAATACATGTTCTTGTTCCTTGTGCCAATGGCGATCACATTTTTAATGCTCTTTAGCGTCCCCTCATTATTTAGAGACGGCAATGAGGCAATTAAGATCCTGATCACTTTATCTTTGTATCTGCTTTTCACTACCTTCATCACTTTGGTCGCAACTCCATTCCAAGCAATCATCAACGAGATTACCGACGATTATGACGAACGCACGAGCATGACGACCTACAGGATGATCGGTTCGGTTTTGGCAACGCTTTTGGCAATCATTATTCCAGAGTTTCTCGGTTTGGGAAATGCCTCCCAAAACAATGTCAAAGGCTATATGCTGATGGGATTGATCTTTGGCATTTTGATTCTTTTCTTCGGATATTCAGCCGCGCTTTCCCTAAGGGAAAGAAAGCGGGGAGTAGATTTTACCAGACATGGATTTGAATTCAAAAAGTATTTCCTGCAGTCCTGGAAATCAGCGCCTTTTAGACAGGTCTGCATCATGTATATGTTCTCGATTGCCACGATGAACTTTATTCAGGGCAACCTGGTCTATTTCATCAACTATAAACTATTATTGCCGGGGTTGTTCCTGCCGATTGCGGGTGGTGTGATGGTCCTTGCAGTCCTCTTCATGCCAATATGGATGAAACTCGCCCAAAAGACCTCGAAAAGACTGGCCTACCTGATTTCTGTTTCTATGATTGCCGTGGCTTTGATTTCTTTGTTTTTCGCACCACAATTCGATTATGCCGGGGCTGGAGTCACACGAATCCTAGCTACACCCGATCTCTTGCAGGCAGGCTATCAGGATTTGGAGGTCTATTATATTCCCGATATCAATCAAAACTATGGTGATGTCGTCAGAGCATTATATACGAATTCCCCTTGGGTGTTTGTAAGTATTCTGTTATTGGCATTTGGCTTTTCAGGAATTCAGATGTTACCTTTCTCGATGGTTCCTGATGCCGTCAACTTCAGCAATACCGCCAAAGAGAAAAAAGAAGGTGCCTATTTTGGCATCGTCACCTTTGTCCAAAAACTGGGCTGGGGCATTGGGATGTTGCTCACTGGGTTCATTTTAAATATCTCCGGTTATTTGGAACCTGCAAAAATATTTACCTTCCAAAGTCAAAGCGATGTCTTGACCGGACAGATTGTTTTACAGTCTGAATCATCCGTATTGGGAATAACGATTCTTTTCAGTCTGTTTCCCGCCTTGTTTGGGATTTTGGGAGTGATTTCCATCTGGAAGTACAAAGTTGATAGAAAAGCTTTGCACAAACAAATCGATATTATCAATGAAGCAGATACGGAATATCTGATTGAAATCAGAGAAGTAAAAAGCCGTTTGGAGATTGAAAATTTCCTAAGGTTGCACGAGTTGTTATATGATGACGATCCCTTATATGTTTTGCCAATCCGCAAAGACTTCCAAAAAGCCTTGGTGAATCAAATGATGAAAGGCAAATACAAAGAACCGGTTACTGCTTATAACGCTTATCTTAACGGTCGCATCTCTGGAAGAATCTGGCTCACAGTCTTCAATGCCAGGCCGGGAACCGTCAAAGAAAAAAGACAGGGAGCATTCAACTTCTTTGAAACAATTGATAACCAAGATATTTTCGATGCTTTGATGAAGCAAACGGTATCCTGGTATAAACAGCAAGACATCGACTTTTTCTATGGCAATACCAACCCCTTGGACCCAGATGATGCCAGAGGCATCCTGATCGAAGGGTTTGAAGACCAACCGGTTGTGATGTGTGTCTATAACAAACCGTATTACCAACAGATGTTCGAATCAACTGGCTTCTATGCTCATGAAGACTTATACGGATATAAACTCACTTTGGAAGATGTGCCCTACAAACGCTATGAAGCGATCGACAAACTGAAAGAAAGATTTAACTTTGAAGTATCGTCGGGAAACAAGAAGAATGTTGACAAGGATGCCAGGGACATCATTGAAATCATCAACAATTCCATCACCGATGACTGGGACATGAGGGCACCATCTCCGGAAAAAGTTTGGGAACTATTAGATACCTGGAAAAACTTCCTCGACTTCGATTATGTCAAGGTCGCAAGAACCAATGAAGGCCGTCCAATTGGATTCGGTCTCGTGATTCCGAACTTCAATGAAGCTTTGGCCAAAATCAAAGGCAAATGGAACATCTTTGCGATTTTAAAATTGCTTTATTACAAAAACAGGATCAAGACCGCTAGGGCGATGATCCAGATGGTTGTGAAGGATTATCAGGGTAAAGGCATCATCAATGCCATCTATCAGGATTATTTTGAGATTATGAAGGCAAGAAAAGTCAAATTCATTGATGCTTCAACGATCGGAAGCGACAACTTCAAATCCCGCAATGCAGTGGAAAAACTTGGTGGAAAGCGATATAAAGTGTTCCGCTTGTATGGATACAAGATTCCTGACTCACCTCAAGAAAAATCATAAACGCAAGTTTGATGGTATATTGAGTTGAGCGTGTTTGAAAGAGTATCCTTAAAACAGAAGTAATAAAAAGAGTCGTATTAGAGAAATTAAATGTACCCTGCAAAGTAGAACTTTGAAAAAAGTCTACCTACAGGGTACATTTTACTATTCTGAAAGTTGTTTTATTTATTACTAGTTACAACTTTTTTTATTGTATTGGAGAGGTTTTTCTGCTCTTCAATAAATACCAGAGCAGAGTCAGTATCTGCAAAGGAATCGTGGCGATGAACAACAGCCATAATTTGATGTTTTCAAATGACAGAAAGATAGATAAAGGAATCGACCAGGCCAGGAGTGATATATTCAAAAACTGCAAGAACCGATTGCCCCACATCTGCGAAAAGATAATCAATACTAAAAGCGATACCGGAATCGCATAAATGAATGAGAGCCAAGTTTTGTCAAGACTGGTGTTGAAGATTCCCAACAGCACAAAACAGGAAGTTGCGACAAACCAAACTGCAGTGAAGGCAATCATGGAGATGAGCAACTTGCTCATCCGGTGCTTAGGTCTCACAAGCCGTTTTTTGTCCGACAACAAATCAGATATCGTAATTCCATATAGTTCTGCGATATTGGACAAGATGATGAGATCAGGCAAAGCTTCTTTCCTTTCCCATTTGGAAATCGATTTGTCCGAATAGTTGAGTTTTTCCGCAAGCTGAAGTTGGGTCAGATTGTTGGCCTTGCGGTAACGGATTAAATTATAGGATACGCGGTCCTTTAAATCTTTTTCAGTCATCATAGATAAAGTTTAGCACAACCCAAACTTGAAATCAACCTATATGGCCGTTTTCTACTCTGAGTAGAGCGATTTTTTCAGACTCTACGATTGCGGACTAAAAGAGTATAATCCTAGTTTTGCAGAATATATGGAAGATTCTTTTTGCTTGAGGTATGATTTTTATGAATTTCAAATATTCGAGGAGGTAGTTAGTTTTGAACAAGTATAAAATAGTAACGGATTCATGCATTGATTTATCTGAAGCAATGGCCAAGGAACTCGATTTGACAGTTTTACCGCTCACTGTGCTTCTGGAAGGAAAGACCTATTTTAACTATTTGGATGAAAGAGAAATCACTTTCAAGGATTTCTATCAGAAATTACGAGAGAAGAAAATGCCTTCGACTTCACAGTTGAATCCTGCGGAGTTTGAAGTTGTGTTTGAAGAGTTGTTGAAAGAAGGTTACGACATTCTTTCAATTTCGTTTTCCAGTGCGCTTTCAGGAACTTACGAATCAGCAGTTGCAGCAAGAGACAATATGCTAAAAATATATCCTGAGCGTAAAATCGTGACGATTGATTCGATGTGCGCTTCGATGGGACAAGGCTTGTTATTATACTACGCTGCCAAACTCAAGCAAGAAAACAAATCGCTTGACCAGGTTGCAAAATGGGTCGAGGAGAACAAAGGAAAAGTTTCGCATCTCTTTACCGTAGGTGATCTCAATCATCTGAAAAGAGGCGGAAGATTATCCTCATCCAAAGCGTTTCTTGGAACGCTCATCAACATCAAACCCTTGCTTCATGTTTCTGAAGCAGGAAAACTGGTGCCTACAGGTCAGGCAAGGGGCAGAAGACAGGCACTGAACAAACTAATTGATAGAATGAGACTGACAATTGAAAAACCGAGAGAACAAGTAATCTTCATTTCGCATGCCGACTGTCTTGAAGATGTTGATTATTTAAAAGAACAGATTGAGCTG
>CAYWOK010000040.1:0-13229 GCA_964459895.1 uncultured Candidatus Izemoplasmatales bacterium
CTCCGTTTGGAAAAGTCGTCGATTTTCTGACATATAGCGGGATTTATCGTGAAGTAGAACTGGAAATATTGCCCAAGCATCACATTACCTTGCTAAACGTCAAAACCGACGAAGCGCCTTCACTTCTGGAAAATGAGATGGATCTCATCGTTTCTGTTAACATGAATGCCGAATTTCCTACAGAAGCAGAAGTTAGATTTGCAATTCTTGACGCTGAAAACACTATTCTTGAAGAAACAATCCAAGATAGTTTCGCTGACACTTTGAAAACTAGTCTTTTTGTCCAACAAATTGAACGATGGAATCTTGAAAATCCTAAACTCTACTTTTTGAAAGTGTCTGTGTATTATAATGATTCACTAGTTGATGAACTTTCAACAAGATTTGGTTTCAGAACAGCCAAATTTATGAGCTACGGTTTTGTCCTGAACAACAACAAAACCAAGCTTATTGGACTAAATCGGCACCAGAGTTATCCTTATGTCGGATACGCCATGCCCAAAAGACAACAGGAAAGGGATGCGGAAATCCTCAAATGCGAATTGGGCTGCAACATAGTCCGGACATCCCATTATATGCAAAGCGACCATTTCATCAACAGATGTGATGAAATCGGCCTTCTTGTTTTTGAAGAGATTCCCGGATGGCAATATATCGGCAATGAATCATTCAAGAAATTGTCCTTTGAAAATTTGGAAACCATGATTACCCATCACATAAATCATCCTTCGATAATTTTGTGGGGAGTAAGAATCAACGAATCTTCGGACGATCACGATTTCTATGCAAAAACCAATGAAATGGCCAGGACTCTTGACGAATCAAGACAGACAGCCGGAGTGAGAAACTTCAAGCGTAGCGAGTTTTTGGAAGATGTCTATACCTATAATGATTTTTCCCACCAAGGTGAAAATGCCGGACTGGAAAATCCGAACCGGATTGCAGGCTTATTGACACCATTTCTCGTCACCGAGCATAACGGACACATGTTTCCGACTAAACAAACTGATGACGAAAAAAAACGGCTCGATCAAGCCCTGAGACACTTGACTGTGATCGATGCCGCCTATGCCACTGATAGGATCTCCGGTGCGATTGGTTGGTGTTTTGCTGACTATAATACCCATAAGGAATTTGGTGCTAACGACCGAGTCTGTTATCACGGTGTGATGGATATGTTTCGCATACCTAAATATGCTAGCTATCCATACATGTCTCTGAAAACTGATGAAGCAATACTAAAAGTCGCTTCCAGCATGACCCCAGGCAATTTGGAGAAAAGCATGCTGCAAGAAACTTACGTCTTCACGAATTGCGACTATGTCAAATTTTATCATAATGAATATTTGCTCGACAAATGTTATTCCAATTGGCATGCCTATGGGAATATTCCTCATGCTCCGGTTGTCATCGACGATTATATCGGCAATAGAATCGAAGCAGATGGAGAGTACTCCAAAACAGTAGCAAAAAGAATCAAGAAAGTCTTCCATTCTGTCAGCAAGCATGGTTTATCGTTGCCTTTTATCGATAAGATGCGCATGATAAACCTGATGGCATTCCACAAAATTACAATCAGCAAGGCTGAAGAAATCTATGGTAAATATATAGGAAATTGGGGAAGTAAAGATGTAGTCTATCGATTTGAAGGCTATGTTGATGAAGAACTTGTAAAAATTGTGACCATTTCGCAGCCAAAACAAGCAATTTTCAAAGTCATACCTGACGATTTGAACCTAATCCATGGCAATACATATGATGTAACTCGTGTAATTGTTCAATTTGAAGATGAATACGAAAACATTCTCGAAAACGCAAGTGATTCCGTAACGATTGAGACAGACGACCGTCTGCAAGTAATTGGTCCAAAATGCGTCTCGCTAACTGGGGGAAGAGCGGGTGTGTATTTGAAAACAACTGGAAAGAAGGGCAAGGCAACTGTCAAGTTTTCTTGTTTTAATCATGCAAGCGTAGCAGTCAATTTTGAAGTAAAATAAAAGGAGTAAAAAACTCCTTTTCAATTATTCAGTAGTCCTTCATTAACCAAAAACATATATACAATATAATTTGGAACTGCAAAAGAGTATTCATCGGACTCTTCTACACCCCACGTATTGATTCCCAAAAGATTTGCGTCGATATCTGTCAACGCACCACCGCTTGAACCTTCGTTGATTGTTGCGTTGTGAAAGATGGCTTTGTATTCATAATTTGCAATTGATTCAAGATTTTGGAACTCGCCAAAAGTAACATTATTTTCAAGCGACAAAGGGTTGCCTACTGCCAACACAAACTCACCCGGAGTGAACTTTGTATATACCCGTTCTTCAATATTGATGAGATGAACCTCGGTTCGATTATTTTTGGAAAACTTGATTACAGCAAGGTCCAATGTCTCATTATAAGCAACCAATTCAGCGTGCGAGAATTCAGTGTCTTCAAAGGTTTTGATTTCATATTCAGCAAGGTAGCCTTCATCATTCACAACATGAAAATTGGTCAAGGCATAATAATAAGTCTCGTCTTCCATGAAAATCACTCCAGAACCTTTACTCAAGGCCACGATTGTGGTCGAAGTACCCCAGGGAATAAGGTCTCGAACTTCATACAAAGTAGCTGATATCTGGATGTTCGATCTGCGGATCAGATCCCTAGAAGCAATCAACAGGTCGTTATACTCATCAATGGTTAAATCATAACTAGGAGATCGATATTCGGAATATAAATCATAATTCTCTTCAAGATAGGTGACGGTGCCGGTGGCGGTGTTTGGCCTCGAAGTAGGCATCGTGGTTGTCAGAGAGACTTGAGTAAAAGTAAAAGGAAACGAGAATGAGGAACAGCCAATAAAAAACAAACTGGTTATAATTATTGCCAAAGCCAGAATTCGCCTTTTCATTATTGCCACCTCATCTTCAGTATATTAATATTATACAACATATTTTCAAGAATTGATAATTGGTTCTGGAAACTTTATTTTTGCACATTCTATACAAATATTATAAGATATAGAGTATAATATAACAAACATAAGATTTTTTATTTGGAGGGGATATTTTGCAATTCACCATACCAGAGAACCTCGATTTTGTCTTATATTTCAACATTGCGTTCTTTTCCATCTTGGGATTGGGAATGTTTTTTGGTTTTTTACGCGGTTTTAAAAAATCGCTTTTTTCTTTTATTGTCACTCTAATATTTTTTGTTGCTTTCTTTTTAACAATCAATATTGTCATCAACGCTCTCTGGACGATGAATCTTTCCTTTATGGGAGGCCTTTTGGCCAATCTTAGTCCAGAATTGTCGAATATCTCAAGCTTTTCAGCTTTGGTACCTGCAGCTTTGGAGTTGTACATGGGCGATACTTTGGGACCGCTTGTTTCCAACGCAGGATTGCTTGAATTTGCGTCTGGGCTTGGAATGTTCGCTTTGAAAATTGTCTACACGATTCTGTATTTTACTGTTATCCAGATAATTTATCGTCTTATTACATTCTTAATCAGGGTAATCTTTTTCAGTACCAAGAAATCTGAAAGAAAATATCGTTCTCAAAACCGCGGATTTGGAGCTTTGTTCGGTTTGTTGAGCGGTGTTATGAGCTTATACGTCACATTGATTATCTTTGGTGGCATCATCAGCATCAGTGAGAGTCTGTTGACATTTTCACCAGAAGACTTCGAACAGATACCAGTGGAAATGCAATTTCCCAGAGAGGGAATGTATCAGGCTTCCTACTCTGTAATTCCTTTGGCGGATCCCGGCGATTCAACCGCCGCTTTGGGAGAAGCAATCGCACTTCTGGAATCGATGGTCTCTGCATATAATACCAATATAATTGTTACGACTACCAATCAGGTAACCGTAAATGAAGCCGGAACCGATGTGGCTTTGCCATTAAATCTATACCTTTTTGATTCGGTTTTGTCTTTTGAATATCGGGAACAAACAGTTCCGCTGAGGCATGAACTATCGGTTTTTGCCAATGTAGCTTCGACGATTTTAGATTCTGCATTTTTTGATTCCCAGAATCTTTCCGATATCACCGGAAACGACATCCGCGATTCCTTCTCGCTATTGGCACAATCGAACCTGTTTACTTCTATCATGCCTTTGGTGATTGAAGTCGGATCAGAATATTCCGAAGTAGACATTCCTATTCCTGTTGAAGAACTCTATGCAATTGATTGGAAAGACGAAATCCAGCAGATCGGTGAAGTGGCCGCTCTCGTTTTTGATTTTGTCAATACTGCCGGGGTCTTTGACGAAGGCATAAATATGGAAACAGTTGTTTTTAGTGGCGATGACGCAAGAGACATTTTTGATGCACTTGGCAATAGCCAACTTGTTACCTTAGGGGCATATGTGGCAATTGAGCCACTTCTGGAAATGGGTGGGGAGCAAATTCAAGCGGTTGTCACTATTCCTGAAGGCTTGGACTGGGGCGAAGAATTCGTGGCCATGGGCAATATCATTGGCGCAGTACTCGACACTGAAGTCACTCTTGGGGATTTGCAGTCAGGGGATCCGATGGTAATCCTGGCAAGTATCTCTACTCTGGATTTTACGGTTATTCTTGATTCAAAGATCATCACTCAAGCTTTGATTAATATTTTGCAGGGTGCAGGAAATCTGATAAGTGCAGATATTCTCGCTTTTTTGGATATCCCGGATGGCATTATTTGGCTTGATGAATATAACGATGATGGCGTGATGATCCTGAAGGGCGAATTACATGAGATTCTTGAAGCGCTTAATGCCATTACAACAGCTGTTGCCGATGTGGATTTCGCAAACATCGGATTGAATACAATCTCCGAACTCAACCTTGATTCGATTGACGCAATCTTTGATTCCAGAATATTGGTCGCAAGTCTCACTAAAGCCTTGAAAGAACAGGACTTTGGCGAATTTGCATTGATAATCCCTGATACAGTCTACGATGAAGACGGATATTTAAAAAAATCTGAATTGATTAGTCTGGTCGATGCTTTGAGCATAATTTCTACCGAATTGGCATGTGAAGTTGACGACACTGAATGTGAAAGTGTCGGTTTCGATATGAGCAAAGCTTTCAGTTTGTCATCCGAATCGATTGATACGGTCTTGATTTCGGATATCCTATGGGCGACTCTTGGCAACATGGTGATTGAAATGGGAGCGGAATTTCTCCTTATTCCTGACACCGAAGCAGCCAAAACCTTAATCTATGTTGATACTGTGGAAATGTATGTGGTTTCCAGACTTGAAATTAACTATATGTTCCAGGCAGTCACCATGCTTGGAATCACAGACATAAACAATGTTGAATTTGACGCCTCGATGATTACAGACATCGCTTCCGATGAAGCGAACGTCGACACCTTGTTACAATCCGTGATTATTGCCGCTACTGTCGGAGACCTTCTTTATGATATGGGCTCCGATGTATTGACGATACCTGATGCCGCGCTTGAAGAAATTATCGCGAGTGAGATAGCATATACGGTAGTAACACAAATTGAAATCAAGAATTTGCTGATGGCAGTCTCAACTTTGGGAATTACCGATATCGAAGGCATGGAAATCGATCCTTCGATATTGACTACTCTGGCACTTGAATCGGATGCGACTGTTCTTGACGAGGACAAGGCAGACACCTTGTTTGAATCTTTGATAATTCACGCAACCCTTTCCAAAGTATTGCTGGATCTCGCTGCTGGAGAAGGTGCGGTAATTATCGTTCCTTATCTTGATCAGGATTCTGAAGAAGTCCGTTATCTGAATCTAGTGGATACTTTCGAATGGATTACTGTCGATGAGTTAAAAGCTTTGGTAAGAGCCATCTTGGTATTGAATATAACCGATTTTGAGAGCATAGCCATCGATACCTTGGATTTGAACATGATCGTTGACAATTCTGCTATTATTCTCCAATCGGCAATACTGCATGCGACGATTTCCGACCAATTTATCAATCTTTCGGCTGACATGATCATCATTCCTGAATACAACATTCTGGGCGATACTCAGATTTTGATCGAAGTTGGCAGCGGTGAAACCGCAACTTCATATATCTTAGCATCCGAAATTGAAAAAACCTTGGATGCTATTCAAGTCTTGAATCTTGATTTGGCAAATCCGACCGTGGATGCCACGATCATCGATGAATTAGCTTCGACTGAAGACCCATCTGTTCTGGACGACGACTTACTCGATACATTGTTTGAGTCTTCGATTATTCAGGCTTCACTCTCGAAAATGATTCTTGATTTTACTGAAGGAACTCCTGAAGATCCGGCAATCCTGGTAGTACCTTATAAAACTGAACTTAATCAAAATGTCAGAGTGACAAGCCATGGCACGGAATTTATTACGAAGATAGAACTTGTCAACTTGTTTAAAGCGTTTCATTCGCTTGATATTACCGATTTTAATTCAGTGGATTCCCTTGACCTTGACATGATTATAGATAACTATGACAGCTTGATTGCATCAGCTACTTTACATGCGACCATATCAGATCAGGTTATAAATATGGAATCTGACGCAATTGTCGTACCTGCAAAAAATCTCGATGGTGACGATATCATCATCATTGTAGGCGATATCGGGTTCGAAACAACTTATATTAAACAATCTGAACTGAGAGCCACTTTCGACGCTTTGGAAGTTTTAGGTATCGATTTCAATAATCCGACTTTCGATGCATCAATCATTGATAATCTGCAGTCTGATGCCGATCCTTCCATACTTGACGACACCAAACTTGACACATTATTCGAATCGACAATCATCCATGCTTCGGTTTCTAAAATGTTATTTGATTTGACTGTCGATGGCGATACTTCGGCCGTTTTGATTGTACCACAAAAAGATGCGGACAATCTGGACCTTCAGCTCAGCCCGTATGGTACGGACTTCATTGTTGACACGGAATTAAAAAGTTTACTCAAAGCACTTAAAGCAATGAATATTACCGACTTCAACAATATCGACGCTTTGAATCTGAATGATGTGATCGACAACTTCGACACTTTGATTGATTCTGCGATTTTGCATGCGACTATCTCTGATCAGGTTATCAATTTGGAATCAGATTCTGTCGTTATTCCTGACAAAGACCTTAATGGTGACGACATCATCATCGTTACCGGCGATGTTGGTTTTGAAACCACATACGTATCCGAAGACGAACTTAGAAACACATTTGATGCATTGGATGTCATGGGGGTTGATTTCAACAATCCGGCATTTGATGCCTCAATCATCAACAATCTGGCATTGGAATCTTTGGATCCCGATGTTCACGAACTTGACGATAATAAGTTAGATATCGTTTTCTCTTCCACAATCATTCATGCCTCAATCTCGAAAATGCTCTTTGACCTGGCTGTAGATGATGGCGAAACCGAAGCCGTTCTCGTCGTGCCTTTCAAAGATTCTGATGATGTCGATGTTCAAGTCAATCCATACGGCACTGATTTTGTGACCGATATTGAACTAAGAGCTGCTTTCAAGGCGATGTATGCGCTAGATATCACTTCCGATTTCAATGCAGTCGACAATCTGTATCTATCCGATATCAATGATAATTTCGACATTATCATTCTTTCCGCAATCCTGCATGCGACGATCTCCGATCAGATGCTGACGCTTGTCTCTGATGATGTATCAATCCCGTATTATGACGTTTTGGGAAACGATATCCGCGTTGTTGTAGGTGTCGCAGAAACCGAAACGACATATATTGATAAAACCGAACTCGAAAACACCTTCACTGCTCTCGAACTTTTAGGCATCGACGATCTGACAAACGTGGCCGTGAATATCGTTTTGACAGATTTTTATGATCAACCGAATCGCGATATTTTGATGTCATCTGCAATTGTCCACAGCGCTATTTCGAAACAACTTGTCGAGTTGGGTGAAGACGTGTTGGAAATCCCGTACTTTGATGAAGACAACCAGGCCATACGCGTCCTGCAAGGCGATGAATTGGCTGGAACTGATACTGAATACGTAATAAAAACCGAAGTTGACGCCCTGTTTGAAGTGATGGAGATTTTGGAAATACCGGATCTCGATCACGTCAATATCGATCTTGATCTGACGACGTTCTACGACGAACCTGCAAGAATCATTTTGCTGTCAGCAGCCTCAGTTCAACTCGAAATTTCCAAACAATTGATTGAATTGGGACCAGACACGCTGGCCATTCCTTATAAGGATATCGATGACTTTGACATCCGCGTTTTGAGCGGAGCAGGTCCGACTGAATCAGAATATGTAGTCAAAACCGAGATTCATGCGATGTTCGAAGTCATGGAACTGCTTGGCATCACAGGATTGGATACTGTCGACATCACGCTTGATCTGAACGATTTCTATGGTGAAGGCGACATCGCCAAACGCGATACCTTGATGGCTTCCGCTTCCATTCACGCGGAGATTTCCAAACAGATATTAGCAATCGACGATGCAACACTTGACGTTCCATTTGTCAATGAAGACAATGATTCAATCAGAATCACAAGAGGCGATTCACTGTTGTTGACAGATACGGAATATATAATTAAAGATGAGATTCAGGCATTGTTTGAAGTTTTGGAATTGCTGGGAATCGATGATTTCAATACTGTTGACATGACCTTGCAGTTAAGCGATCTTTACGATGTCGAGACAAGAGACATCCTCCTTGCTACGGCATCAGTTCACTTGAAAATATCTTCACAGATGCTCGCACTGGGAGAAGCTATTCTCCATGTTCCAACCCAGGATGTCGATAGTGAAGACATTCAGTTATTAAAAGCTAATCCGGATGATGGAATCGATGACGTATTCATCACTGCCGATGAAATCCATCTCTTCTTTGAGGGTTTGGAAATCCTCGGATTGCCGATTGACAACATTGATGATTTTGACGGATCAATCGATTTGAACATCCTTTATATTGAAGCCAACAGAACTGAGCTTTTAAAATCGGCAACGATGCATTTGACAATCTCCGACCAACTGTTGAACCTTGATCCGCTGACAATCACTGTCCCGACGGATAACATTGAAGAAGATCTCTTAGTTAGACTTACCGTTGATGCCAACGAATTTATCCATAAAGACGAGATCCATGCTTTCTTTGATGGATTGAACGCGCTTGGCCTAGATATTTCCGATATCAGCGAGTTTGACGGCTCATTCGATTTGACAAGACTATATGACGAAAGCAATAGAACCATTATTCTCGAATCAGCCATCATGCATGCAACTTTCTCCAAACAGATTATTGATTTGGATCCTTTGACTATGACCGTTCCTGCCAAGGACGTTTCGTCGGTTGACATCCGCGTCACGGTCGGCGCGACGGAATTTGTGATCAAATCTGAAATTCACGCTTTGTTGGAGGCAATCGAGGCTCTCGATCTGCCAATTACAGATATTAGCAGTTTCACAGGAACCTTTGACATGACTAAACTTTACGATGTAGCGGTTAGAAACATTCTACTCGAATCCGCTTCTGTCCATGCGACAATCTCCAATCAGATTTTGGCTCTTGATGGCGATGAGATCTCAATTCCGAATCGCGATGTGACTGGCCTGACATTGATTAGATTAACAGTCGATATCGTTGAGTTTATTGACAAGGATGAGATCCACGCATTCTTCGAATCGATTGAGAGTTTGGATCTAGATCTTACCGTTATCAGCGATTTCGATGGAACAATTTCTCTAGACAATTACTTCGCGTCAACTGAACCGGCTAATTACGTGTCCAACCAGAACACTCTTCTCGCTTCGGCAATCATTCATGCGACCGTTTCCAAACAAATGCTTGATCTAGAAGATACCGTTCTTAACGTTCCTTTAACAGATGTTGACGGATCGGCAGTCAGAGAACTTGTGTTTGGTACGGAATTTGTTTATGTATCAGAAATCAAGGCGCTGATAAATGCACTTGACATTATCGGAGTTGGCAATATCGCCACATTCGACGGAGTCATTAATATTTCCAACGTTTATGATGATTCCAACCAGAATACCTTGCTCTTGTCCGCTTCGATGCACGCGACCATTTCTGACCAAATCAACGGACTTGACGGAACCGCACTAGTAATACCCGACACTAACTTGCCTGACTTCGGCGATCCAGAACTTGCAATCAAAATTTCTGAATCAGGAACCGATTTCATTTTGAAATCTGAAGTCAAGGCTTTGATAGAGGCACTTGAGATTCTAGGCGTCGACAGCATTGACGGATTCGACGGATCAATCACCCTCACGGCCTTCTTCGCCAGTGCAACGCCAGATGATTATGAAGACAATCAGGATACTTTGCTGTTGTCGGCAATCATGCACGCTACTATCTCCGACCAGATACTTGGTTTGGATGATTCAGCCCTGATCGTTCCGGATACCGATGTTGACGGCGATCTGGTACAAGATCTTTACAATGGCACTCAATTTATTTACAAAGAAGAAATCAAAGCGATTATCAATGCCCTGGATGTTCTTGGAGTCGGAAATTCTATCGATTCGATGACAGGAGCCTTCACACTTGCAAATATCAACACAACTGTAAAACAAGACCTGCTGTTGCAATCCGCTTCGATGCATGCGACCATTTCACAAAAGATCTTCGATGTTGACGACGATATCCTCACGGTACCGTTAACCCGTCAGGATAATGTGACCGCAGTACAAGTTGCAGCCGGATTGCTTGGTTTCGAAAGAGACTTTGTCGTCAAAGACGAGATTAAGGCTTTGATTGATTCGCTCATCATCATGGGTTATGGTGATTTATCAAGCTTCACTAGCGAATTTGAACTTACTCAGATTTTTACCGATCCAGATACAGTATTGCTGTCCGCTTCAATCCAGGCAATGTTCTCTGATAGGTTGTTGAATGATACCGGTACAGCATTGGTTATACCTAATGAATTCTATGGAACGGCAAACGATATTAGAATCGAGCTTGCCGATGTGACCTACATTGATTACGATGAACTGGTCGCTTTGATCAATTCGCTTGACCTCTTGGGACTCAACAATTTCACCACTTTCTCATTCTCACCGGCAAATATCTTCCTGCTTTCTGATTTCGATGAGCTTTTGGCATCCGAGATTATGCAGGCGACAATTTCCGCAAATCTGCTTGCAGCTCCAACACTTGATGAATCGGCTCCAGCCGGCAGTGGCGTATTGATTGTTCCGACATTCTTCAGGCAAACCGTTAACGTCGGCTTGGGAACTGATACTCAGATCGCACTCGAAGAACTCAAAAACTTGCTGACTTCACTCAAATTGCTTGGAATTGATGATTTTGGAGATGGCATGGATCCTTCCGCCATCACAAATATTTTCATTGATCCGGTCAAACGTACGACTTTCCTTACCAGTGGTTCGATGCATATCACAACTGATAACATGATTCAAGGCAATGCCTTTGTCGGCGGATCAATTCCTACCTTGGCACAATACACAATCTATACAATTGCCAATGTAACTACCAAGGATGAGATCGTTGACTTCATTCTTGCGGCAAACGCAATGAGTGTTGGCAATTTCACCAATGTTGACTTCAGTTTTGCAGCCATCTTACTATTGACTCCTGCGCAACAAGATGTAATTCTTAATTCCATGATTGTCAGAAACAAGATTACTCCGGATGTTGTCAGTGCCAGTTTGCTTCCAAAATCACTTACTCCTTTTATTGGTCCATATTCTCCGGCTTTGACCAATACGGATTATGAAGAAAACTTGCTCACAAACTTCCTCCGCAAAACCAGTATCCAGTCGGTAATCGATTATTATTCTTAATTTATTCCATGTTTTTCCAGCAAGGGGCGCGTTTTTGCCCCTTGCTTTTATTTAGATAAATTCTTACGGTTTCCGAGTAATGACAATTGTATATGCAAAAAAATACTGTATAATTAAGATATAGCATGTGACTGTTTGGAGGTAGGAAAATGAACCTAGGTTTTTTGACATATTTACAGCTTGTTTTCTACGTAATTCTTGGAATTGCGATTTTGATGGGATTTTTGCGAGGCATGAAAAAAACCCTCTTTACCTTAATTACTATGGTAATTTTTTACGTTGTATTTTTTGTGACAGTTGTACCGGTTTCAAAAATGCTCTGGTCAATGCAAATGCCATGGCTTGGGGGCGTTCTAGGAAATATAGATGCGTCGCTTTCTAACTTCACTTCCTTTGAGGAAAGTTTTAGTTCGATTCTTCAAGTCGTTCTTGGTAACACAGTCGACATTAGCAATGTCAGTGCCGAATTCATGACACTTGCAACTGGGATTGGCCAGTTCGCACTAAAAATCGTGTATACAATTCTTTACTTTACGGTTATTTTGATAATATATAAATTAATCTGTATGATCCTCAGTGCACTTATTCTTGGCAAGAAAACAAAGGGTGAGGGTAAAAATGGCGGCTTTGGCGCATTATTTGGCGCATTAAACGGTGTTGTGGCAATCTTTGTCATGTTGATAATGATGGGGGGAATCATGAGCGTCGTCGAAAGTGCTGTCACGCTGGTTCCATCTGGTTCTGGCGAGACAACGCCATTGTCATTATCAAGCAGGTTTAATACTTATCAAGCTTCAAATCCAATCATAGCTTTGCAAGCAGCTCCATCTGACGGCAATCCTGATATGGGTGCATTAAAAGCAGACTTGCAAGCGATGGTCGATTCATATAACAACAATCCGTTTGTGAAACTTTCTGCTCTTATAGAAGCACCATCTGTTGTCAATCCCGAACAAAAAGTCCCTTTAAACATAAATTTGTTTGATCGTGTTTTGTCATTTGATTATAATGGTAACACGATTGCTTTTCGTTACGAACTATCCATTCTAGCAGAAGCTGTTCAAGTAATTTTGAATTCAGATTATGCTGAAACCAATAATCTTGCCGATATTTCCGGAGCTGAAATCAGAAGTGTATTTGTTTCTTTGGGAAAATCCAGTTTAATCATTTCGCTGATGCCTTTGGCTATTGAAATCGGGGCAGACTATTTTGACACCGATTTGCCGATTTCTTCTGAAGATTTATATGCTATCGATTTCCAAGAAGAACTTCCGAAAATAGGCGAAATCAGTGGTGCTTTATTTGATATTTTCAACGGTGCTGACGTGATTGCAGGCGAAGGTTCATTAGAAGATATTGTCATTGATGCCGATTTTATCAGAACTCTGTTTCAAGACATGTCCGAGTCGCAACTCTTGGTATTGATTGTTGAATCGTTG
>CAYWOK010000041.1:0-12625 GCA_964459895.1 uncultured Candidatus Izemoplasmatales bacterium
ATGTTAAAATCTAATTTTATTATAATACATTAATGTGTTTTTCAAATGAATTAAGTGAAAAAACATCAACAGTGGAAGAAGAGTTATATTTTCTATCAAATAAAATTAGACTTTACTTTACATAAATGGGATTGTATAATATGTTTATCTGAAGTATGAGCAGATTATTTAAGCCGCTTCGGAAATCACTTTTTGAAAGGGGAAATGTATTATGACGGTCAATGAATTCACTGCCATTCAAAATGTGACGGAGGGCACAGGCAAATAAAACAACTCCCTCCAATCACTACTATATTAAATTGGAGGTTACGATGAATTATGAAAATTTGTGTCGCTATGGATTAGACGACACTACACGCATAGCCGCATCTATATACGATGGGCTTTTTCTTGCACGAGTTATAAACCAGCAAAAAAACTTGTATGTAATTGTTTCAGAGACAAATTCTTGCCAAGCAATAATTACCGGGAAAATGATGTATAATTCTGCAAGCCCGGTTGACTATCCAACAGTCGGGGATTGGGTCATGGCAGACTTAACTGAAGAGATTGGAGTTATCCACAATGTGCTTCCTAGAAAAAGCGCGTTCGAAAGAAAGAGTGCAGGAAGAACATCTGAGGGTCAGTTGATCGCAAGTAACATCGATGTTGTTTTCATCTGCATGTCGTTAAACGAAAACTACAACTTGCGAAGATTGGAACGCTACCTTTCTGTTGCTTGGAGTAGCAAAGCCAAACCTTGTGTCTTGTTAACTAAAGCAGATCTTACAGATCAAATTGAATTCTATATTAACGAGGTTGAGCAAGTATCTTTCGGGGCGGATATAATTGTGTGTTCTTCTGAACAAGATAACGGATATTCTAATTTAGACGAGTATTTAGAGTCAGGAAAAACATATGCATTTATCGGTTCCTCTGGTGTTGGAAAATCGACGATTGTAAATTATCTAATGAAAGATATGGTTATGGACACTTTCTCTATTGGGTACAATGATTGGGGAAGACACACTACGTCATCAAGAAATCTTTTTGTTTCAGATGCAGGGTATATTGTAATTGATACTCCCGGAATGAGAGAGCTTGGACTTGATTCCGGAGACTTGTCAATGTCGTTTTCTGATATCGAATCGCTGGCTGAGGAATGCAAATTTAGAGACTGTAGACATGAATCAGAGCCTGGGTGTGCTGTAAAAAAAGCAATTGAAAACAATGAAATTTCTCAAAAAAGATTGTCGAATTATTTTACATTACAAAAAGAGTTGGCACGTATTCAGAGGAAAAACAAAAAAGCAAATATCATTGTAAGAAAACGCGGACCACACGATTATAAGTAAAAAATGGGACAACAGAAATTGTTGTTCTATTTTTATTAACCGCCACCTAGTTTTTACCCACTTTTAATACATGGCGCATTAATAACAATAGTCATAGAATTATCTAAACGGCTAAAAATAGACGTTAATCAAGTGTATTCAAATATTTTTGTAAAACTCAAATATAGTTTGTATTTTCGTCATTCATCATTCTTTTGGCTGTTTTTTTAAATATTTTGTTAACACGATTTGGCTGTGTTAAATGATTTAGTGATAATTTTTATGACAAAGCACTTGATTTTCTTGTCAATAGATCTGTTGTGTCGATATAAGTTAATGCTAAAGTATTTGAATTGATTATCGAAATATAATAATATAATTTGAAATAATGGAATACGGCTAAATATGGCTGTTTATTGATTTATTACATTTGTATATTTTCTTCATTTTAATATGCTAATTAGTAGTTTTGTCTTAATATTTATCAGATTGGTAATTTTATTGATTATCACCAGCACAATTATATGTTATTTTATCTTCTTTATTATTATTTGTTTATACCTGTTCTTTTTTTCGATAAGTGTTATAATCTTTCATAACGCTAGACTGGCAACTATTGTTGTGATCAAGAAATTATGAGGAAAAAAATGGTTGTACCTAATTTGCTAATTGTTTTGGAAATGCTATTTATTAATTTGTATATAGCTTATATTTGCTCAAAAAAGAAATACAGTTTCTTCGTTACATTTACTGTGTTAACTTTATTTACCATTGTATTTTCGGGCATGTTGATTTTTGTTTCGCAATTTATTTCTGAGTCACTTGATGGCAGTGGTATTTTGATGATTACAGGATTTATATATATTGTCCCATTGATTTACCTTTTTAAACAACCAACTAAATATACGTTTTTTATTATGTGTTCGTCATGGATTTATACAATGATTTCCTTTTCGCTTTCATACAGAATCAGCGGAATTTTTAACAGTGATTTTGAACGCTACATCACGCTTGTTATCCAAACAATTATTCTTGCATTAACGATGCCTTTCTTTCTAAAACTAATAAGAGGCAAATTTATGTTCATACTAAACAACGTAGAAAACAAAACTATGAACTCAATCATTATGCTTGCTTTTCTTTGGTATGTTATAGTTGTCATCTCAAATTATATTTTTGTAAGAGGCACAACAGTGCATCTAAATATCATTTTGTTGTTGCTATTTTCGCTTAGCACAGTTATCTCATATAAACTATTTTTCTCGTTGGTTTCTGTAAACAAGCATGCACAAATTTTGTTTGAAAAGAGTAAAAAAGATTCGCTAACCGATTTGAAAAACCGTGAAGGACTTTATGAAGATGTTGAAGCGTTAATGAAAGACAATAAAGTATTTACAGTCATTTATATCGATTTAGATAATTTCAAAACAATAAATGATCGACATGGACACTTGTCTGGAGATGACTATTTAATTGATTTTGTTAAATCTATGAAAACGCAATTGAACATTGATAATCATTTTTATCGAATGTCTGGAGATGAATTTGTTATATTATATGACGGAAAATATCTCGATGATTTTTGTCACAATCTGGAAAAAGTTTCTTTTGAAGAATCTAAATCACATACAATTTTTCGTGGATTGAGCTGGGGTACGGCTACTTATTTGGTTGACAGCAATGACTTGAGTGAGCTTCTAAACATGGCGGACACAAATATGTATCAAGAGAAAAAAGAAAAACATAAAGCATATAATTTTGCCAATCAAGATTTTCAAGTTGATGATTAATAATTTTTAGGCACCGTATATAGGTGTCTTTTTTTAAGCCTTTTTAGAAAACAAGTATCTGAAATTCTAAAATTATGGTATCATTTAATCAATAAATATTCATTCTTTTCATATCTTAAAAGCAAGCGTTTGTAAAGTTTCTTGATACTATTACCGACTGGCATATTCATTGAAAAGCTGGTTTGCTTTTTGCGCGTTGGAAATGTTTAAAGCATTTTCAATATTTACATTTAAGTCTATCGTCTTTTTAATATTTTACTTTAATTACTATATTGGAGGATTTATATATGCCCTATGAAAATAAGTATCTTGAACTATTAAGTAAAGACTTTCCCACCGTTCAACAGGCGAGCAGTGAAATCATCAACCTGAGCGCTATCCTTAATTTGCCCAAAGGGACGGAGATATTCATAACTGATATTCACGGCGAATACGATGCTTTTAACCACTATCTTAAAAACGCATCAGGAATTATTAAAGAAAAAATCGACCTGATATATCCGTTTCTTAAAGAAGACGAAAAGAACAGGTTAGCTTTTTTCATCTATTATCCTACCGACATGTTAAATAAATATCAGGCAAAATTATCGCTGGACCAATTTAAAGACTTATTAAAAGAAACGTTATATCAAATGATAGGATTATGTAGGCACATCGCAACGAAATACACAAAAAGCAAAGTTCAAAAGACACTTCCTGAAGAGTTTGCCTATGTGATTACAGAACTTCTTTACGAATCTGATAGCCACGAAGATAAGGAACGATATTACGAGGCAATAATAGAAGCAATATTCAAAACGCAAAGAGAAAAGAAATTCATTGTCCAGATCAGCAGATTCATCCGCAATCTTGCAATTGATCAACTCCACATCGTCGGAGACATTTTTGACCGCGGCCCGAAACCACATCTGGTCATGGAAAAATTGATAAAAAGAAAAAACGTTGACATCCAGTGGGGAAACCACGATATAAGTTTTTTGGGTGCAGCCAGCGGCTCCGAAGTGATGGTTGCCAACGTCATAAGGGTAGCTGCCCGATATAACAACCTTGACTGTTTTGAAGATGGATACGGGATCAATATTTTGCCTTTGGCGAGAATGGCGTTCAAATATTATCGGGACGACCCTTGCGCTCTTTTTTATCCAAGAGTAGAGGGAATGGATTACGAACAGGAAGAAGAACTCTCATTTATTGCCAAGATTCATAAGGCAATTTCCATTATCCAGTTTAAATTGGAAAGACAAATAGTCAAGAATAACCCTGATTTTCATTTAGATGATCGATTATTATTAAATAAGATTAATATATCGAACAATTCAATTACACTGAATGGGAAGACATACCAATTGTTAGATAATCTCTTTCCGACTGTGGATTTCGACAATGATCCATATGCATTGATTGAAGATGAAAAAGATGTCATTGAACATCTCACGCAATTATTCTTACACAATGAAATGCTTCAAAGCCATGCGAAGTATCTTTTTCAAAAAGGGTCTATTTATTTAAAATACAATAACAATCTTTTGTTTCATGCAGCAATACCTTTAACTGAAGAGGGCAGATTCATGTCACAAATAATCGACGGAGAGGAATATTCTGGTAGACTTCTTTTTGAAATGTACGAGAAGAAAATCCGCCAGGCCTATATGAATCGCTATGCAAGAAATAATCCCGAGAAAGATTATTTCATGATGTTATGGCAAGGAAAAACCAGTCCTTTGTTCGGCAAAAACTCAATGAATACCTTTGAAAGATATTTTCTCGCGGAGAAGGAAACCCATAAGGAAACAAACAATCCATACTACCACTTGAGAGTGAAAGAAAAGACACTGAAGATGATCTTCAAGGAATTTGAACTAGATTTTGACAGATCCAAAATAATCAACGGACACGTCCCGCTTGATGTGACAAAGGGAGACGAAGCCGTTTTGGCAAACAAAAAGATATATAGCATCGATGGCGGGATGAGCAAGCAATATTCTGAGAAAACCTCTTTTGGAGGATATAGCTTGATCAGTGATTCGCACGCATATTTTCTTGTATCACACGAACGCTTTGAAACCTATCTTTCTTTGATTCAAAAGGAACGAGATATTGTTTCAATAACCAGAAGCGAAGAGTTAAACACTAGAAGAACGTACTTATTTGAAACCGACAGAGGCGAAGTAATCAAAGAAAGGATCGAAGATCTATATAAACTGTTGCAAGCATATCGAGAGGGAACCATCAAAGAAAAATCATAAGAATTCAATAAAAAAGTGGCTTTAGTCAACCGACTAAAGCCACTTTTATTTGAATCATGAAGTTTATGCTATTCAACTACGATTAATCCTAGAGCTCTTGAACCTTCGAATTCAGCGAATACAGCATAATAAGTTCCGGCAGCGAGTGCCACTGGGTTGTCGTTCCATCCACCGGCTTGGTCAACATTGGCTTCAACAAACGGAGGAATATAAAGCGTTGTCGGTGTCAAATTGTCGATTTCTCCGCTTTCAGGGCTTTGTGCCCACCAGTCTCTGGCGTCAGAATCTCCAAGGGTAGTGCGGATGACTTTTACGGTCAGGTTTCCATCATATGTAGCAACCGTGCCGCCGATTTTGTACGTAATATCCCATCCTGCAGCAGTTGAAGGAAGAACAATCTCCAACAAATACAATGCTGTAGCGCCTTTTAAGTCGGCTTTGATGTCAGCTACTCTGTCGTCATTGATTGCGATAGCAACCATTTTTCCAGCTACAACTGTGTCCCACCCATTAAATTGCCCTGTTACATAGTAATCCTTGTCTGGATTTTCTAACGGTTTGTTGCAGCCCGCTAACCCAAGTGCCAACCCTAATCCCAAAACTAATAACAATAATTTTTTCATACACTTCTCCTTTTTTAGTTTTTTCTACTTTAATTTATTTTATCATCTTGTTGTCATAGTGTCAACAAAACAACTGAAGCCTGAATAAAAAAGTGAAACCACTTTCCCTTATTTCAAAACTACACTCGTCAAACCATCAATAATGAGTGTTTGACCTTCGAGCGTGGCCTGTCCCAAGCCGACATAACCCCTGACGATTGAGAACGAATAATCGGAATAAAGACTCAAATCGATTGTGATCGTAGTGTCACTGATATTGTGAAATACTCCCACAGTCGAATTTTCATAGGTGGAAAGAAATCCACCAAAAGAATAGTAATTTTCAAAAACAAGCGGAGTATATTCGCCGCGGGCGATTTCTGGATTTGCATTTCTCAACATGATCAATTTCTTATAATGGTTGTAGAGGCTTTCAGCATTGTTTATCTGACTTTTAACAGTTCCGTTGGTCTGATAATCTATACTGTATGTAGCTCCAAATGGATTTTCAACAGTATCCTTATCGCCCCATAGCATTATGAGTCGACGATTGGCATCAGTGTTTTCTGATCCTCTGAGCCCCTTCATACCAATTTCCTCTCCATAATATATGAAAGGAATGCCATAAGTCAAAATGTATAAGTTCGCGGCAATTTGCATTTTATATTCGTCAACGGACAAATATCCTGCTGCTCGATTCATATCATGATTGGAAATAAATGGGGTCAAGACTGCATTTGGATTAACTGATTCGACGTGGGTACGATAGGTGGTGATATATGTCACATACCAATTTACATCATCATAACCGTTTGCGACTGAGGCCACTGCTCCATTTGATTGAGCCATACCGAAGTCGAAATTGCTGAAACATTCGTAATATGGAAGAATAAGAGAATCTCCTGACCAAACTTCACCAACGATATATGTATCTGGTTTGATTGCTTCGCATTCAGCGACGAACCAATTCCAAAAATCGATATTTTTTTGGGTGTCATTATAATAAATATATTTTGCTGCATCCAGTCTGAAACCGAAAACACCAAGATCGTACCAAAAAGCAATTATGTCTTTGATTTCATCTTTGACATATTGACTATCAAGATTCAATTCGGGCATCCCGCTAGAAAAATTACCTTCGTAAAAATAATCACCATAGAATAAATGATATGTATGGCCGCTCTCTTTTTCGGCCTCGGTCACCAAAGTATAATAATCGAGATATTGGTTATCCATATCCCCGGCTTTAATGGCTGCGAGCGCCTGCTTGAACCAAGGGTGCTGATTGGAAGTGTGGTTAAGGACCAGGTCAATTATCACGTTGATTCCCCGAGTATCACATTCTTGGATAAAAGCGGAAAAATCATCCAATGTTCCATATTTGGAATCAATGTTTTTGTAATCTGTGACATCGAATTTATGGTAACTTGGCGAAGGCATGATTGGAAGCAGCCAAATTCCTTCAATGCCGAGGCTTAATCCGGAATTTGGATCGCCATCATTTAAATAATCTAAACGATTGATAAGACCTTGGAAATCACCAACCCCATCATCGTTTGAATCAGAGTAGGATCCAAGAAAAATTTCATAATACACGCGGAAATTATCCCCCATTTCTGCTGATTGAAGCAGTTCATCGGAAATTGTGTATTCTCTTGATGAATTACAAGAAGCCATACATAAAGTTAAGAATAGAGCTATTACAGCAATGGCTATTTTTTTCATGTATTATAGCCTCCTTCTTCCGATTGCCGGGGTAGTCCAAGATTTATCCTTTTACTGCACCCGCCGTTACACCTTCGATATAGTATTTTTGCATCGCTAAGAATAAAGTCACGATCGGGATCGCGACGCAAACGCACCCGGCAGTAAAAATGGTGAAGACATTCGAGTCGACTCTTTCTCCATACATCATATAATATAACCCCACCGCGACCGTATGTAACTGTGTATTGGTTTCGCCGAGAATGACTCGAGCGAAAATGAAGTCCATCCATGGGGCTGTAAAGGAAAGAAGGGCTGTGTATATGATGATAGGTTTACTGATTGGCAAAATGATTTTTGAAAATACTTTTGCATTTGTTGCGCCGTCAAGCCTAGCTGATTCAATCAAGGAATTGGGAATAATATCGAAGAACCCTTTAGCGACATAAAAGCCCAATCCAGCTCCTGCGGAATATACCAAAATGAGAGCGAATAATGTTTGGGTAAGATTCAAAGCTTTGAGAATATAATAAATAGCGATCATCGACATGAATCCAGGAAACAAGCCAAGGATTATAGCAATGTTCAAAAATTTCTTCCGCAACTTAAATCTTAGTTTGCTCATTACATAAGCGACTGACAAAGTCAGCAGTGTTGCCAATATAAATGAGATTGAAGAAACAAAGAGCGTATTCAAAAACCAACGCGGGAACTGGGTTTCAGTAAACAATTTTATAAAATTATCAAAGCCAATTTGATAGGGGAAATAATGAGAAACAACGATTCCAATAAGTTGGTTCTGATCATTGTATTCAGTTCTGATTGAGTTAAGTAAAATCCAGAGTATTGGGTATAACCAGACAAGAGTCAAAATAACTAATACCGCATACGAAACAATTGTCGATGCTCTTTCTGACGCCTTGTAGCTTTTGTATTTTGTGAGAACTTTGGTCCCATCCATAGGCTTTATCATTGGAACGCATCCTCCTCCTTATAAGTTTTACTTCGCCGATAAGTGATCAGGGTAGCGGTCGCGGTGATGATAAATGTCATGATGGCGATAACGGAACCGATGTTGTATTCATTTTCATCGATAGTGAGCTTATATAGCCAAGTTACCAGTAAATCAGTGGAGCCTGCCTTGTATCCGGGGACGATCGGTGCGCCTCCGGACAAGAGATAAATGACGTTAAAACTGGTGATGTTTCCGATAAAGGATGTGATTAGGTACGGAGTGGTAACAAACAAGATATAAGGCACTGTAATGTGCATCAAAGACTGGCGCTTGTTGGCTCCATCGATTTGAGCAGCCTCGTAAAGTTCAGCAGGAACATTCATGAGAATTCCGCTTGTCATCAGCATGGTGTAGGGAACGCCGATCCAAATGTTAATAATTATGATAGTAATCCGTGCGGTCCAAGGACTGTCAGCGTTGGCAAGAAATTTGATGGGATGATTAATAATCCCGGAATTTACAAGAAAAGAATTAAGAGGTCCGTATTCCGAGAGCAGATTACGCATCGCAAGCAAAGAAATGAACTGAGGCAAAGCGATTGTAAGCACGAATACCGTCCGCCATACTTTTTTGAATTTGATTTTTTTCTTGTTAATAAGAAGGGCAAGAAGAATTCCGCCGATATAGTTTGTAAAAGTAGCAAAGAACGCCCAAATAAATGTCCAACTGAGAACCGGCCCGAAACGGACTGAGATTTCTCCGGTTCCTGAGAAGATATCAGCAAAGTTGGAAAATCCAACCCAATCGAAGAGGACTTGTCCTGCGGGATGAGCGGAATCAAAGTTAGTGAATGCGATTAAGATCATGAATAATGTTGGCAATACCGTAAAGACAACTATGCCTATGATTGCGGGAGTCAACATCGCGATATGAAATCTTCCATCCAAGAGATCTGCAACATCTCTTTTGAAAGAAGTGGGGTTTAAACCAGCTCTTACATCCAGATCAGCCTTGTAGGAACTCTTGATATTGGAAAAATAAGTGAACAAGAAAATGGAAATGAGTCCGAAAGTAATAACCCCGAACAGCAGCATCAGCATGGAATTATCAGTAGGATTGAAAATATCTCCCGCTTCGGTACCCAAAGTAATAAAATTAACAATTGCTTTTCCGCCGATCGGCGTGGCGTTGATTTTGGGAGAAACAATCATGATCAATGCGAATCCAACCTCGAAAAAGAAATATATCAAGCCCTTAAGAATTTGCTTATGGTAGACATTGCCAAAACCCATAAAGATATGAGATACTTTTGTTCCGATACTGCCATCAGCGAATCTTTTTCCGAAAGCAACGAATCGCTTTTTTATTCCAAGCCAGAGTTTGAAAAAAAACTTTGGAAAAGAAGCCAAAAAGCGATGAAATCCAGTACGCTTCTTTGCGTTATTTTCTTGAATTAGCATATTCTCTCCTTTGTTGTTATATTTTTTGAAAGAACACATGAATCAATTAAGGACGAACACCTGTTTTCCAAATTGTTTCTACAATCTGCATTTGGGCTTTTATTGCTTCTTTTGATGTGAAGGCGCCCTCAGGGTTTTCCAGGATTTCCAAGATCATATCGGGAGTGCCTTTGGAATAATAGTAAGTGTTGAATTTGCTGTTGAATCCGAATGGTTGAGGAATTCCGAACTCGAACATGCTAACTTGAGCGCTAGCCAATTTAGCTTCAGGAGTATCTTCCAGGAAAGCTTCGAACTCAATACCTGCATTTTTGTATGCTGGAAGATTTGCGCACTCAATGAAAGATTCTTCTTGAACTTCCTTGCTGGAGAGGAATAATAAGATATCCTCAAGATAATCTGCCTTGACGCTATTTTTTTTCATGACAAACATTTTTGTGTCAGCGAATGTTCCCGATTGGAATACTGTACCTGCTTCGACAGTGCCATAAGCATCTTCTGAAGTAATAGTGAAGGTCGGAAGAACAGTAATTCCCAAATTGCTTCCTAAAGCAGACTGGGCAGCAGCGAAATGCCAGGCCCCTCCAATCAAAGACAGAGAGATTTCATCGGTTAGTTCAGGTTCCCATCCGGAATCACTTGGAGCTTTCGCTCCATGTGGGTCAGCAAAGAATCTTTGGCCCCATTTTAGAACTGCTATAGTGTCATCTCCGGATCCGAAACAATCATTTTGAACACCATCGACATAAAGCCTCAATGAAGTTTCATTTGTTTCTGCATTTCTTGCAAGTAACAAAAAAGAATTATTAAATCCATCGGTCCCTGTGATGGACAAGGCTTGCTTGTTGGCTGCAGTCGCAGCTTCAAGAATGCCTTCCCAGGTTTGAGCCTGAACCTCTGTTATGTATGCAGTGTTATAATAAAGAACGAGGCTTTGAGCGACATATGGAACTCCAAATGTGTAGATTGTTCCATTGACTGAGCCCTTGATTACATTAAGAAAACTTTGCGGATTGTCATTATTAATTTGCGCTAGCAAGGCCGGGCTCTGAACTGGAGCAATACTGCTAGAGCCAGCAATCAATTTTCCTAAGTTGTCGTGAGCGACGGTAAAGATATCGGCACCTGCGTCAGTATCATCCATGAAAGTGGCTGCAGCAGTCCCGGTATCAACTGCTTTAACGCTTATTTCGAATGGAAATTCCTTTTCGTGGGTTAAATTGTAATTTTCCACATACTCTACCATCTTGTTAGTGTAAAATGTCGCAGATTCAGTTCCAACCCAAATCAAAAGGGGCGAGTTTGATGAACATCCGGATAAAAAACTTATAAAGCCGATACTTAAAGCCACTAAAAGAAGTATTTTTTTCATACTTTTCATTCTCCTTATAATTATCTATTCTTTATGGCTATTCTATCACTGAAATAATTAGAATGCAAGGGTATACATTAATGTTCGTTAAGCACACATTCCTTTTTTCTTTTGAAGCAGTTAACAAGATGATAAATGATAGAAAAGCGATTTGATTTTGTTAACGGCTTGTCCTAATTTTAATTGTTGTGATATAATTTTTTATGAGAAGAACAAGGGGGAATAGATATGAAAAAATTGACTCTTATGATTTTTGTGTTAATTACGTGCGCTTCTTTTTTTACGTTTGTTAGCGCCGAGGCCGTTACCGATGAAATATATATCCATTATTATAGATATGGATCGGATTATACAAATTGGAATGTTTGGGCATGGCAAACCTCGCCCGAAGCATTGGAGGGAACGTCTTTTGTTTTTGCTGAAGACGACACAGATGTAGCTTTTAATTATGGAGGAGTTGTCGCCAAAATTTCTCTATCAGAAGCATTTCCTGATGCGACAGCTTTCGGATTTATCGTAAGAAGAGGGGATTGGGCGGAGAAGGATATCGATTCTGACAGACTGGTTATTATTCCCGAAACGACTGAAGACGGAGTCCTTCATATTTACTTGGTTGAAGGCGATTCAAGAGTAGGAATCTCCATGAGTGATGTGAACGGGCCTGATAAAAGTCCAAAATTCAAAAATGCATATTTTTCTGAAATGAATACAATCGTTTTTTCCGCCACCGAAACTTTGGAAGTGTCCAATATTGTTGTCAAAGCAGATGAAGTGGAAATTGCGACTTCGAGTATTGTGGTAGACGAAACTTCGGGAACTATTACTCTTCCTGATAATCTTGATTTTGCAAAAAAATATACTGTCGAAGCAGTGTTTTCTGATTTGTCTACGAATGATTTTTCTGTCACTTTTGACGGAATTTATGATTCGGATGAATTCGAGGCCGCTTATGCATATGAAGGCGACGATCTGGGAGCATATCCGAGTAATTTTGGTACCACTTTTAGAGTTTGGGCTCCTGTGTCGGAACAAGTTGTTTTAAATCTGTATGACACCGGGACTCCCGAAAGTTATGGCGGAACCGATGTCCCTGTAAAAACTGTAATCATGACCCCGGATGTCAAAGGAACTTTCTACCATGAAGAACCCGGGAATCTCCATGGAACATATTACACTTATTCGG
>CAYWOK010000042.1:0-11755 GCA_964459895.1 uncultured Candidatus Izemoplasmatales bacterium
AGGTGGGTTATCTTGAATTGAAAGAAGATCGGCAGCATAAAACCCCGTTTTTTACAAAACTGAAAGAATATGGCTTAAAAAATATCACCCCTTTCGATGTGCCCGGGCACAAACTTGGCAAGGTTAAAAATGACTTGATGGATTTTATCGGACAAAACACTTTTTTACTTGACTCTAACGCACCGATTGGCTTAGATACCTTGAGCAAACCATCCGGTGTGATCAAAGAAGCTGAAAAATTAATGGCTGAAGCTTGTCATGCCGAAAAAAGTTATTTTCTTACAAATGGCACTACTACCGGAATCTTGGCAATGATCATGGCCACATGCCGGGCAAACGACAAAATCATCTTACCCAGAAATGTGCACAAATCAGTAATTAACGCCTTGATCCTCAGTGGCGCCATGCCGATATTCGTTAAACCTGATATCGACATCGAACTGGGAATCGCCAACGGTGTTACATACGAAAATTTTGCCAACGCCATTGAAAACCATCCCGATGCAAAAGCCTTGTTTATTATCAATCCAACATATTTCGGAGTGGTTTCGGATATAAAAAGAATCACGGATTTGGCACATGAAAACGACATGGTCGTTTTGGCTGACGAGGCACATGGAGCCCAGTTCTACTTTTCTGACAAACTTCCCTTGAGTGCAATGGATGCCGGATCAGACATTTCCGCAACTTCTGTCCATAAGACCGGAGGCTCATTTACCCAGAGCAGCGTTCTGCTGACACAAGGAAAGAGAATCGACCACATTCGTTTGAGGTCCACCCTCAATATGCTTCAAAGCACATCGCCGAGCGCTCTTCTGCTTGCGAGTCTTGATGTTGCCAGAAAAACAATGTATTTTGAAGGAAAAAAACGGATTGATAAATTGCTTGATCTCGCCAATAAAGCCAGAGAAAGCCTGAAGACAATTCCGGGATTAAAGATCATCGACAGGGACTATATCATCGATCGCGGAGGCTTCGACTTCGACCTGACAAAAATCGTAATCAAAGTATCCGATTTGGGTTTGTCAGGTTTTGAAGTATATCAGAATATGCGTAAGAAATACAATATTCAGCTTGAGCTGGCGGAATCTCATATCGTACTTGCCGTCCTGACAATCGGCAATTCAAAAGACGACCTTGATAACCTCTACTTGGCTTTCAAAGATTTGTCTAAACGCTATTACAAAATCCGCAACCGTTTGCCAAAAATTAAATTCACGTACCAGTTTCCTGAAACCTATGTCAGACCGCGTGATGCCTATCATGCTCCAAAGCTTCAACTTCCTTTTGAGGATGCGTATGATGAGATTAGCGCTGAATCAATCATGATCTATCCGCCAGGAATTCCATTTGTTATTCCGGGTGAGATTATTTCCCAAGAAGTGATTGACGATATCAAATTCTATTTAAAAAAGGGTTCTGTGATTCACAGCGACCTGGAAAACGGTTATGTTAAAGTTATTGACAAAGAGCATTGGATCAAATGGGAAGGTGACGGAGATGAGTTTTAATAAAGTTGATTTGTCTTTTCAAAGTTCAACGGCAAGTTATGATGAAGCCAAAGTTGTGGTTTTCAGTTGCCCGATGGATGCAACTACTTCATTTCGACCGGGTACCCGGTTTGCAGGAAACGCAATCAGAGTCGATTCAATCGGCGTCGAATGGTACAGTCCCTACCGCAACAAAAATCTCAAACATTTTCCAACGATTGACATTGGCGACTTGGATTTGCCGATCGGAGATGTCATCAAGGCTCTAGATGTCATTTACAAGACGACTAAATCAATCATCTCCAACAATAAATTACCGATGATGATCGGTGGCGAACACCTTGTTACGTATCCTGTTGTCAAAGCACTTGTGGAAAAGTACCCCGACTTACATATTATTCATTTTGATGCCCACACCGACCTTCGCGATGAGTTCTTCGGTATGAAACTGTCTCACGCCTCAGTACTAAGGAGATGTCACGACCTTTTAGGTGATGGGAGAATCTATCAATTCGGGATTAGAAGCGGAGACGAATCAGAGTTTATCTGGGCAGACCAAGGTCATGTTTTCCTGCATCGATATGATCTAAAAGGTTTGGATGAAGCTATCAAGGCAATCGGGAAACATCCGACTTATGTTACAATCGATCTAGACGTTTTGGATCCTTCCATATTTCCAGGAACGGGTACCCCCGAACCAGGCGGTATCACTTACAAGGAATTGCTGACAGCTTTTGACAGTTTTGAAAACATTTCCAATCTTGTTGGTTGTGATATTGTGGAACTCTCACCGATGTTGGATCCGTCCGGAGTTTCTACCGCTGTCGCGGCAAAAACGCTCCGAGAATTGATTTTGTTACTCCATAAATAAGACAAAAGATCACCACGGTGATCTTTTTTTTACGAGTTTTTCTTTATTTGAGTCCCAAGTGATTTAATCAACCAGTAAAGAAACAGTTGAGTCAACATAAACAACAAGATAAACAGTACGTTGAACCAAGTGAAATCTGTAATAAAATCTTTGATTATGGCAAATACTCGAATGAGGTCCCAAGAATTATAACGAAAAAATCTTCCGATAAAAATCCCGATGCTAGACATAAAACAAATAGCTGACAGCAACAGCCAAAATTTGTTGCCAAATCTAGGTTTAAGCAATGACTCAACCACTACATGTAGGCATAAATATCCCAGTGTAACGCCAAGAAACGCGCCTAGAAAGATGTGAATCAATGCCAAGTAGGCAATCGGGTCTTGCAAGTATTCAAGCGTCAGATAACCAGTCGAATTCATGAATTTTGTATAATCGATATAGATAAAGTCAGTTATCATGTAAAAAGTATTTGGAAAAAACAAGAGCCAGACAAGGAATAACAATGCCAGAACCCAAGCCTTGGAATTTCTTTTTGAATCAATGATGATTGCTATTAAGAACGGAATTAATGCCAGCAACAGATTCCAGCCTAACATAATATGAAGTGAATCATTGACAATGAGGAAGACGACAGGCGACAACACGATGTAAATTCCGCAGATGATGCTCATTATAATGATAAATTTTTTATCTAATACCACCTGAACCACTCCCGTTGAATTGATTTTCTTACAAATTGAAAATGAGCACTAACACATTCACTAAAAGCATGACTGCCATAGCCAGTAACCAACGTCTGAAGTCACTTTCTGTTTTTTTCATGACCACCTGCAGTCCGACTGCTCCGCCAATCAGAATCAATAATCCCTGGCCGATAAGTTTAGGCAGTGTGAACCCTGCAGTTCCAGAAGAATTGATTTGCATTACCAGGTCTTCAGGCAAATAAAAATATGCAACAATATTTCCTACAACCAAGATAATCAAAAAAACAATTCCAATCTGAACGTGAAACTTAAACATTTTTTACTCCTTCTTTCCGATTTAATTTAAATTTATCGACAAATACGAACAAAAGCCCGATTAAAAATACAATCACAAGTAATGCTGCAGAATACAATGCAACCATGCCCCACCCAATCATGTCCGCATTTAGGAAAAAATATGCATATCTTGAAGTTGTGGTTTCAAATTTAAAAATTCCACCTGAAAATGCATAGATTTGTGCATAAACAAAATAAAACAATGGCAAGGAAAGAAACAAAAACGAATCTTTGTACTTTAAGCTACCTTTCTTGTCAAACAGCAAATAATCAGCAACTGCCAGCAAAGGTGTGAATGTGTGGACGAGAAAATTGTTTATGAATGGTACATCGTATTCTCCGCTCAGATTGATAACCGGATAGAGGACTAGATGATAGACCAAGAACGTCAGAAGTATCCCGACTGTGGCCACCATTTTAATAACAAGCAGATTCTTGGATGGAATTTCTTTTTTGAACAAGAGAATTGTCATCACCACAACTAAGAAAATATTGCTTTGAATGGTGAAATAGGATAAAGATTGGATTAACGAATCTTGATAAAGCATATTCAAAATAATGCCATAAATCCCGCCAACTATCAAGATGGTACGAAAAAGTTGTCGTAATAATAGCCCGGTCTTCATTTTGCCTCACCTAGTATCATACCTAATTCCAAACGGATCTCATGATTTTCAATGTCTTCATTTGAATAACAAAAGAGGTCGAACCCGACTAGTGAAAAGCCGTTCTTAAGATAGAGATTAATTGCAGCAATATTGCAGCTTTGTGTTTCAAGAATCATCATCCTTGCATTTTCTTTTTTTGCCAGGTCAATCGCAAAAAGCAACAAATCTGAGGCGATATTTCTCCTTCTGAAACGTGGTTCAACCCAGATTTCGGTAATTCGCATCCGCTTGTTCCAATGTTCTGGAGTCAATTCGATAAAAGCAATTAATTCACTGCCTTCAAAGAATCCGTATGCTTTTGCTTCAGGAAAATAATCCGGATATAATTCCATCCAAAAAGTTTTTTCAAGACCCTGAACTAAATTCTGTTTCACGAGCGTAAAAGAGTACTCTTTGTTAGAAGAATTTGAAACAATTAGATAGTTTTCAAAGGTATTGTATGATACAAACACTTTATAACCTTTATATTTGGAAGATTCAAGCAGAAACGGTTTCATGAGGCAAAATCCTTTCCCAATATATCAATAATCGAAGCAACATCTCTAAGTTCAAGTTCAAACTGATGAAAAAAATCTTCGTCAATTGGCTTGAACATCTTCAAATCCATGGTGTCAATATTGTTATTTACAGCGACGTTTAGTGTGCTTTTCATAAACGAAAGCGAAATCTTGTCATGATATTTTTCATCAAGTGCCATCAATTTTTCCATGAATTGCGGCAAGAGAATCTTATAGGCTCCGATCTCATCTCTGGCAAAAACCAAATAATCTTTATTAAAGTCCACCGATTCGGTATCGATTCTATTATATTCTCCATACAACCATTTTTGGGCAATTCCTGGCTGGATCAATACTAGTTCTGTTGCAAAGTTTCTCGGGAATTCAAAGCGATATACTCTGCCTAGAAAAACAGTGACTAGTGTTGTGGTTTTTCCATTGTGGTACACATTTTGCAATTTGCAGTCAGCAGATTCGAATGAAATGTTTTTGTATGTTCCAGACAAATAGTCTTCAGAATAATATCGGTCGGATTTATGTAATAGTTTTGTTGCATAGACATCTTCCTTGAGAAATCCATTTTCTGGGAAATACTGGCTCCCCGGATAGATCTTCTCGATGATCTCCGGCAAATAAGCATTTTTGAAACGAACACTGAGCTTTTTATAATTATTGGATGCAACAACAACTAACATTCCACCACCCAAAAAAAATACAGCTGCGAAAAAAGCTCCTCCCATGCCAACGGTAACTCCCATGGGAATAAAGAGAATGAACGAAACAACAATTACGACATATCCGGAAGTTGCCATTTTCTCAAACTTGTGTTTTTCATTCTTAAGATCTTCAATGGACAATGTGTTTCACTTCTTTCCTGATATATTTTTTGAAAAAAAACAAGAAAAATCTTGTTTTTATCTGACCATAGTCATCATTTGTGGCAAGTAAAGACAAGTTGCATACTTTCTTCGATACTAAAAGGATTGTTAGAAAAACCATCATGACTAACGATATCCCTGAACCCAGCATCGGAAAGCATTTGTTTTAATGTATCATATTTGATCGGCATCAGCAAGACCGAATGATTGAATTGGCTTTCAAAAACCTTGATTTTTGATAAAAACCTGATTTTTTCGCCTGTGTATTCGTAAATTCGTTCAAACTCCACATTAGGATATTGTATTTTTGGCAAAGTTTCTATCTTATTATTTGTTATCCGGTCATAGTTGATAATTTGCAGAACCATACTTCCCATCGGAGCCAGAGCTTGATACAGATTTTCAATCACACGTTTCGCTTCATCCAAATTAACTGCATGGACAAGGGTATTGCCAATGCAGATCAGACCGTCAAACTCATTATTATAACGTAAAGATAACATGTCTCCAAAATGAAATCGGCAATTAAGTCTTTTAATCTTGGCTTTCCGTTTTGCTTCTTCTACCATTTGTTTATCGGAATCGATACCGCGTGTGGAATAACCAAGTTGTTCCAATTCAAGCAGATATGTCCCGGTCGCACAACCGACATCAAGGATTTTTCCCAAAGGAAGATTTAGAGTCAAAAACTCCAAAGTATCTTGACTTAGGGGAAAGAGGTAGTCATATGCGTGGGCGAATGTCTTGACATTAATCATCTGATTATCCCGCTCCTTCAAGTATTGTTTGGATAACATATTTTACAATAATAAAGTGCATTTTCCCAGAACATAACAGAAAAATGAAACAAAATTAAGTGCGAAATCTTTGATACCTATTGTTAGATAAATCATGGAGAAGAAGTTTTCAAAAACTTAGAATTAGATAATATTCAAATTTCTACCTACTAAAGCAAATTTATCCAGAGCAAAATCCAGATCATCCATCGTATGCATGGCACTGATCATGACTCTAAGTCTACCGGTTCCCACCGGTACGGTTGGGAATACAATTCCGGAGACAAAAACACCTTCGGTAAGCAATGCTTTAGAGAATCGCATGGTTAATGCTTCATTACCAATCATTACTGGCGTGATGGGGGTTTCACTCTTTCCAATATCAAAACCTAGTTTCTTCATTCCTGATTTGAAGTATCTGGCATTATCCCATAACTTTTTCGTATATTCTTCGCTTTCCATCAGCATCTTCACACTCTCGATGGTGGCACCGATTGCTGCTGGTGGTAGAGCGGTGGAAAACAATAAAGGTCTTGCTCTGTGCAAAAGCCATTGTTTGACGATTTTTTTGGTTGCCACGTACCCGCCAATGACTCCGATAGCTTTGGAAAGAGTGCCGACGATAAAGTCGATTTCACCGTGCAAACCATAGTGATCGACTGTTCCTCTTCCGGACTTGCCTAAAACTCCGCTGCCATGAGCATCGTCGACATATGTCAAGCAATCGTATTTTTTGGCAAGCCTAACAATTTCAGGAAGTTTAGCCAAATCACCATCCATGGAAAACACACCATCGGTGATGATCAGGACATTTTTGTACGCTTTTCGTTTTTCAATTAAAACATTTTCCAAATCATCCATATCGGAATGTTTGAAAACGGCTTTGTCTGCTTTGGCAAGTTTTGTTCCATCAATTATCGAAGCATGGTTCAAAGAATCACTGATGATTAGATCGCCTTTTTGAACGATTGCCTGGATAACGCCGATATTGCAGTTCAAACCGGATTGAAAGCAGACTACCGCTTCTTCATGCTTGAATTCGGCCAAGATTGTCTCCAAATCTTCAAGCAGATCCTGGTTGCCAACTATCGTTCTGACAGAGCCGGCACCGACTCCGTATTTTTCTATGGCTTCAATAGCTTTTTGTTTGACACGCGGATGGTTGGCAAGCCCAAGATAATTGTTGGAAGAAAGATTAACAACTTGTTTATGGTTCAAGTCGATTATGTTCGAACAAGGTCCATAATTAATTGGAAGCTCGCGATATACTCCATCTTTCTTTAAACCTTCGACCAACTCATTGATATAATCCAATTTACCCATCTATTTCATCTCCCGGAATCAAGATAATTTTTCCGCAATTTCTTTCACCCATGATTTCTGCAGCTTTAATAATATCTTTCAATGGAAATTGATGGGTGATGATTTGCTCAAGATGCAATTTGTTGCTATCAATCAATTCCTTCACTTGATACCAAGTGTCATAGATTCTCCTGCCGACAACGCCATAGATATTGATGCCTTTGAAAATAATGTCATTCGCGAAATCGAGCTCTATGTTCTGCGTTGGAATGCCTAACATAGAAATACCTCCACCAGGTTTTAAATACTTGAAAGCCTGCTCAATTGCCACCTTGTTGCCGGAAAATTCACCAATTACATCCACTCCGGCCCCTTCGGTGATTTCTTGAACTTTTAATATAACATCCTCTGTCAACGGATTGATCGTATAGTCTGCACCAATCTTTTTTGCCAGTTTTCTTCTAAAATCATTTACTTCGATTGCGATGACTGTTTTGGCTCCGAGAGCTTTGGCGACATCAACACCCATCAAGCCAATCGGTCCACAACCAAGAACGACGACTGTTTTGTTTTTGACGGGAAAATGCGCCATGGTATGTACGGCGTTGCCAAGGGGCTCTTGTACAGATAAATGCATCTGATTTTGTCTTTTATCATTCACGAAACAATTTGCTTCAGGGATTTTCACATATCTGGCAAAGCATCCGTCCGTGTCAACGCCGATGATTTTGGTGTTTTTGCAGATATGGCCTTCACCTCTAAGGCAAAATTCGCATTTTCCACAAATGATATGAGTTTCGGCGCTTACGACATCTCCAAGTTTCACTCTGGTAACGCTGTTGCCGATTTTGATGATTTCCCCACTAAACTCATGTCCAACAGTGAGTGGCAATTTAAGGCGGTTTTGCGACCATTTGTCCCAAGTGTAGATATGATAATCAGTTCCGCAAAAAGATGCGGTAAGAACTTTTATCAGTACCTCGTCTGGTTTCAATTCGGTTTTAATCGATTTTTGCTTGTACGTAAATCCTTGCTCAGGAAACTCTTTTACAACTGCCATCATCTTTAATTCTTCAGGTAAATTTAAACGTTCTGTCATCTTTTCCATAGGCTCCTTTTTCATCGATTTACAAACGCTTTCATCAGTTAAGATTATAACATATTTTCTTAAGAAATATGCTATTTTTTTGCCTGAAAATATATATTTTAAATTACATTATGCTTCAAAATTCAGTTTTAATGTTCATCAGTACTCATTTTGTCATTATCTCATTTTTTTTTATAAACTGATACAAAAAAACATTATTATGTTATAATCTTTTTAGGTGATAATCTATGATACTGCATTCATTATTACAAAAAATCGAATTATTTATCAAATTTTCCGGAATTTCGGCTTTTGTTCTTTCTGAGAACTCTGAACTTGTCTATTGTTCATACGGAGAGAAAAAGCTGCAAGGAATATCGATTTTCGAACATGTGCAAACTGTTGAATTCGATTCTGCAAAACCTAAAATTTTGGTTTTTAACGGTTTAGAAGTATATGGCCTTTTCAAACACGCTTTGAAAGATCATGAATACCGGTTTGTTTTCGGACCTGTGTTGACCGCAAAACCCATGTCCGAAGTGAACATCATGCTACTTTCATTTTCGGAGTTGTTTGATATGGAAACGGTCAAGAAATTTATGAAAAGCATTCCTTTGATGACTGTTGCAAAATTTGTTCAATTCATGGAACTTGTGTTTTATGTAGTCTGTGATCGACATTCTTCGTTTGACGAAATCAGCCAAAATCGGATCGCGGTTGAAACCAAGCCCATTTTCGGTTCAAAATTTACGACCGATCAGAAGACTATAATCGGCTGTGTTAATCTGCTTCCCGACCACGATGAAATCATGACTATTTGCGAATATGTCAAACAAGGCGATATCGAAAACATTCCTAAAAATTTGGATAATTCGATTTTTTTAAGACAATTTATGTCAGGTGGAAAAAATGATGATTTCATCCGTTTTATTGCTTCTACTACTCTTTTGGCCAAATGCGTGACTGAAGTCGGCATTCCCTTCGAGGATTCTTTGTCAATTGCCATGTCATTTATCAAATACGCTGAAGATGTCGAATCAAACGATGACTTTTTGATTTTGCTGAAAACGATGATTCAAGCGTATACTACTAGAGTATACGAAGAAAATAACCGCAAGCAGTATCCGCTTCCGGTCAAGAGGGCAATTTCCTATATTGAAAACCATCTTCATTATCCGATCACTTTGGAAAATGTCGCCAAACATGTGAATTTATCCCGTGCGTATTTTTCTCAACTTTTCGCAACCAAAACTGGTGTTCCACTACAAAAATATATCAAAACACTTAAAGTTCAGGAAGCTGAGGATTCATTAAAATACTCCAAGCAATCAATCGGAGAGATTAGCGACACCTTGGCCTTTTGTTCACAAAGCTATTTCACGGAAGTATTCAAGGAAATCAGGCACACCACTCCGGTAGCCTATCGAAAGAAACATCGCCTGATAACATAAAGGATCTGACATGTGTTAGATCTTTTTTATTATAAATATCTTTCGATAAAATCGATTCTTTTTGACATATTATCCTGAACAATTTTGCTTTTTAGGACGACATCATAACCGTGGACGGTACCAGATGTTTCATTAAGTTCAGAGTTCACGTTGTTTTTTACTAAAAGCTTATGAAACTTGATTCCATCGTCATGGAGAGGATCATATTCAGCAGTTTCAATATAGACGTTTCCAAGCCCAGATACGTCAGGATGTGTAATAGGAAAAGTATATTTGTCTAGCCCGAAAATTCCTTTTCGATAATATGTTTTATTCACGAGATCGAATATTTTCGAATTCAACATCGGTGTGTGATTATATGTTTTTCTTGATTCTGACTGTTCGCCTTTATCAAGTGCGGGATAGACCAGAAAAAGCATCTTCAAAGGCTTGTGGATTTCATCTTTGTTGAAAAGCGCTACTCCGCAAGCTAGATTCCCTCCGGCAGAATCTCCACCGAATCCGATTCTGTCAGAATCAATATTCAACGCAGAACAATTATCAGTGATATAATTGAAACTGTCGATACAGTCGTAAAACGCCAACGGGAAGGGGTGTTTGGGAGCTAGTCTGTAGTGGACCATCACGCCCGTGATTTTCAGCTTCTTCACCATTGTTGCCAAATTGTGTTTGTGAATATGTGTCGCTCGCATAATGAAGCCACCTCCCGGAAAGTAAATCAAACAAGGAGTAGCAGTTTTGACGTTTTGATTGGAAAAGACATCAACATCAAGAATGTATCCATCCCGCATCGCGAGCTTTAACCTATGCATCTTCACACCATCTGGGAGTTTTCTGCATTTATATAGCAATTTCATAAACAGATTCGCCATCCCCATGAATAACCTGTTCTTTGGCATTTGCAGATAACGTAACATTTTAAAATCCGGATGAATATCATATTTAACTTGCATGGATGCACCTCGATTTAGTGTCATGAAATAATTAGTTCAGCAACAAAAATTCAGCTGAGAATATTTTGCATTGGTTGTTGACGGAAGCACAATGAAACACGGCTTCATCGGTTGTAAAAGTGAAGATGATTTCCGTATCAAAAACAAGTTGGGGATTCTCGTCTACCAAAGATTCGTAAACAGATACTCCAATTGACAATCCCCCATAATCTCCTGAAGGATCAACGAAGAGCGGATTTCCCGATTCGTCTTCCAAACTTTCCAGTTGCTCCATTATAGATACCATAGAGAACCCGTATGGGAAGGGAACGATAAACATCTCTACATCGGTTTTTCTTGGAACAAATACCGCCCTGTCAGACGATCCAAGCCTGCCAACAATCAACCCGCTGTTTTGAAAAGCGGTTCCCGTGAGTTCCATCGCAGTATCTGGGTCGACAATCTTAAAAAAGTAGACTTCGGAAAAGCCGAATTCCACCTGTGCTGTCTGATAGAGGTCTTCTTCAACATAGACTCGGTTTGTACTGCAAGCCAGCAACATTACAAACAAGAAGATAATAAGAGAGAATTTATGAATTTTTTTCATAGCAATGACTCCTTACTTTTACTTCATTATACTCGCAAAAAACCGAATAGTAAACTACTCACGAAAACAAAAAATGCCACCCGGGAGCGGCATCTTGAAATCTTTGGAGCAAGCGAGGGGAATTGAACCCCCATTATCTGCATGGCAAGCAGA
>CAYWOK010000043.1:0-11725 GCA_964459895.1 uncultured Candidatus Izemoplasmatales bacterium
GGCAAACCGGTCACAAATTTTGCGATTGATAGTGCTTCCAAATATTAAAATGATAATTGCTTTGAACATGATTTTAGCAGTAAAAGGCGCCATCAGCGTTTTTGAAGTTCCGTTTTTAGTTACCGGCGGAGATTGGGGCACTTCGACTTTCGTAATAGAAGCACTCAATATTACATTTGGCGCAAATCCGCAATATGGTCTAGGATCGGCTTTTGCAGTTGTTTTATTTGTTGTCATCATCTTTGTTACCGCACTTCAAAAACTCTTTGTGAGAGAGGATTAGAAGGTGAAGACAATGAAGGATAATTATAAAATAATTAAATTAAAAAGCACTTCAGCAACTATTCTCAAATACACGACCTTGATTGCAATGTCTTTGATAGTGATTCTTCCCATGCTTCCTGTCTTTTTCGGATCCTTTAAATCCAATACCGAATTTTATTCGACGTCAGTATGGGCGCTTCCTAAAAACTTTTTGAACTTTGACAACTATCGAATTGCTTTTACTCAGGGAAACATGTTGCTTGGATTTGGAAATACGTTGCTAATCATGGCTTTTTCAATCACCATTTCTGTTTTTTTGGGGTCAATGACCGCATATGCCTTGCAAAGATTTCGATTCAAGGGTCAAAAATTAATCACGTATCTATTTTTGTTTGCGGCACTAATTCCCAATATCACACTTAATATCGCTATTTTCAGTTTAATGGCATGGATTGGAAACAATATGGGAATTCAACTTATAAACTCCCGGCTGTCGGCAATAATTTTGTTTTCCGGAACTGACATAATTACTGTTTACATTTTCATGCAATTTCTCAAACATATTCCATACGCAATCGATGAGTCTGCAGTGATTGACGGAGCCGGATATTTCCGAATCTTCTTTAAAATCATTTTGCCTTTATTAATTCCTGCAATTACGACGGTTATAATTCTGAAATTTGTAGCGATATATAACGATTTTTACATCCCCATGCTATATATGCCCCAAAGCGATTTGGCCGTTATATCTACGGCATTGGATAATTTCCGAGGCCCGTATGGAAGCCAATGGGAAGTCATCTGTGCCGGACAGATGATAACTATTTTTCCGATTTTGGTTATTTTTATCGCTTTGCAAAAGTACATATACAGAGGACTTCTAATCGGAGCGGTCAAAGAATAAGCATTCTAATTATTTAAAAGCAAAGCAAGCTAGTACGATATATCTATTGATTCACACAATCTGAAAAAAACATAGACAAGAAACATATTTAACAAGTACTTTTCATCAACTAAATAAGCGTATTTCTAATTGTATATATATATACTGCTAGATTATTGAGCAAATCATAGATTCAAAATGCATTCAGAATGAAAGATATATATCAGAAAGTAGGCACATATGGCAACAATAATCAAAGCTGCAAATTCATGCAAGAACATTCCTTGGCAAAATCAACCCGAAGGTAATCATGATCCAATGTGGCGCTATTCAGAAAACCCCATTATTAATCGCAATCCGTTAAAGGGGGTGGCTCGCATTTTCAATAGCGCAGTCGTTCCATATGAGGGCGAGTTTATCGGCGTTTTTCGTGTAGAGAGCAATTCGACCATTCCGCATTTGCGAGTTGGAAGAAGCAAAAATGGAATCGATTGGACAATCGAAGAAAAGCCAATTGATTTTTGGAGCGAAGACAAAGTATTGTGGAATCCAAACTATGCATATGATCCCAGAGTAATCCCCATTGAAGATTTCTACTATGTGGTGTGGTGCACCGATTTCTATGGACCAACTGTAGGAGTTGCGCGCACAAAAGATTTTAAGCATTTTGAGAGAATCGAAAACGCGTTTCTGCCATTCAATCGCAATGGGGTATTGTTTCCAAGAAGAATCGATGGAAAATATAAATTGCTCAGTCGGCCAAGCGATAGTGGTCATACCCCGTTCGGTGATATTTTTATATCCGAAAGTATGGATATGATTTATTGGGGAAAGCATCGACACGTCATGGAAAAAGGCGGAAGCGGTTGGTGGCAAAACCTAAAGATTGGTAGCGGTCCATCTCCAATCGAAACCAATGAAGGCTGGTTGCTATTCTATCATGGCGTTACAAATACTTGTAACGGGTTTGTCTATTCCATTGGCTGCGCAATTCTTGATATCGACGAGCCATCGATTGTCAAATATCGTTCAAAAGATTTTTGTCTCACTCCGGAGAGGACATATGAAGAAGTTGGGTTTGTGCCAAATGTTGTTTTCCCTTGCGCGGCAATCACCGATGCCGACAGTGGCAAAATAGCCATTTATTATGGTGCTGCAGATAGTTATGTGGCATTGGCATTCACCACAATCGATATAATTATTGCATATTTAAAAGAAAACCATGAAATTGTTGGTAAAGACCAGAAAATCGGGAAATAGCTTTATAAACAGCGATTCTTAAGCAAGGAAATTGCTCAAGGATTGGTAAATATTCAAACATCATAATTGTTGCTGTAGCCTTGAAGGAGCTCGATGTTTGAATATGACACAAAAAATATGATTATAATCAAATAATTATCGAGAAAACAACAATATATTTTAGTATGATACAATACATTTAGATATTATTTCTACTCACAAACTTTACATAATACCGGGATCATTTGATCAAATGCAGATCGATGATTCCGGTTTTGTCAGATAAAAATGCAATTATTTGTGGTAAGCGTGTCTATACAAAAAAATCATCATCCAAATCTCGAAACATCGAGATAGTATGATGATTTGCATTTATGAAAGGTTTTCACTATTTTTCTTATGAATATAATTAATTAAGTCGAGGGCTAACAAATAATTAATATGAACCACAAAAACTGATAACCATACCTCTAAATACCTAATAATTCGCTTAGGAAGATTGCAACCGCATTTTCTTTGGATGTGTTAGGAAGTATGATATCGGCAATCTTGAGCAGTTCTGGATGGCTGTTTTTGACCGCTACTCCCAGTTTAGCAAATTGTAGCATTTCGATATCGTTATGTCCATCACCGATTGCAATCACGTTCTGGGGATCAAAGCCAAGTTTTTGGGCAACGTACTTCAAACCTTTGCCTTTGTTGGATTCTTTTGTGTAAATTTCCACGATTGAGTCATATTCGCCTTTCAAATCCCAAATCCTTGAAAGGATCTCTCCTTGGTATTTTGCAGAAACATAATCAGCGATATACTGGCCGTGCCCTTGTTTGCCGATGATTATCGCTCCGTTTGGGTCGCTTTTCAAAGTGTCTTTCAAATGGCCTATTTCCAATAAAGAAGAGCCCTTGACATGAAGCAAGGGTTCGATTTCTTTTTCTTCTTTATATAGATAGATTGCGTCCTTCACTTCGCAGAACGCATTGCGGATGTGTTCAATATTACTTTCAAAAATATCAATGATGGCTTCTTTCCTAGCCGTATAATTGACAATTTCAAAACTATCATCCAAAGGATGGGTAATCAGACCGCCATTGTAATTGATAATAGGCGTATCTAGTTGAAATTTTTCGTAAGCGAACTTTGAACTTCTGTAGGGCCTGCCGGTTGCAATTACGATTCTATGCCCTAAAGATTGAACTTTTATCATGAAGTTTGTCAGTTCATCGCTTATCGTATCAAAATCATAAAGTATGGTTCCATCCAAATCGATGGCAATCAAATAGTTATCCATTGTCTCACCTTTTTTTAATTATCTCATAAACTGTAGCATTTGACAAATGTCTTTTTTACAAATGACTCCAGAAATGCTTTGATCTACCCTACATTGAGAACTCTATCTACCTTGACATCTTATTTATACAAATGATATGATTGATTTGCATTTATCTTGCTTTCAAGTCAAGTTATTGTTTATTAGGAGGACTCCAAATGAAAATAGAATATTTTGATTCTAAAAAGCATGATTCCATCAAGGTAGCTAATCTAATTTACGAAACTGATATTGAATTCAATGAATTGATTTTCGGAAAGAAAGTTCAAGCCATCGCATTTATTTCAAAACTATTGACAATAAAGGCAGGTTTTTACACCAAGCCATATTTGCAATGCATCATCAAAGACAATGAAATCATCGGAATCGTCTCGGGATATAACCTTGGATATCGAGCGAAGATTGACCGTGCAGTCGGGAGTGCATTCATTCGCGCCTTTGGATTCTTTGGATTTCTCAGACGCTTGGGAGTTCTACTCAAACTAAATCGCGCTTTAAGCGGAAAAATGTCAAAATCAGGCTATTATATCGTCTATTTGTGCGTTGGCTCAGAGTATCGCGGACTTGGCACGGGAAAAAACGTAATCGAATACTTATCGAAAAGCTACCCACTTCTTTACTTGCATGTCAGCGTAATTAATTTCTCGGCCATACGTTTTTACGAAGCCAATGGATTCAAGAAAATTTATGAAAGCAAGGTTCTCATCCGCAAACAGGTCCACGCTACGTTCACGATGCAAAAAGAAACAATTACAGTGTAGTCATTGACAATACCGCAGTAGTGAGTCAAAGGGTCAAATATCCGAATTTTATCTTGCTACTTTAACTTCATTCAAAGACAAGAGATTGTCTTTATTTTGTGGAGCGATAGTGTCATATGATATCTTATTGATTATTAGCCCCTAATAAGATATAATTTTAATGAATGGAAGTGTATATGATGGCTTTGTTTGCGAATACTTTCTTAATTAATTTGTATTTCATGGCAATATCATGGCTCGATATCCGTAATTTCCTGTTGGGAATGGCAACCGGGTTCGTTTTGCTGACGCTATTTATTGCCTTAATACTAGTGACAGGAAGACGGAACAAACGCAAAACATTTCTGAGCAAGGAGATTCCGCTTGATGAAAAAGCTGTCCAGGAACTGATTCTTGCCAAACAGAACGAATTAATCGATACGGTAAAATTTACCGACAATGCATATTTCAGGGTAGCTTTCGATTTGTCCTTTGAACTGATGCAAGAAATCGCCAAATACTATTTTCCAGATTCCAAATATCCGATGTATGAACTTTCAATCCAGGAGATACTGGATTTGAACTTTTATATAACAAAAGAAATCGAGAAACTTGTCAATGGGAAATTCATCCGACATTTCAAGAATAACAGACTATCCACTATCGTCAATATTCTGAACAAGAAAAAAGCAATCGATAATTCCAAACTCATGAAACTGAGTCGAAAATATCAGGTATCAAAACTTTACACTATCGGAAGAGCAGCTTTGAATTATGCCAACCCGATCTTCTGGTTCCGCAAACTTGCCATTAAACCATCAGTGACATTGGTCACCAGGGAAGTATGCAAATATATCATCAACATCTTTGGCGAGGAAACTAATAAGGTTTATAGCAAGAAAATATTTGAAGATCCCGATGATGTAGCTAAAGTCGAAACCAAAATCGATGAGTTGTTAGACAAGGAAAACGAATCATAGACAGGGAGGTTTCATGATGTTATTCAAGAAAAAGAAACCATTACCGCGGATAGTTCCAGGCAAAGACAGGACAGATGATACCAGACCTTTCTTTATTCCCAAGATTAGCAGACTTGAAGACAAAGAGACGATGAAACAGAAATTTGTTTCACCGATTTTTGGCAAATCAGTCAAAGATGACATCCTTGTGCCTAACGATCGCAAATTTTACGGCGATATCGATAAGAAATACGATGCTTTCCGGAAAAAAAAGAAACTAACCAAAGAGGAAGCCAAAAAACGGTACGGGAGTTCATATTATGAATTCCTGTCAGTCAATAATGAAGATATGGCCAAAATCCATGGCCACGATCTAAGTGCCGAAGATTTATTAAAGAAAAAACAAGCAGCGATGGAAACTTCTCCTGAAGAAGAAACAAAGACTCCGCTTGCTTCCGATGTGCCAATCGATGATTTCTTTGAAAAAGCCAAGGCTTATGAAGAACAAAAAGCAAAAGAAACCAGTGCTGAGGACAATGTGTTAAAAGATATTGACAGGCATCAAAATACCGATGATCTTGACATAGACAGATTCGGTCCAATCGAAGAAGACGAAGACATACTATTCCAACAGTGTGATCAAGAAACTCGGAAAGATCCGGAAATCAAACCCATCTTTTCCGAGGAATTCGAATATAAGGAATTCGAAGCAAAAGACTTCAAAAAAACAGAAGTTCCAAAACTTGACAGGCTTAGAGATCAAGTCGTGAACGGATTTGAAGGATACAATCTGCCTTCGATCCATCTCCTCAAACGCGGGAAGGCGAAAGAAGAGATTGAACCCGAATGGGTCAAACAAAACATCGATGTCATCAACCAGACCTTGTTGTCTTTCGATATCGACGGCGAAGTGACCAACTACACCAAAGGCCCTACTGTAACCAGATACGAAATCTCGCTTGGAGCTGGCGTGCAAACCAAAAGAATCACGTCGATCACAGACAATATCCAGATGAATCTTTCCGCTTTGTCGTTAAGAATCGAAGCTCCGATCCCTGGAAAAAACACGATCGGCATCGAAGTCCCGAACCTAGTCAGGGAATCGGTCTTCTTTGGTGATGTTATCGATCATCCGCAATTTCTCCACTCTGATGATCCTCTTTTATTGGCTGTTGGTCTCGACATCGACGCCAACCCTGTTTACACATCAATCGAGCAGATGCCCCACGGGCTTGTGGCTGGCTCGACACAAAGCGGCAAATCGGTCTGTATCGCCTCGATCATTGCCAGCATCCTGTTCAAAAACAAGCCTGACCAGGTCAAACTGATGCTGATTGATCCCAAAAAAGTCGACTTGCAACAGTTCGCTGATATTCCCCATCTTGTCACACCAATCATCGATGAGGTCAAAGTGGCCATCGAGTCCTTAAAATGGGCTGTTGGTGAAATGGAAAGAAGATACGAGGTTTTGAAAAAATTCAAAACCGTCAATGTCAAAGACTATTACAAACGCCGCTACAATGATCCTGAATTCGAAGCAATGCCAAGAATCGTCATTATTGTCGAAGAAGCATCGGATTTATTGATTACGGGCGGAAACGAAGTCGAAGAACACATCTTGAAATTGACACAAAAATCACGCGCTGTCGGAATCCATATGCTGCTCGCAACACAAAGACCATCAGCCGATATCTTGAAAGGCTCCATCAAAGCCAACATTCCCACGAGATTCGCTTTCAAAGTCCCGTCTTCTACAGACTCATCTGTTGTTCTGGACATGACGGGAGCCGAGAAACTCTTGGGTAAAGGCGACATGCTTTTATCGGAAAACGGACTGGTAAGACGGCTTCAGGGAGCGTATCTTTCCCCCGAAGAAATCGAAGAGATTACCGACTTTATCAAAGGCGAGGCCTATCCGCAATATATGTTCACCCATGATACTTTGGTCCAAGCAGCCAAAGCGGTAGACGAAAATATCGAGCTTGATGAACTATTCGAAACGGTTGCGAGATATGTTGTTTCAGAAGACAAATGCTCTTTGAACAAAATCACCCAGGAATTCGGTGTCGGATTTAATCGTGCCACCCAGATTGTCAATGCGCTGGAGATTCACGGCATTGTATCCGCTAGCGCCGGAACAAAACCGAGAGAAGTACTGGTTGGCTACGAAAGACTCGAAGAAGTTCTTTCCAGCCTGCTGAATAAATGAGGATGGAAATGGAAGAAAATTTACCTGGCGTTGAAGAAGTTGCCAATCAAGCGGTTGATAGAAGTAAACTTCTGCGTCTGACAAAATATCGCAGTCTTGGCTTTTGGATCATGTTTCTATTCATCATCGTCATGACCCTGATCCTTGCTAATGAACCTTTATATTTTTTCAATTTTCTGGAACCAGACCCGAACATTCCTTTGTCGAGTCAGTTTTTCCGTCTTTGTTTTTATCTGTTTATCATCCTGACATTTATCTATCAATTGACATTTTCTATTTACTACATTAAGAAAATAAACAGTAACGAAGTTGTTTCCGATGAAGATTTCACCAAGTTCAAGAAAAGATATGCTTGGTTCGATCTGTTGAACGTAGTACCAGTATTTATTGTATTCATCATCGTCATAAACGGTTTTTTTCTCGGATTCGCCTATGTCGAAGGACCTTCCATGATCCCTGCATTTCATGAAGGCGATTTCGTAGTCATCAATCACGCCACATCAAACTTTGATGTTGGCGATGTTATCATTATCCAAAGACAAGATAAATTGATCAAAAGAATAGTGGCGGTTCCTGGCGACATGCTGGCCGTTAATACAAGCGGAGTGTTTTTGAACGGCTCACTGATTGAAACGATTATCGACCCAGACACATTTTCTCCCTATTCCGGGATCATCCCCGCTGGTTATTATTTTGTGATGGGCGACAATCGTGGCGATTCCACCGATTCGCGAATATTTGGCTTGGTACCTGTAGATACTGTACTCGGGAAAGTGATCTATCCAATTACCAGTCTTGATTAAAAGAGGTGATTCATATGAGCCAGATTCAATGGTTCCCTGGCCATATGGCCAAAGCAAAAAGATTAGTGGAAGCGAAACTTCCGCTTGTCGATATTGTTTACGAACTTCGTGATGCAAGGATTCCGATTTCATCCGCGAACCCCATGCTAGACGACATCATCAAAAACAAACCCCGACTTGTCCTCTTGAATAAAGCTGATTTGGCTGACAAGGCTGTGACCGACAAGTTTTTAGCCTTTTATGAAGCCGAAGGAATCCCGGCGCTGGCCATCAATTCGCTAACCGGCAATCCTTTGAAAACAATTTTGGCAAAAACAAATGAGATTTTGACTGCTCTTCGCGAGAAGGAGAGCAAAAAAGGCATGAAACCTCGCGCTTTCAGAGGCATGGTATTGGGAATCCCCAATGTCGGTAAATCGCAATTCATCAACTGTCTGGCGGGGAAAAATAAAGCCAAGACCGGAAATGTGCCAGGGATTACAAAAACCCAAGTCTATCTTCGTGCCGGAAAAGATCTGGAATTGCTGGATAATCCCGGCATCCTATGGCCGAAATTCGAAGACAAGAAAGTTGGATTGAACCTGGCTCTTGTCGGTTCGATCAAAGATGATATCTACGTGCCTGACGAAGTCGTGCTTTATGGACTGCGTTTTTTAACAACCCATTATCCAATGCGTTTAATTTCCAGATACAATCTTGATAATGTCTCGCTTGAAGACCCTTTGACCATTCTTGATGCAATCGGGATAAATCGCGGATGTCTGTTACCAGGAGGCACTATCGATTACGACAGAGTCCAAAAATTGTTTCTCTACGATTTTCGTAATCAGATGTTCGGCTCGATTTCTCTAGAGCGGGTAGAAGAGCATGTATGAATATGAGCATGATCTGCTAAACCGAGGCTTCAAACATATTTGCGGCGTCGATGAGGCGGGCAGAGGGCCTCTTGCCGGACCGGTATTTGCCGGAGCAGTAATCCTTGATCCCAAGTTCGTAATCGTTGGTCTTAATGATTCGAAAAAGCTCACGCATCGGAAAAGACTCGAATTAACAGAATTAATCAAAAAACACGCTCTCGCCTATGGAATCGCCAAAATCGGCGAAGATGAAATTGATAGAATCAATATTTACCAGGCTTCAAAAAAAGCGATGCTTGAGGCTATCGCAATCTGCATTATTAAGCCAGACTTTATCCTTTCGGATGCCATGCCATTAAAAGAGACGGATATTCCCAGTCTTCCCATCATCAAGGGCGACCAACTCTCAGCTTCGATTGCTGCTGCGAGCATCCTTGCCAAAACTGCAAGAGATGAATACATGGTCAAAATGAGCGAATTATATCCAGGCTACGGATTGGAAACCCATAAAGGATATCCGACCAAAATGCATCTGGAAGCGATTGAAAAATACGGTGTTCTGCCGATTCACAGAAAAACCTACAAACCAATCAAAAACCGTCTGAAACAACAATTGGCACTCGACCTGGGAGATGGAGAAGATGAGTAAATACAAAGCAGTGATCTTTGATCTGGACGGAACACTGCTCAATACGATCGGTGACATTTCTTCCAGCATCAACACGGTCATGACAGAGATTGACAAACCGAGTTTTTCCGAGACAGAGATCAAATATTTTGTCGGGTCCGGTGTGAATATCCTGATCGAAAAAGTGATTGAAGCCAGAAAATTAGACAAGGAAATGTTTCAGTTTGTCAAAGCCAGATATCTGGAAATATACAGAACCAATTGTCTTATAAAAACAGCTCCATATCCAGGAATAGTCCATTTGCTGGAAAACCTGGAAAAAGCCAATATTGCCCTGAATGTGCTGTCCAATAAACCGGACGTGGACGCTATCTCGGTCACAAGGCATTTCTTTCCCCAAATTAAATTTACCAACATTTTGGGCAAGCGAAAGGAATTCCCAATCAAGCCGCATCCCGACTCGGTCGAACATATTATCAAGTCACTGAAATTGTCAAAAGCCGAAGTGTTATATGTCGGAGACACAAGCATCGATATCGAGACCGCAAAAAATTCCGGACTAGTTTCTGTTGGAGTCTTATGGGGATTTCGAGACTTATCCGACCTGCAAAACGCGCAAGCTGATTTTATCGTAGCAGAACCCGACGAGATTTTCAAATTAATCAGGGGGAATTGAAGTGGAAATAACAATTAAAGAATTAACAGACATCGATTTGAGGGGAAAAGTCATCATTTTTCCAACCGATACCGTTTACGGAATCGGCTGTCTTTATGACGATTTAGTCGCTATCGACAGAATCTATAATTTGAAAAGCCGGGACTATTCCAAACCGATGGCAATTTTAGGAGCGGATGTTTCGTCGCTTATGCCACTGGCGGAAGTGAATGAGGAATTCATGGAACTGGCCAAAAAACATTGGCCTGGCGCCTTGACTTTGGTTGTTATCAAGACAGAACTTGTCTCGAATCTGGCAAGCGCATCCAAAGACACGGTTGGAGTCAGAGTCCCCAATCATGAGATCGCTTTGGCGCTTTTGCGACGTTTCGGACCAATGGTCGTCACAAGTCTCAATCAAAGTGGAGAAACTCCGATTGTTAAGTTTGAAGAAGCCAAACTTTATGCCAAAAAAGTCGATTATTTGATAAATGGCGGGGATTTGAATGGTGTCGCCTCGACAGTATACGACATCGTCAACAAGACGGTGCTGAGACAGGGCAGTTTGATAATCAACCAGTAGGACGCTGAAAGCGTCTTATTTTTCGGTACTTGTTCAAATTTATTGTAATGATTCAATAAATTTGCTATAATTGTTTTCGGATTAAACGGGACTAATGGAGGATCAATATGAAAATCGCAATTGGATCGGACCATGCAGGATATCCTTACAAACAACCGATAATTGAGCTTTTGAAGAAACGAAAAATCGAAGTGCTTGATCTGGGCACACACTCCCTAGAAGCGACTGACTACCCGGTTTATGCCTTCAAAGTCGGCGAAGCAGTCAGAGATAAAATCGCTGATTTGGGAATCTTGATCTGTGGCACCGGAATCGGTGTTTCAATCGCTGCCAACAAAGTCAAGGGAATCAGAGCCGGAGCCTGTCAGACAGACTTCGCAGCCATGGCTATGAAAGAACACAATGACGCCAATGTCCTTTGTCTCGGTTCGAGAACGAACACACTCGAGGAAGTATTGGGATTCGTAAGCATATATTTGGATTCTGACTTCTCTGGTGGCGAAAGACACCAAACAAGAATCAACTTGATCAAAAAATATGAGGAGGAAGTTTAATGGGAAAAGTAGTTCTGATAAGC
>CAYWOK010000044.1:0-11282 GCA_964459895.1 uncultured Candidatus Izemoplasmatales bacterium
CTCCGACGAAACGCCATAACAACGCCTACGTGTGTGTCAGCAACCTTACAAATCATTGCCTTCCTGTTTTCCACAGGCTTATATATATTATCAAATTTCAATTAAGAAAGCAAGTTTTTTTTACCGCTAAATTGCGCTTTTTTTCCTATTTATGCTAATTTGTGTTATATTCGATGATTTTTGTCATGATTTCGTCAAGAAATCCATCTTTGTTGGTATCGGAATAGTCGACCATTACTATCGGCATGGCCTCAAGCCACTGTGTAAAATTCTCAGCCTGGATTAAAGCAACATTGAATCCTTTTGCCCTTTCGAGCAGACTCCAGGAGGTCAAGGCGTTCAAGATGCCTTCTCCAGACATCTGCATCGTGAGTACTGCCTGCATGACTCTGAATCCATTTTGACTGTTTTGTTCGTAAAAGTTGTCAGGTATTTGATTGCCAGTCATGGCATTTCCTGCATTGATCAGATCCGATTCCGCATCAAGAAAAGCGAAGACTTCGCCGTCCAAATCCATATTGGGCCAAGCCGATCTAATGTTGGATCCGTATTGCCAGAAGCTGTCATCTTCTTCTTCAAATTTGGACAGGATAATGACTCCGCCCTGTTGTTTGTTGTTGGTAACGTCGCCATAAGTCACGTCAGATAACACTTTGTCGCCTTCAAGGTAAGCGTATTCAAGGATGCCTGCATCATCAAACAAAGCGTATATTTCCTGAAAATCAGCTTGTGATGTATAATCGACTCCATAGATATGTTGCAAATCGAGGATCAGAAACTCTCCGGGATTGTCGTTGAGAAAAGTCTCGATTTCAGCCAAAACTTCCAGAAAATCTCGACTGTAATATGTGTGACTTGTGTACCAGGCCGACTTTGATTCGTTGTAACTGAGACGAATATCGAAATACCTCACTCCGTTTGCGAGCAATTCGGAAGCATCTGATACCTGAGTGCGCGACTGTCTCATGGAGAATCCTTTGATGAGCATGCCAATCGTGCCGGTCTGGATGGAATCAGCGGAGAGAAGATCGATTTTGCTGAAAAGCGTGATATCATTTGTGAAAGCATCGTGAGCACCTAACATCGCAATGTCAATTATTTTTTGTTCACTAGTCAAATTGTCTGTCATCCACGATGAATAATCTAAATCAGATTCGGAATGTTTGAAATTTGTCACAGGGAAGTTGATTGTGATCACAAGTGCGAGCACGATCACTATCAACATAAGTATTATTTTTAGGATTCTTCTACTTATTCTTTTCATATGTTTTTTCCTCTTTCCAAAATTTTACGATTTTTCTCTTGATTTGAGAAATGTCTCCATATGTCAAGACGTGGCTCCACTCTCTTGGATACAATCGCATATACTTGCTTGATCCGAAGCGATCGTCCATGAGGATCGCAATGCCTCTATCTGTTTCCGTTCTGATTACCCTTCCGACCGCCTGGATTACTTTGTTAAGTCCGGGGTATGTATAAGCATAATCAAATCCAGATTGAAATTCGACATCAAAATGGCTTCTGAGAATATTGTTGAAAGGACTAAGTGCCGGCAATCCGACCCCAACAATCAAAACTCCCGAAAGCATGTCTCCGATTAAATCAATCGATTCACCGAAAACACCTCCCATCACGAATAATCCGACCTGGGTTTTGTCATTCTCTGTCTTGAACATCGTCATTGTTGAAGATCTTTCAAGTAAACTCATCTGCCTTGTCTGTTTTATTATTTCAACATTCTCTGGGTCAAAATCAAGATTTTTTTCCACCATTTTCAAGTATTCATAGGACGGAAAAAACAAAATGTAATTTCCTTTTTTTCCCGATATCAATGCTTTCGCAGCTTCAGAAATCTGTTTAAGCGAGTCTCCCCGGTCGTTGTATCTTGTCGAGACGTGATCAGCTATGAGAAGCAATAGATTTTCTTGCCTGAAGGGAGACATCAGTTTAGCATCCATCCCTATGTTTTCTGTAAGTAGGGTTTTATAGTAATCGATTGGTTCTAAAGTTGCGCTGAAAAATGTGCATGCCTGAGCGTAATTTTCAATTGTTTGTCTGATGAATTGACTGGCGTTCAGGCACTTGATCGAGACTGAAATCAATTTATCACTTTTTTCAAGGAGAAATACAAATTCGGAGTTGAAAAATTCATGGATCTTTGTAAATTGAATAAGCGCAAAGTATATCTCCATTATCTGACTTCGATTAAGAATTTTCTTATCCGTGGATAGAGTCTGGTCAAGTTTGACAAGCAACCGTTTGACAAGCTGCAGCAAATATTCGTTAACTTCTTCTTGCTTGACAAAATCAACTTCGATTAATTCCAAATCGAACTCCTGGAACAAATCCAGAATACGGGATATTTCTCTTTTTGGATTGGGTTTCAAATATGAACAAAGCGAAATCAGTTTTGTGAACATCTCGTTTGTTAATGTGGCCGAATACATCTCGCGTGATCGCCCCACCATATTGTGAGCCTCATCTACAAGCAAAATCGGAACCGATGCTTTTTCCTCAAAATATCGGATCAAGTGCACACGAGGATCAAAAACATAATTATAATCGCAGATAATAATATCACAATAATTTGAGAGATCAAGAGACATTTCAAACGGACAGACACGATGCTTCCTCGCATAATTTTTTATCACATCTTTTTTTAACAGACTCTCTTTTTGGAAGGTGTCTCTGATCGCCTTGAAAACTCGCTCGTAATATCCGTTGGCATATTTGCACACCTCAGGATCACAGTCCCTTTCCTTTAAAAAACACATTTGGTCTTTCGCTGTGATTTCGCAAGTTTTGGCGATTAGACCTTTTTCTTCCAAAAGCGATATCGTGTCAAGCGCAATCTGTTTTCCATCGTTTTTTGCGGTCAGATAAAACACTTTCTGCCTGGGCATATTTATGGCTTTCAAAGCAGGAAATATTGTGGCAATTGTCTTTCCGATACCGGTTGGGGCTGTAACGTAGAGAATACCTTTTTCCAAGATGTTTCTGTAAACGAAGGCCATCATTTCCCGTTGATTCAAACGATACTCAGAGAAAGGAAATGCCAACCCTTCAATTGATTTTTCGCGTGAGGCTTCATGCTCTTCAAGGATCGAAATCCATTCCAGATACTTCCCAACAGCCTTGTTAAAAAAAGTTTCCAATACGCGAAAAGAATAGTTTTTTTCGAATTGTAAAACGTCTTTGTCTTCTACTTGGATATAAGTTAGAACAACTGTAAGTCGTTTCAGTTCATGTTCCAAACAGTAAATATAGGCATATAGTTTCGCCTGAGCTGCGTGGCTAGGAAAGGTTGTCTCATCAAGATAATTGAAGTCCACATGTGTTGATTTGATTTCTTCGAGCATCAATTCGTTCTCGCGAATGATGATACCATCGATTCTACCCGACACCAAAAGATGGATATCATCCCTATCCAACTCAGTTTTAACGAAGACTTCTTTTTGATCCTGTTCTTCGTATTTGGCTTGCCAAAACTGATGGATTTCCATGCCTTCTTGTTGACGAATGGCCAACATTCTCTCATTGGTCAGATTTCCACTTCCGTATAAAAATTCAGCTATTTCTTTGGCGCTTGCCCTGATTTCTTTCATCGTATCACCGATATAATTATACAACAATCATGGTCGCATTTTCACACATAATGAAAAAAACCGCCAAGCGATTTCGCCTGACGATTTTTATTAGTTTGTTATTGCTCTTCTTTTGAATTTCTTACCTTTTTTCTCGACATAGTTTTCCAGTGAGAATTTGACAGAATCGCGAATCGATTCATCAATACTTCTGACGGTGTATCCGAGTTCTAATCTTGCTTTCTCGTTTGAAAACGAGTAGTTTGAATTCAGGACCACAATCGAGTAATGGGTAAATAATGGTTTTTGCTTGATGATTTTGTAGTATAGTTCCGCAAAATAACTCGTAGCCAAGATAAACCAGTAAGACAATTTGGTTTTGATTTTTTTTCTTCCGGTCTCGACCGCAATCTTATCAAGTAGTTCTTTTACTGTGATTTCGTTGCCTGACAAAATATAAGTCTCATTGTCTCTGCCTTTTTCACCAGCCAGTCTTATGCCTTTTGCGACGTCTCTAACATCGACAAAATTGTAGCCCCCGCGCAGATATGCGGTTAATCTACCCATCAAAAAGTCAATAAACATTTGACTGACATTGGAAAGCTGATAGTCATAAGGCCCGATAACTCCCGATGGATGAACGACGACAACTTCCAAATCTGAATCTTGTTGGCTCAAGACATAATCGGTCGCAATTGCTTTGCTTTTCCCGTAAAGTCCTCTTACGGTCTTTGGATCGAATTCATCGACTTCAATCATTGTGATGCCTTTTTTTAACTCTGGTATGGCATGGACACTTGATGTATACACCAAACGTTTAATCTTGTTTTCAACGCAGGCATTAACAACGTTCTTTGTTCCTTCGACATTGACTCTCATCAATTTTTTCTTTTTGCCCGAGCCGATTTCAACCATGCCCGCCAAATGATAAACGATATCATAGCCTTTGATCGTTTCAATTAAGAAATCATAATCGAGAATGTTGCCAATAACTATCGATGAATATGGTTCAATCATCGAATAGTTGTCTTTTGGCAAAACAAGGGAAGTCACTTCGTAATTATTTTCGCGCAACTCTCTAACAAGAACATTACCAATGTGTCCGGTAGCACCTGTGACAAAACACTTCATTGATAACCCCTCCTTGATTCTATTATACCACCATAAATTAAAAAGTAAACGAATGTTTATTATTAAAATACCTATGGTTATCTTGGTTTATTTATTGTTTTTATATAAAAAATACCAATCAAGTTTTGTCTTGGTTGGTATTGATTGTTGGTTTGCCCGTTATAGTTCGACGCACGCCAAGTCGAAAGCTTCGCCTACGCCTTTGCATGTAACGGCTCCTGCATATGTGTTGACACCGTATTTCAAAGGTTTAGATAGTTTAATTGCTTCTTCCAGCCCGTAGTCCGCAATCATCAAACCATATTTAATAGTCGAGTTGTTGAGAGCGATCGTCGATGTTCTAGGAACCGCTCCGGGCATATTGGCAACTGAGTAATGGATAATTCCGTTTACTTCGTAAATGGGATTATCATGATACGTGACTTTGCTGACTTCGGTTGATCCGCCTTGGTCAATGGCAACGTCGACAATAACACTTCCTGGATTCATATCTTTATAAAAAGATTTCTTGATGAGTTTTGGAGCTTTTGCTCCTGGCAACAAGACTCCGCTGATGATCAAATCTGCGTTTATACATGCTTTTTCGATGTTGTAGCTGTTACTGAAAAGTGTTGTAATCTTGCTTCCGTAGATATCATCCAAATAAGTGAGTTTTTTCATGTTGACATCAAGGATGGTTACATTGGCATTCAAACCAACTGCCATTTTAAGCGCGTTTTCGCCAACCACTCCCGCTCCAATAATACATACATTTGCACGGCTAACTCCCGGAACTCCAGACAATAATATGCCGGATCCTCCAAATGGTTTTTCCAAGTATTTTGCGCCTTCGATAACCCCAAGACGCCCTGCAACTTCGCTCATCGGTTTCAAGCAAGGAAGTGTTCCGTCATCCAGTACTATTGTTTCATACGCTACTCCTTTGACTTTTGCATCCAATAAAGCCATTGTAAGCTCCTCGTTGGCTGCCAAATGAAGATACGTATAAAGGATAAGATCTGGACGGAAATACATATATTCGCTTTCTAGCGGCTCCTTGACTTTGACAATCATTTCCGATTTTTTCCATACGGAAGCAGCATCTTCGATGATTGTTGCTCCGGCATTAATGTAATCCTGATCGGGAAATCCAGAATTAACTCCGGCACCTTTCTCAATTAAAACTTGATGTTGGTGGTTCACATACTCTTTCACACTACTGGGTGTCAATCCGACACGGTATTCATATTTCTTGATTTCTTTGACACAACCTATTCTCATTCTTTTCACCTCGCCATTATATTTTATCACAGGTATTAGCGATTTCATAACAAATATTTTCCAGAATAATGAAAATATTTTCATAAAAAAAGATGCCTATCAAAAAGACATCTTTTACATCATTGATTTTTTTAACAAGCTAACAAATAAATCTTCCTGGCATCATCCAAAGATAGTTTTTTGTAAGATCCGAAAGATTGTCCGCGATTGATTTCCAGGGTTTTCATCAGTTTGTCTATATCTTCTTTTTTCGCTCCAAGTTGTGCAAAAGTAATCGGCATTTTGAGTTCCTTGTAAAAATCCTCCAACGCTTTGATGCCATCTAAGGCAACGCTTCTTGGATTGCCGGGATTATCTTTCACTCCAAAAACGTTTACCGCCAGTCGTCGATACCTATTAACGTCAACGTCAACGGTGTACTTCATGAAGGCAGGAAACATGACTGCCAATCCCGCTCCGTGGGCGACATCGTAGAGTGCGCTGAGTTCGTGTTCCAAAAAATGAGTTGACCAATCGTCATCTTTTCCAACACCGAGAATGCCGTTGTGCGCGATTGTTCCTGCCCAGCAAATCGTCGCCCTGGCTTCGTAATTCAGGTTATCTTTGATGATAACTCTTGCCGCTTCGATAATAGATACAAGCACTGCTTCAGACATTTTATCTGTTAATTCCACGTTTTTGGTTCTGGTGAAATAACGTTCGAATATATGACCCATCATATCAACGATTCCTGCACTTACTTGATACATTGGCAGAGTGTAGGTTAGTTCAGGATTGATGATTGCGAACACAGGTCGATAATATTGACTCACAATGCCTCTTTTCAACATGCCGTTCTCATTTGTGATGACGCTGCTTAGTGATCCTTCGGATCCGGCTGCGGGGATAGTCAAAATCACTCCGATTGGTAAACCCGATTCGATTTTTGCCAAATTTTCATAAAAATCCCAAAAATCTCCATCATATTTCGCGCCCACCGCGATTGCCTTGGCAGAGTCTATAGCGGAGCCACCGCCTACTGCCAAAACAAAATCAGCCTTTTTTTCCTTGCATAGTTTTATGCCTTCGTAAACAAGACCGCTTCTTGGATTTGGTCTTGCCCCACCTAATTCAAAAAAAGCGATACCATTCTGGGTTAGTATATTTTTAACACGATTAAGCAGTCCGCTTTTTATGACAGATCCGCCTCCATAATGGATAAATACATTTTTAGCGTGGTGTTGTTTCAACAACTTGCCGACTTCTTTCTCAGTGTCTTTGCCAAACACAAATTGAGTCGGGCTGTGAAATTGAAAATTGTTCATGAAATCACCGTCCTTATTCTATAAATTATTATAACATATTATCTTCAATCGTATCAAAAAGAAGCATGTCAAAAGTGGAAAATAAATGTTATAATAAATAAAGCAAAGACGATTTTGGAGGTCAAAATGAAGAATCTCGAATGGATTAAAACCGGTCTCATCGCGCATCGGGGCTTGCATAGTCTGGACAAGGCGGTGCCTGAAAATTCGCTTTTAGCATTTTCGAAGGCAATCGAAAAGGGATACGGTATCGAAATGGACATCAACGTCTTGAAAGACGGAACCGTTGTCGTATTCCATGACAAGGATTTAAAACGGATGTGCAATGATCAGAGACAGCTAAAGGATGTAACCTCTGATGATATTAAAGATTTGAAGCTTCTGGACACCGCAGAAAAAATTCCTTCTCTAAAAGAAACCTTGTCTATGGTGAAAGGTCAAGTTCCGCTTCTGATAGAACTCAAGCACCATGGTGATTCTCTTCTGCTTTGTGAATCTTTCATTAAACTCATCCAGGATTATCAAGGTTTGTGGGCAATGCATTCTTACCATCCAAAAATCCTTATTTGGTTCAAAAAAAACAATCCGGAAGTTATTCGGGGACAAATCTCGGAATATTTCAAAGCCAATACTGATCTAAGCAAACTATCCAAATGCTTGTTAAAAACCCTATCGCTAAACTTTCTCACAAAACCCGATTTTATCAATTACGGTTTGAAAGACATGCCCAATCGCTATTTGAACAGGGCAATGAGAAAAGGTCTTGTTGTAATCGGGTATGCTGCCCAAACCCAGCAAGAACTCGACTTTGTCAAAGCACACTATCACAACGCTGTATTTGAATATTTTGAACCAAAAAGGCAGACCAAATAAGGTCTGCCTTATATTTATATTTAATTTCTAATCCATGTCTACGTCAAAATTCTCCAAGGTTGAGTCTTTTTTAGGAACGACAGCATCTCCGTGCTTGACCAAGAACATAGTCACAAACGCAAAGGCAACAAATATTGCGGCATACGGGAAGAGCACGATTCTGCCCCACTTGTCCATCAGCATACCTGAAACAATCGGCGTAATGATTTGAGCCGCCATCGAGAATGTGTAATAATATCCTGTGTATTTACCAACGTTGGAATTTTTACTTAATTCTACGACCATCGGATAGGAGTTGACATTGATTGTCGCCCAGCCAATACCAGTCAATCCGAAGATGAGATACATGACCTGCGCAGAGTTTGGCGTCAGGAAAGTAGCTGCGGCAAAGCATAATGTCAGAATCGTGATTCCAATCAGGATTGTCTTTCTTCTTCCGATCTTCGTCGCAAGAATACCGATTGGTATAAACGCCAACAGCGCGGTTCCGTAGGCAACAAGTAGCGGGGTGCTATACCCAAGCTGCAACACTTTGGGAGAGTAATCGGCGAACTTGCTGGTGACTGCATTATAACCGATAAACCACAAAAATACAGAAAAGAGAATTAGATAGAGAGAAACTTTCTTTTCCTTGGATAGTACTTCAACAGTTTCACCAAGAATTTTGGCTTCCACTTCATCAGTAAGTCCATATTTGATGTCGTCAGCCTCTTTTTCCTGTACAAGTTTTGGTTCCTTGACTTTGTATAGGAAGATAGCAAGGAAAACAAGCATCAAAGCTCCAATCGTTATGAAAGCAGCTGTATAGTTTACGTAGGACTGATTGTCAAGGCCATAGAGCTTCAAGACAATTAGCGATAAAATTCCTCCGAAGCTTCCCAGAAGGTTAATGATCGCATTCGCCTTGCTTCGCAAGGGCTTGATTGTCACATCAGGCATTAACGCCACTGCAGGGGAACGGAATATCGACATCGCGACAAGCGCAATAAATAAAACCACAATGAAGACAATGAAATTTGCCGGGTTTTGCGAAGTCATCTGCCATGCCCTAGTGCTTAAATATGAGTAATATCCATCTTTCAAATCGTTTGTCTCAAATGTGTTAAGAGTTCCGTCAGTGTTTTTAACCAAAACGTCCATCATTGGCTGGTAAATGCTTTCATCCCATGTATCATATTGCTTTTGGGTGATTTGTTCAGCATTTAGTGCGGTTACTCTTTCTGAAGCCATGCCGGTTATAATAACGTTCCATTCAGAGTCGGTTAAGCTAGCCACTTGAATAGTCTCGTAATCTTGGGTGATTTGTGTCTGGCTTTCAATCTTTGTCGTCTGATAATTATCAACGAAAGAAAGCGCCATGAATGCAAATGCAGCAATGATTGTACCGACAATAATATATGGCGTTCTGCGCCCAAGTTTGGCGTTAGTTCTATCAGACAATCCACCAAAAAGCGGTAACAAAAACAGAGCTAAGATATTGTCGAAGGCCATTACTACTCCGGACCAAGTCTGATTCAAACCAAATTTGTCGATCAACATTTTTGCAATTATGTTGTCATAAGTCTGCCAAAACATAGAAATCAGAAAAAAAGCCAACCCTACTAAAAACACTTTCTTGTAATTGAGTTTCATAGTTCACCTCTGTCTATTATTTTTAACGTTTTAATTATATCATGTTTTCCAAACCCCTGAAATGGAAAATCAAAAAAAACAGAATCAGATTCTGTTTTTCTTTTACTTATTTACTTTGTAATGATCGGGTGAATTTTAGACCCTAAATATCTGGCTGTAAGTTCATTGTATTTGTTGGCTTCAAGAGCAAGTGTCGAAACATCGTTAAGTCCCGATTTGATCTTGACATAAAGTGTTTTCCCGATTCGTAACCACATGACAAGGCCGATGATAGCGATAAGTCCAAGAGCGGCGTAATTTCCAATTTCAGAATACGGATACACAGGAAAGGCTATCAGAATATTGGCAAAATTCACATACGCTCCGCCTATCGCTGCCAGGAAAAGCACAAATCCCAGAACTCTTGCCCAGATTCGATGCTTCTGATAATCAATGTAATACTCAAATTGGTGGATGGAATGCAGGTCAGTTTCATTCATCATTTTTCTTTTGACTCTTCGACCGTGGGAAAGCGACATTCCGTCAGTATAGATTATCAGTCTTTTTGTTGTCAACATGATTTGGCAAAAGCGTCTTTTTGCTTTTAGTCTGCGAAAATCTTTCAAGATTTTTTCGTTTGCATCCAGCGTTACATTTCTGACAACGTTGTTCTTCACCTTTACACTCCCCCATTCCACTTACGGCTACATTGTACCTTATTCAGGACATTATTTCAATAAAATCATGAAAATATGCGTTTACTCAATTTTTAAACTTTTTTGTTTAAAGACTTTGGTAAATTCACCAAACAGCATCGGTATGAATCCTAACCCGACAGCGATGGCAAGTTCCCCAAAAGTCATAGCTTCAATCTTGAAGATTCCGGCAATAGGTGGAATGTAGATCAAGAGCATCAAAAGCAGGCAGGAGAATACGACGGAATAGTTAACGAATTTATTGTTAAACGGATTCATCTGGAACAAGAACTTCGTTTCGGATCTTGCCGAATAGGTTCTGAATAGTTCCCCAAAGACCACTGTCACTAAAATCATCGTTCTCGCTTGAGTCAAGGAAGCGCCATTACTTGTCATCAATAAGCCGATTTTGAAACTTGCGAGTGCTGCGAGCATCAATCCAAAACCTTGGATGAAGACCTTGATTAACGTTTTTTTATTGAGCAGTTTTTCTTTCGTGTCTCTTGGTTTGTCATCCATGATGTTCTTCTCGCCTTTTTCCATTCCCAGAGCGAAAGCGGGGAAGGAATCAGTCATAAGATTGATCCATAGCAAGTGGATTGCAAGTAAGGGAATATAATTTTGGAAGAACCCCCCCATAAGCATTGCGACCAATATGACGAGGATCTCGCCGATGTTGCATGATACAAGATAGATCGTGAATTTTCTGATATTGCTGTAGATGATCCTGCCTTCTTCGACTGCACTGACAATCGAAGCAAAGTTGTCGTCTGTCAGGATCATGTTACTGGCTTCCTTGGAAACCTCGGTGCCGGTGATGCCCA
>CAYWOK010000045.1:0-11037 GCA_964459895.1 uncultured Candidatus Izemoplasmatales bacterium
CTCAGCTTACACAGAAGACTAATCAAATAACCGATAAAAAAGACCGCAATTTCAAAGTTGCGGTCCTTTTATTATTCTTTAGACAACTTGTGCTTGTAAAATCTTTCCCTATCCAATACTGCAATCGGACCACTTAAATCCTCAATTTTAATCAGATTCAGTTCTTCTCCCAAGACACAGAGTTTGGAATCGATATTGTCGATATAGTGAATCACCAGCGCCTCCGCGATATTTGGTTTTTTCGGTGATCCGAAATTTCCGTAGTAATGATGGCTAAGCATGATATGCTCCAAAAGCATCGTTTCTTCTTCATTTTCAAATCCCAGATCTTTTGCGGTTGTATATATGAGGTTTGAGCCCATGGTGATGTGTCCTATCAGGCGACCTTTGATTGTATATTCGCTGCCTTCGTAGGAATCAAATTCCATTATTTTTCCAATGTCGTGCATAATAATGCCCGAATAGATAAGATCGGTGTTTAGAAATGGGTAAACTTTGATAAACCCATCAGATAATTGCAACATGGAGAAAGTGTGGTAAGCTAAACCGGAAATATAGGCATGGTGAAACTTTGTCGCAGCGGGAAACAGATAGAAGTCGTCGGAAAACTGTGTGTAAATTTTATCAGTTATCGCTTTGAGGACAGGATTCTTGATCAGTTTCAGTTTGTCTTCGATTCCTTTTCTGACTTTGGAAAGATTAATCGGGGCATAGTGATAAAACGCCCTCATCAAACGCTCTTTTTCATCGTCCTCGAGTTTCATTTCTCCGATTATTTGTGCCGACTCGGCCAACAGATGGATTTTCTCCTTGAAGACAATCGCTTCAGTCTTAAAAAAATAGATCTTGTTCAAAGCCAGTTTTTCATCTTTGTCGACTCTTACGATCAGGTTCTCGCCTTCTTCGCTCGTAACATTACATGCATAGTGTTCATAAGTAGAGGCGTTAATCTGTTCTACTTTTCCAAAAAAGTCGTATTTTTTTCCTGTTTCTAAATTCATATCTAGTTCACTCGCTTTCCTTGTCGAAGATCCATGTACCGATGTCGCTGATTGAAAAAGTGTTGTCTTCAAAAGATTGCATCTTGCCTCCTGATGACAGCAACAGTTTATAACCCTCGGGAATGATAATCGTTTCTTCATCCATTGAAGGTTTGAAGATGATGATCAGATTGCATTCGTCATTGTAGTGCAGCATCAGCGATTTTGTCTGCAAAACAAAAACTTCGGCGTACTGATTGAGTTCCGAACTTGATTTCAAGCGGAAACACGGATACTTCTTCCTAATCTTAATTAACTGTCTAACATACTCGACAGCTTCGTAATTGGCTTCCATCAACCGCCAGTCGATCTGGTTGATCTGATCGCCCGATTTGAAGGAATTTTCATCGTTCTCTTTTGTTCTGAAGAATTCCTGCCCCGCATGGATGAACGGAACTCCTTGGGCAAGGATTACCATCGATGTCGCTAATTTTTGCTGTTTTTTTACCAATTCCACATTTTTGACGATGGCGTATGCTTTATCGAAGAAAGTCAGATTGTCATGACATTCGACGTAATTGATCGATTGGGTGGTGTATTTGAACATGAAGCGGTTGAGTGCGCTTCCAAGCATCATTTCCTTGACAGTGGCGACTTGTGTTAAATCTCCTGTTGCGTAGCCCATAGCTTTGGTTTCAAAGGTTTTTCCTTTGATTGATTCCCGGAAAGTATCATTGAAGAAACCAATTGTGTAAAGCACATTTTTGTTTTGCATATGCGCCATTCTGTCAGCCTGGTTTCCCGAATACATTTTCCAGCCTTCGCCGTAAACGATGAACCGCTCGTCCAATGCGTGAAGTTCCTGCCTGACGTAGTTCATGGTCTCAAAATCGATCAGGCCCATCAAATCAAAGCGGAAACCGTCGATTTGAAATTCGGTTGCCCAATAAAGCACGGAGTCGATAATTAGTTTTCTGATCATTTTCCGGTGAGTAGCCAGATCATTGTGACAACCGGAAACATTTGTATAGATTCCTTCCCTGTCAACGTGGTATGCATATCCCGGGACAAGCTTTTCCATCGGGAAAAGTTGTGCGTCGAAAACGTGGTTGTAGACAACATCCATCACGACACTGATGCCTTGTTCGTGAAGCGTATCAATCATCTGCCTGAGTTCATTTAACCGACAGTAGGGATCATCCGGATCGGATGAATACCACCCTTCGGGGACAAAATACTGTTCTGGGTTGTAGCCCCAGTTGTACAACTTGTCAGAATGAATTTCATCGACACCGCCAAAGTCAAAGATCGGCATCAGCTGTACGTGAGTGATTCCCAAATGTTTCAAATAATCAATCCCGGCAGGGTGACCCGTTATTGTTTTGAGCCCAACTTCGGTCATGCCAAGAAATTTTCCCCGGTTTTGGAAAGGCACGGACTCATCCACGGAAAAGTCCCTGACATTTAATTCATAAATAATCGCTTCAAGCGGGTTACCCGAAAATGAAGATGTATGTTTTATGGGATAGAGTTTAGATTTGTCGATAACGTAACTGTAATCGCCGTTGGCGCCACTTGCGATGGCATAGGGATCGATGACGGTTTGTTCAATGCCATTCACGTAAACATGATATCTATACTTGCAGCCTTCAAGATCGCCTTCAACAACAAGTCGCCAGACACCGGAATTGGTGTAAAGCATGTGTAAGTGAGAGATTTTTTTATCCGGATACAAGAGTTCAAGAATGACTCGTTTCGCGACAGGAGTCCATATTTTGAATTTGGTTTGCGTCGCCTGGTATGTGAGACCAAGATCATTCTTCCGGTAACGGTAGATATTATCGAATAGTTCGGTTCTGACAATCTTGCCGGTATATAATTCTGATTCTTCCAACTCTTCATTAACCACATGATAGATTTTTCTAAGTTCAATATATGCGTCAAATGAGCAGATGAGTTTGATCTCGCTGCTCAGATTGACTTTCTCTAATATTTTTAAATCGATGATTTCATCATTACCGTGAAGTGTATAGGTGTTGTTGTCACGATAGTTCTTGATGGGTATGATAATCGTCAATTCATCGAAGTTGTCCAGATAACTGTAAAATTTTCTAGAGTCTTTTTTCATGTTATATCCTCGTTGTTAAATCTGAAGCATGTACTGTCTGACAAAAGCATTTATTTCATCAAAATCGTTTTTCAATGTGCCGGTAATCACTCGGATAATAATCTCGTCAATAATCTGTCCGATAATCTTGGCATCGGTGATTTCGGTATTTTGTAAAATGTCATCGCCCTTGAATTTTAACTCGCAAGTCGAATGTATCGGCATGGAATTCCAGATTGCCAGAATCTTCTCTTCCTGGTTGTTTTGGCTGTTGATGAGTTTGTTCACATTATTCGCCTTCAAACATACATCAAGTCCGTCAGCGTAGATAATCATCTCGTTGAATTCGTCATGCTGAGTAATCTCAATCAGATCGACAATGGTTTGGATCTCGTTTCTTTCTTTATTAGAAAAACGCCAGGATTCGGGAATTTCTTCCTGGTTTAAACAAAAACATAATGCATAGAATTCCTGAAGGTCAAGGGAATATCCCTGAAGTCGGGAAAGAAACTCCACACCTTTGGAAAGACTTGGCAAAGCATCGGTAATTTTTGCCTGATGCATGAGACGAAGTGCCTCTGCTTGAAAAGGTGCGAGAATGATTTTCTTGATTTCAGCAGCGACTCTCTCGTTAGCAATTTTCTGGATGAGCATCCGGTTGTCTGTCAGTGCGAGCAAAGTTTCGCTCTCGATAGTAAATCCAAGTTTACTGACAAAGCGGAATGCCCTCATGATTCTCAATGCATCTTCGTTGAATCTTTCAAACGGATCGCCAATTGCTCTGATAATTTTGTTTTCCAAGTCGCTTTTCCCGTGGAAAAGATCGATGATTTCTCCGTTTTGGCCCATAGCCAGGGCATTGATGGTAAAATCCCTTCTTTTGAGATCTTCTTCAATGGAACTGGAATACTCGATTTTGCCAGGGTGTCGGTAGTTTAGATAATTTCCTTCTTTTCGGAAAGTGGTGACTTCAAAAGCGTGGTTGTCAACAAATACCGTGACTGTTCCAAATTTCAATCCGGTCGGCTTGGAGTTTGTAAAATAACTCATGACTTGCTGGGGAGTAGCGCTGGTAGTTATGTCGATATCCTCGGTAGGAAGTTTTAAGAGATAATCGCGGACAAAACCGCCTACAAAGTAGGCGTCATGCCCTTTCTCGTTTAATATGGCCAATACTTTTCTTGCGCTATCTATCTGATAATCCATCGCAATCACCTTTCTAATTATACCATATGGAGCTGGGTATTTCTATTATATTTATCTTGCTTATGATATAATAAAACCGGTGATAAACTATGCGCTCGATCAAATCAAAGGTTTCTTCAGAAATAATAATCAATAAATCCCGTTTTATCGGCACCCTTTTTCAAGTTAGATCAGAGGCAGACGTTTCCGCATTTTTGGAACAGATCCACAAAGAACACCCTGGAGCCAACCACAATAGTTATGCCTACATCATGGGCGATTTTGGACAAATTCAAAAAGCAACTGATGACGGCGAACCCAACAAGACAGCCGGGATTCCAATTCTTGAGATTCTCAAGAAAAATGACCTTACCGATGTTTTGGCTGTAGTCACCAGATATTTTGGCGGTATTAAATTAGGCGCTGGCGGCCTTATCCGGGCCTATGCAAAAACCACTAAAGCGCTTGTAGAACAGGTTGAATTCGTGACGAAGAAACGGATCGATACCTACAGACTTGTCGTTGATTATTTCCATTCAAACAACATTGAGCGAATCTTGAGAGAAAACGCCATTTCAGTTAAACCAGAGTATTTAGAACAAGTCACTTTTTTGTTTGAAATCGAGCATGATTTTTTACCAAGAGTCGTGGAATTGCTTCAAAATGCTCTAAATCGAGTGATAAATCTCGATTTGGTGAGCAGTCTCGAAACCTACTAAAAAAATATTGCCTTTTGCGGCAATATTTTCATAGCAATCCATTCAACATCTCGAACAGGGAAATGATCGCGTCGACGAACAGGTACCCCGTGATAACCGAAATCACCATCAGAATGAACCTGATCTGATTAGATGAGTTTTGTCTGAACATCTTGGAAAAATCTACCGCCTGCAGTGCGTTGTATACAAAAAGCGTGGCGACAAAAAACAGGATGATTCTCGAAATCGTAAAAACAATTGGGTCTATCATTTTATCACTCCAATACGGAATCAGGTATGAATTCATCTGATGTGAGGTTGGTAAGTACTGTTACCACCAGTTCGTTTGGCAAGCAGACCAGCGGTTCCAGGCTTGAATTTGTAGCTCTTTGAAGCTCGCAGATATTTTTCGGGCTTTCCTGATATGCAACTTCGATCTTGCCGTCAGATACCAAAAGCTTCACGCCGACAATCAGGTTTTCTCTGGCAAAATCATCTACTAGATACAATTTTTGCATATCTGTGGTGGTGGTTCCGGGAACATAGAAGATTCCTTCTTCAGCCAATCCGACATTTACAAGCTCTTTATATTCTGAGTCATATAGTTTATATTCCAAGGAATCAAGATCAATCATCAGCACCAATTCGTCTTTGTAAGTTACTTGAGCGAAAACATTGCCTGTTTTATGGTAGTTCTCGTATAGTTTGAATCCAAAGAGGAGTATCAGACCTAAAATCAAAACGCATCCGATAAAAATAATGTCCAGCTTTTTGATAATATCACTCCTTCCCGACAAACCTTATTATACACCATTTTTTCTAAATATTAGACAATCAATCAGAAAATCGCACTGAAAATCAGCTGTGAATTCCGATATTATTGAAAGGTGATTCCATGAAGAAAATTGGTTTTTTGACTCTGCTGCTGCTATTGTTTTTCGTGCTGGGATGCCAAGCAGAGACTACAGATGAGGCGTTTGCAAATCCCAATCCTGATTATTGCCTCGCAGGTAGTGTTCCAGACGTATACGTCTGTACCAAAACCTGGAGCAGTTATTTTGATGCACCTGTGACACTGAAAATCTATGTGACCCCTGCTGATGAAATAATGCTTGATGAAATCTTTTTGGAAGTTGGAAATACTTTAAAAACCTATCATGAATTGTTTGATAAATACAATAGCTATTCAGGAGTTACGAATGTCTATTCCATCAATCACAGAGCAGAAGATACGGTACAGCTTGATGATATTTTGACCACAGCAATCGGATTTGCACTTGATCATGAGAAAGATATTAAGATTGATGAAATCGCACTTTTCAACATTGCTCTCGGACCGGTTTTGAATATTTGGCATGATGCAAGAGAAAACGTGGATTGCGTTGACTATGTTGCCTATCAGCAGTGCCCTGTGCCAAGTGACGCTTTGGCAAACGTCGATTTTCCGACAAATCCCGACGATATCTTGCTTGATGAGGAAGCCAATACAATCACTTTCCTTGTCGATGGAATGGAGATTGATCTTGGTGGATATGGAAAGGGTTATGTATCGGAAATAATCTCCGACTATCTTGATTCTATTGATGTCAGTTATATCCTAAACACCGGTGAAAGCAATCTGAAAGCTGGAGGGATCAATCCGCAAAGAGAAGACGGATTGTTCTATATCGGGCTTAGAGAGCCGTCAATAGAATATTCTCTGACTTCATTTTATGCCTATATAAAGATACCAGAGGGAATCTCCGTTGTTTCAAGCGGAAACTACCAGCGCTTCTTCCTGGGACTTGAAGACAACCTTGTCTACCATCATATCATCGATCCGAGGACCAACTATCCGGGTGGCGAGGCGATGAGTGTGACTATTTTTCTCGAAGACGGAGCTTTGGCAGACATTTACTCGACTGCAATTTATCTCATGACTGTAACCGAAGGGCTTGATTATGTCAATAGTGTTGAGGGCCTAGAAGCCATCTGGTATTTGGAGGATGGCACAACTCAATCATCGGATAATTTTGAAACAATGTATTTATATCAGTATCAAAATTAAAGCGGGATTGAAAAATCCCGCTTAATTTATTCTGTATGTTTGGCAAGTTGTGTTTTAAAAATCACAACCATCCGTTTCGCAACGAATCCTGTAAAGAGACCTGTTGGCACCGATATCAGCATCATGTATGGCAGGTAATAAATCAGGGTCTCGGTATTCAACACGATGATTGCCACAATGATTTGTCCAATCATATGCATCAATGCGCCACCGACACTGACTGAGATGATTGATAATTTAGCAACCTTTTTCATAAGCATCATGGTAAAGAAAGCAAACAAGCCTCCGGAAAGGCTCATCCAGAATGTTGGATGAAACAATCCGCTGTAAAGCAACCCGACAAGGAATATTCGAATGATGACGACGATGAAGGCATCCTTATCAGTATAGATGTATAGCAAAACCAAAGTGATGATGTTTGCCAGCCCAAGCTTGACTCCGGGAATAAGGAAAAGGGTGGTCGAGACAAGCGATTCCACAATGCTAAGGACCACGCTTGCGGCTACCATGATAGCCAAGAACACAAGTTTTCTCAATTTCAAATGGATCACCGCCCAGTTTCAGTCATCAAAAAAAGGATTCTTCAATAAAAACAGACGAGGAATCGTCTATTTTTTTGCGACAAAGAAAAAGAAAAATCTTGTCAAAGGCCAGAAAAATACTCCGATAACAACAACTACGAACCAATTTATACCTTTAAAAAAGTCAATGAACGTGAGATTGGCAAAAATCGCAATTCCACAAATTAGCAAATAGGCGAACAAAGAGAAGATAAGCTGGTTTTTACGAAGAATAACCAAATTCTTTTTTATTCTTGACTTGTCCGGAAATGCTTCCATGACGTCTTTGGCATCGCCAAATTCATTGATCGACTTGTCGATGGCTTCTTCGACTGGAGTGCCCTGTTCGACAAGATCGTCGACTTTTTCTTCAAGGCTAGTCGTCAATATCTCGATTAGTTCATGCTTGTCATCATCATTAAACAAGCCTTTGAGCAGTTTCGACACAAAACGTTTTATCTTGTTCATGAAATATCACTTCCTAACATCGCAATCATGATCTCTCTCAGCAACTGCCATTCATTGATCATTTCTTTATAATAGGCTTTTCCAAAACTTGTAATCCTGTAATATCTTCTTTTTCTGCCGAGAGATTTCTCTCCCAGATAAGAACTAATCAGTTCTTTGGATTCAAGTCGTTGCAAAACAGCATACAAAGTTGCTTCTTTAATATCGAACTTGTTTGCTGTCCGATCTTTGATCTCATTTACGATTTGGTAGCCGTACATGTCTTTTTCCAGCAATAATTTGAGAAGAATTGTGTCGATGTGACCTCTGATAACATCACTACTGATCATGAAAGCACCTCTATTTATTCAATACGTATCCTATTGTGACGGCTTTTGGTCCGCAGTGGGCACCGACAGCAGGCGTTAGAATGTAGTCTTTGATCTCTTTAAGATCCGGTCTGGCTTCCAGCACTTTTTCTCTCAGGTAAGCAACCGTTTCAGGATTGTTGGCGTGAATGATGAACGGTTCATAATTCTTTCCTGCGGTTTCTTCGAGGAATTTCTCGAGAACTCGGTTAACAGCTTTGGAAAAAGTCCGGATTTTTTCGACAGTAACGACAGCGCCGTTCTTGTCTACTTCAAGTAGTGGTTTGATTTTCAAGACATCTGCCAAAAAGCCAGCTGCATTTGACAGTCTGCCGTTTTTGACCAGATATTTTAGGTCGCTGACAGCGAAATAGATATGGTTGTTATCGCGGATAAAGGAAAGTTCTTCTAGGATCTCATCCATCGATTTGCCGGCTTTGGCAAGATCATGAGCCAGAAAAGCCATTTTGCATTGCAAGTAGCCGACAGTTTTCGAATCAAATACTGTTACTTTGATGCCTTCGACCATATTTCTGGCAATCATTGCGTTTTCATAAATGCCGCTCATTTTCGAAGAGATTGTGATAAAAATCGCTTCATCACAGCCTTCATCGCGAAGTTTTTCATAAGCTTCAAGCATTGTTCCGGTTGATGCCATTGCCGTTCTCGGAAATAATGATGGATCGGCTTCAATCATTTCATAAAATTTGTTGGCGGTCAATTCTTCGAAATCTACATACTCTTTTCCGCCCATAAGAATGGTTGAGCGGATGATTCGGATATCATATTCATGCGGGATGTAATCGATTGCTGCGTTTGTACAGACCAAAACTCCTAATTTATTCATAAATATAGTCCTCTTCTTTCTCTGATTTAATTATATAGAATATGACGTTTTTGTCAATATGACCAGGATATTAATGAATCATCGTTTGAAATTGGTAGGTTTTCTGGGTTTGCGGGAAATAGAAAGCACAGCTTTTTTGCCTTTTAGTTTCGAGTAGTTCAATTTTGCCATGATTTCGTCTGCGACTCCGGTGGGTACCGTAAAAAATGTGAACTCTGTCAGGATCGCGATGTCTTGCACATCTCTTCTTTCGATTTTCACCTTTGAGCAAAGAAAGTCCAAAATATCCGATACGGAAAGATCGTCGTTTTTACCGAGGTTAAGATGGAATCTTGTTGATTTGTCGCTCGATTTGGAGCTAAATGACTTCGGTCTGCTAAAATCGAATTCTTCATTGATGTCTGCTTCATTGAAACCAGTCTTGTCTTCGCGGCTAATCATCTTCAAAAGACTTACGATAATCTGGTCTTCTGTAAGTTTTGCTTGGATAGCTTTGTTAAGGAGCTCATATTCCTTTTCGAAATTTGCTCCTGAAAGAGTCGAGACAATATCTTGGATCAGTTTGTCGTTTTTCACATCCTGAACTTTGTCATAGGTCGGAATGTTTCTTTTCTTGATTTTCGTTTTGGTGATTCTTTCGATTTCTTCGATTTGACGCATTTCTCCCCGAGAAACCAAAGTGAAGGAATAACCGATGTTTCCGATTCTTCCGGTTCTTCCGATTCTATGGACATAGTAATCGGCTTTTTCTGGAACGTCATAATTGAACACGGCTTCTACTGCTTTTATGTCAAGCCCTCTAGCCGCAACATCGGTTGCAACTAGTACGTTGACGATTCCCATATGGAATTTTTTCAGGACGTCAAGTCTGGTTGTTTGTGGAAGATCCCCGTGGATCTTGTCACAGTTTAGGCCTCTTTCAATCAGTTCTTGGGTGAGTTCATCGACTTTTACTTTCGTATTGCAAAAAATCAGACTGAGCTTCGGTCTGTAGATGTTTATCAAACGGTAGATTGCTTCTGTCTTGTTTTCTTTTTTGACTTTATAGTATTGCTGGACGATGTCGCTATTGGTTGATTCCTCACCAATAACCCGGATCAATTCTGGTTCAACCATGTATTTTTTGGCAAGTATTAAAATCGGTTTGGGCATAGTCGCGGAAAACATCAGGGTTTGTCTCGTTTCAGGAGTAGCCTTAAAAATGGTTTCGATGTCTTCCTGGAAGCCCATTTTCAACATTTCGTCAGCTTCATCCAAAACCATGTACTTGAGATGGTCGACGCGAATTGTCTTGCGATTGATATGATCGATCGTCCTGCCGGGAGTTCCGACAACGATTTGCGGATGTCGCTTTAAGGCCATGATCTGTCTTGGCATGGAATCGCCGCCAAAAACAGTGACAATTCTGCATTTTTCAACATATTTGGCAATTCTTGTTATTTCATCGTGTATTTGCACAGCCAATTCTCTTGTCGGACAGATAATCATTGCCTGGATGTCGGGACTGTCAAAATCCAGCATCTGCAAAATCGGGATGCCAAAAGCTGCCGTCTTTCCAGTGCCAGTGTGTGAGTGCCCGATGACGTCTCGACCTTCGAGTAACAGCGGTATTGTTTGTTTTTGAATCTCGGTCAAATCGACAAAACCCATTTCGTCGATTGCTTTTTGTATATCTTTTCTAATTTCCATATTTCTCTCTTTTCTTAAATATTTGACAAGTAATTATATCACAAATCTCCATATTTTTTGGCTTGATTCATGAAAAAAATCAGCGCTCAGCTGATTTTCTTATTCACCG
>CAYWOK010000046.1:0-10752 GCA_964459895.1 uncultured Candidatus Izemoplasmatales bacterium
AATTGATAGAATGAGACTGACAATTGAAAAACCGAGAGAACAAGTAATCTTCATCTCTCATGCCGACTGTCTGGAAGATGTTGATTATCTCAAAGAACAGATCGAGCAGAAGATTCCTGTCAAGGAAATCGTGGTCAATTATATCGGACCGGTGATCGGAAGCCATTCCGGACTTAACACAATCGCTTTGTTCTATCTAGGCTCTGACAGAACTACTAGTTATTGATATCTCCTGTATCTTTCTCATATAAAAAGAAGAAGCTGTGCACGCTACACCGCTTCTTCTTTTAATAGTGGATACATATTAGCAATTTATCTTTTTTATATCTCGATGATGATTGTCTCGGTATTCCGTTCTTGATCCTGAAAACTCCATAACACGTCATATTCATCAAAATGTTTAGGAACATCGTTTCCCCGATAAAGTAACGAAAGTTCTTGTTTATTGACAACGAAGTTATAGATTACGGTTTCATTGATTGATTGTCTATTTGTTTTTTGCATATTCGGTTCTCCTAATTCATTCTTATTATTAAACATCATATCACAAAACTTAACAATGTGATAATGATATACATCGCAAAGGGACCAAATCATTTCAAAAATAATTTTCGATTAGATGATGCATTATTTCCGATAAGTGTTTTTCTCTGATACAATTCGCATATTAGGATAAATCGTTTGATATTTTATACATGTTCAGTAAAATGAGATAAAAATATCGAAAAAAGTCGGATAATCACTAAATATTTGCTTTTGTCATATTGTTGATAAAACTCATAAATGATATTCTAAAGAAGACTTTGATCTAGATTATAATTTGAGGAAAGAAAGGGATATTATGACAACGAAAATATCGAGCATTATTTTGGCGATTTGTTTCGGATTATTGCTATGCGGATGTCAGTCTCTAACGACTGATTCTGTTTCGACAACAACGTCTTCCAATCAAACAACAACAACTACATCTGTCAACCAAACAACTACTTTATCTACAGCTTCAGGAACTGGATTACAAACAACAATTACTACTGTCTCCCAGCATACCGACTCGGGAGTTATTTACACATACTATTCAGAGAGTGATTCTTTTCATGTTACTGGATTTGAAGGATCTGCAACTCAAATCATCATTTTGTCTTCAATCGACGGGAAACCCGTCGATATGATCGAAGAAAATGCTTTTTCCTATGAAACTTCGATTACGAGTGTCACCATCCCTGAGAGCGTCACTTTCATTGACTCATATGCTTTCTTTTCGTGTTATGATTTATCCACAGTTAATGTGTCTGACAACTTATTAGAAGTGGGTTTTGGGGCGTTTGAGTATACCGATTGGTATGATGATTTGTCTGATGGCATTGTCTATGTAGGTAAAGTTCTTTACAACTACAAAGGCTATGATAGCCCAGAAACAATTGATAATATCTTATCAGGTACAGTATCAATTTCTAACAGCGCCTTTTCAGGTTGTTATGATTTGAAAAACATCACTATTCCCGAGGGCGTCCTAATCATTGGCAGTGAAGCATTTTCTAACTGTACAAGCTTGGAAAGCATATCTTTGCCAGATTCCTTGACAACGATTAAAGATCATGTGTTCGCCGGGTGTCAAGCTTTGACAGATGTCGAGTTTGGCTCCGGACTTATTACAATGGGACAATATGTCTTCAGCGATTGCATTTCACTTGTCGGTCTTGATTTGCCGGGTAGCCTACAATCAATAGGTGAGCATGTTTTTTTCAATTGCCAAAGTCTAGAGACGATGTCTTTTCCTGCTTCAATCCAGTCAATCGGCGAAACGCCATTTGCCGATTGCTTTAATCTTCAAGCAATCACTGTCGCTTCAGGCAACACTGATTATCAATCGATAAATGGTGTGCTTTTCGATAAACCATTATCTACATTAATCGCATATCCTGCTCAAAAAACCGATACTTCCTACACAATACCGATTGGAGTCCAAATGATTGGTGAATTTGCCTTTGGAAGAGCATTTAACCTAACCTCAGTTTTGATGCCTGATACAGTTGAACATATCGGAATATATGCTTTCAGCAGATGTCTTGGCTTAACTTCGATTGATTTGTCAGCTAGCCTGACAGAAATTTTGAATAACACATTTTTTGGCTGTATTGCTTTGACTTCCATTACTATTCCCGAAAGTGTTACAACAATTGAATATGAAGCTTTTGATTATTGCGTGAATCTGACCGATGTTGTGTTTGGCAGTGGCTTGACAGATTTTGCTTCAGATGCCTTTTCTAATTGTACTGGTATTGCAAGCATTGAGGTCTCTTCAAGCAATTTGACTTATAAGTCTGTTGCTGGAGTCTTGTTTGACAAATCGGGATCAACTTTGATTTTATATCCGCTGGGAAAAACAAATTCAGATTACGTAATTCCCGAAGGTGTAACAACAATCGAATCATATGCTTTTGCCAATTGTGATTACCTAGTCAATCTCACAATCAACGATGAAACTTTAGAAATCAGAAGAAATGCTTTTGAATACTGTTTTTATCTGGAAACAGTTGTGTTTGGAACGCATGTAGAAACAATTGGCAAACAGGCTTTTTCAGGATGCATCAATTTAGAGTCTTTGTCATTTCCGGATTCATTAATTTATTTGGGAGACGGAGCGTTTCAATATTGTTCAAGTTTGACAACCATCGATTTGGGAAACAGTCTGGAAACAATCTACTGGGCAACTTTTCAAGGGTGTACAGATTTGGAGGAAATAACCATTCCTTTGAGCGTGACTAGCATCGGTAGTTATTGTTTCGAAGGTTGTGAAAATCTAACGATAAATGTCAGAGCCTCTCAAAAGCCAGCAGAATGGGCATCAAATTGGGACTTATATAGCAATTCACAAGAATTGCATTGTGTCGTTGTTTGGGGATATTCGGGAGAGTAGGCTATTGATAAGAACAAAAAATTGTTGAATACAGCGCACATCTATTCCTTGACTTATTTATGGGTGTACGAAATGCGTTTATCGAAACAAGTATTCACTTCAAAAAAGAGTTCAAGGATTGTCAAGCCGTGATATAATTATATTGATAAAGCGAGGTGTACATATGAATTTATCAAAGCGAATTTTAGACTTGCAAGAATCTCCGATTAGAAAGTTAATGCCGCTTGCAATTCAGGCGAAACGATTAGGAAAGACCGTATATCATCTAAACATTGGGCAACCAGATATTCAGACCCCGGCTGTGTTTTTTGAAGCCATTGCCAATAATCAGGAAAAGGTCTTGAAATACGCCCATTCCGCAGGCGAACCGGAATTGATTAAGAGCATCCAAGCATACTTTCGAAAAGACGGAATAGACTTCGACGAAGACGAAATCATCATCACAAACGGTGGTTCAGAAGCCTTAATTTTTACCGCAATCGCGTTATGCGATCCCGGAGATGAAATCATCATTCCCGAACCGTTCTATACCAACTACAACGGATTTATGCGCCAGACCGATGTCAAGGTCGTACCGATCACGACCATGGCAAAGAACGGTTTTCGCCTTCCGTCAAAATCCGAAATTGAGTCTTTGATCACTCCGAAAACCAAAGCCATCCTGTTTTCAAATCCTGGCAACCCAACTGGTGTCGTTTATTCGGAAACAGAGATAAAACTGTTAGCAGAGATCGCTTTAGAACATCAACTCTTCGTTATCAGCGACGAAGTCTACCGCAAGATTGTCTTCGATGGCGAAGAGTCGATATCGATTGGATCCATCAAAGGCATTGAGGATAGAGCTATCATCATCGAAAGTGTCTCGAAACGATATTCCTCCTGTGGTGCAAGAATCGGGTCCGTCCAGTCAAAAAACAAAACACTGATGCAGCAAATTCTTAAACTCGCCCAAAGCCGGTTGTGTGTATCGACCATCAACCAGATTGGCGCAGCTGCCTTATACCAACTTGATGATGATTATGTCGAGTCCGTCAGAATAGAATATGAAACCAGGCGAAACGTTGTCATGGCGGGTTTAAAAGAAATGGGAGTCGCCTCAGAAGTTCCCAAGGGTGCTTTCTACCAAATCGTCAAGCTGCCGGTAAAAGATGCAGAGAAATTCGTCCGTTGGCTGCTTACTGATTTTGACGTAGATAATGAAACTGTTATGTTAGCTCCAGCAGAAGATTTTTATGCGACAAAAGGATATGGAAAAAATGAAGTCAGGATTGCCTACGTTCTGGAAGCAAAACTACTTAAAAGAGCCATGGAGATTTTGAAGTTGGGTTTGGAAAAATATTTGAAACCTGATCAATCAAATATTTTTTCTCGAAAAGACAAATAACGATAAAAACGGACTGGTTTGCCTCGTCCGTTTTTTGTTTTACAGGAAGGGTCCGATGAATATCCAGAATGGCTTTTCCAAATAATGTGATGTGATGTGGTATTCATCGGGTCTGCAACACGGGTTTAGAATCACACAATAAAATCTTGATATTTCCAATAAAGAGATTGACACAGACTCTTTCTGATGATAACATATACTTAAATTAATAGTATTAGTATAAAAATATATGAAGATTTGACTATGAACAAAAACGAATTGAATGCCAAAATGGAACAGTTAGATAAATTGACCAGTTTTCTTTTCAGGAAAATTCATTTCAATGCATTATTGCCGGTGGCCAAGCCCTTTTATCCTTGGGAATCATTGCACGGGGCACATTAAATGTGGATGTCATTGAAGCCCCAAGGCAATTATGGGAATTGTTTGACCTATTCGACTTTAATACTAAGGTCCAAACATTATCATTTTGTTTTCTTTTGCATTACCGGGAACGCATAAAAAGGATTGACATAAAAACATAAACGATTGAATTTTACACACTTTCGTTAGAAGACATAATCGTTTCGAAATTATACGCTTATCGTCAAAAGGATATTGAAGATCTTGAAGAGATTATCAAGAGCGGTCAATATGACAAATCCACTTTGAAACAAGTAATCATGGATGCAAAAGCCTCAGCACTCAACAATCGAACATACAATGAAATGCTCTGCTTGTATAAGAAACACTTTTGTTTGGAGTGATAACGATGAAATACCAGCAATTCGATAATTTTTTACGCGAATATGCCAAAAGTATGAACTCAAAAAATACACTGAGCCTTTTCAAGTCGGAAAAACTTGTGAAAGGAAACAGTCGTTTTTTGTCGTTGATGACTTTTTATCTGCTTTTCAATAGCAAAGCGTCATTGACCCTTATGAGGAATCAAGAGACTCTAAAAACCTTGTATAGTTCTTATGTTGACGCCAAGCAGAAGTACCCCGGAGTAAATAAAGATAATTTGGCAGTATATGTCAATCAATTGGATTCTTTCGATGAGCTGAAAAAACTTTATACTTCATATAAACATCTTTCGCTAGATTACAAGAGCCAGCAAAAGATGTTACTCTATCAAAAAATTCAAAAACTGATGAAAATGAAAAACATCACAAACTATAAAATCTATAGTCGTTTACATCTAAATCAAGGGAACACGAATGATTTTTTAAAAAATCAAGGCTTAAATAAGTTATCGGTTGATAACATAAAAAAAATATATTCATTTTGTATTGAAAGCTAGAGAGTAATTAGAATCAACATCGGCTGATCCAAAGTCGGTTATAGAACAAGTGGACGTGTATCAAAGAATATCGGATAAATTTCAAATTCGATACTTATAAACAATTATGATACAGTCTATTTTATAAATGAATGATTAATTAGAAAAAAAGTGTTAGAATAAATTAAAAATATAAATACTCGACAGGAGAATAGTATGAAAATTGCGCTGATTCATTTTAGAGTTGGAGAAACAGATGGAGTATCCTTGGAAATGGAAAAATGGGAACATGTATTAAAGAGTCTTGGGCACGAAATTGTCTATATCTCTGGTAATAATGCCTCGAAAAATGTTTTTGTCGTTGAAGAAATGGCATATAACAACGAATTTGATTTGAAGATTACTGAGGAGTGTTATTCTCGATTAAATAAATATGATTGTGACGGACTAAGAAGTATCATCTTCAAACAAGCGGACATAATCAAAGAAAAACTGATTAAGATTATCTGTTCTGAAAAGATAGAATGTGTCGTTCCTAACAACATATTCGCTCTTGGTAAAAGCCTTCCGGTTGCATTTGGTCTCTTTTCTGCCATAGAACAAACGGGAGTTTATGTCATCAATCATCATCATGATTTTTACTGGGAAAGAGAAAAATATAGTAAGCCCACGTGTAGCTTTGTAGCTTCGATGTTAAAGGAATATTTTCCTCCATCAGGAGAACGGATTAAACACGCCGTAATCAACAGCCAAGCAAGACAAGATTTGCTAAAGAGAAAAAATATTAACTCGACAATTGTCCCGAATGTCTTTGACTTTAAAGCACCTCTTTGGAAAAGAGATGCTTATAATCAGGATTTAAAATCAACCTTCGGATTGACTGAAAACGATGTTGTGTTTTTGCAGGCAACCAGAGTTACCAATCGAAAGAGCATTGAACTAGCCATTCAACTATTAGCGTATCTTAATACAGTATTACCCGCGTCTTACGGACAGTCAATGTATGACGGCAGAATTGTGACCAAGAATACAAATCTGGTTTTATTAGTTGTTGGTCTCCATGAAGGATTGGATCAATACGAAAATAAACTGCTTGATTATGCAAAAAAGATGAAAGTGAAAATGATTTTGGATCCCACCAAAATCAGTCATAGCAGAACCTTGACACATGGTCAAAAAACTTATTCTTTATGGGATGCATATGTTTATGCCGATATTATCACCTATCCGAGCACCTATGAAGGTTGGGGAAACCAATTTTTAGAAGGACTTTTCGCCAAAAAACCGATGGCCGTATTTGAATATTCAGTGTTCAAGGATGACATTGCCCAGCATAAATTTCAATACATTTCTTTAGGAGACCAATACAGAACAAGTGAAAATGGGCTCCATTACATTGAGGATTCTGTAATCAAATCCGCCGCAAGTGAAACCTTCCGATTTCTATTTGACAAAAGGTACAGAGAAATGGCAGTAAATCGAAACTTTTTGCTCGGAGAAGAGAATTTCTCGTACGAGACTTTGAGGACGATTCTGAGTGAATTATTTAGTTTTGAGGAGAAAGAATAGTCACGTCTCTTAAGCAGCATTTGAGCTTGAAATCAGCTTCTTTCTATTACAAATAACAATATTTTGATATCAATCGATGATATTTATGTTTTGCGTAATATGTACTATTTCATTAAATTAAGGTAAAATAGAAGAGACAAGCAAGGAGAATATATGAAAATTTTTGCATCCGTAGACTCTTTTAAGGGGACAATTACATCCAAAGACATCTCTAGTATCATTGAGAATGAATTAGGAGCTTTGGGACATTCAGTTGAAATCTGTCCAATTTCTGATGGTGGAGAAGGTTTTGTCGAAGTTCTGAAAGCTCATTTTTCTGCTGAGGGAATCCTAGTAAACTCGGTTGATGCTCTTAATCGTGAAATCGTTTGTGAGTATGTCCTTATTGATGACGTGGCTTATATAGAAATGAATAGTTCTGCTGGAATAACCCTAATTCAGAAAAAAGATTTGAACCCATTAATTACAAGTACCTACGGCGTGGGTTTGATTGTGATGGATGCCATCAATAAAGGCGCCAAAGAAGTTGTTATTGGCATCGGAGGGAGTTCTACCAATGATGGAGGAGCGGGGATGTTACAAGCTCTTGGCGTAAATTTTTATATAGATAACTTATTAGTTACAGATCACATGAACGGCTATTTAATAGGAAAAATAACCTCTTTCGATACCGATATCCTCGTTCAAAAGATTAAAGATGTAAAATTTAACATTTTTAGTGACGTTAAGAATCCATTATTAGGAAAAAAAGGCTGTTCCTACGTTTATTCGCCTCAAAAAGGCGCTGACAAAGAAATGGTATTAGTTTTGGAAAGAAATATGAATAATTACGCTGCTTTAGTAGAAAAACATTTTCAAAAAAATGTAATCGATTTTGAAGGTGCTGGCGCAGCAGGTGGTTTTGGATTTGGCGCCGTAACTTTTTTGAATGCGACAATTTCAAGTGGCATTTACTCGATGATCAAACTGCTTGACATTGAAGAACTCATCGAGAGAGCCGATGTTGTGATTGTTGGTGAAGGAAAGCTGGATAGCCAAACCATGTATGGAAAAGCGCCTGCAGGAATTGCTCAGATTGCTAAAAAGCATCACAAAACAGTGGTTGGGGTATTTGGCATTATAGATAATGATGCAGACTACGATTTTCTTGATCATATAGTCAGTGTAGTGCCTAAATATGCATCATCATCAGAATCGATAGCCAACCCTAAACTTTATTTCACCAATATGATAAAAGAATTGAAAATATAACGGAGAAGCCTATGGAGAGTATTTTTGATAGATTGTTTTTGCTATATGGAAATAATGCGAAAGATGTTCAAAAGGACATCACGCTTTTTATTAGCAAACATAAACCGGCAGTTCCAAAGCGATGGGTCAGTGAAAAAGACATTGTTTTGATAACTTATGGAGACTCCATCATTGATAAAGATCACAAACCCTTGCAGACTCTGAAAAAATTTCTTGATACATTTATCAAAGAACGGATCAATATCATTCATCTTTTACCGACGTTTCCTTATTCGTCTGATGATGGATTTAGTGTCATAGATTACCGGACTATCAATCCCGATTTGGGAACATGGGAAAACATTAAGGATTTGTCGACAAATTATGATTTAATGTTTGATGCTGTTATCAACCATATTTCAATATCGAGCAAATGGTTTCAAGGATATTGTCAGGGAGACGAAACTTACGCTGATTACTTTATCGAGTGTGATGATTCCTTGGACTATAGCTCTGTAACAAGACCCCGAGCATTGCCTCTTTATTATAAGTATCAGACAAGTACGGGTTATAAGAATATATGGGCCACATTTAGCAGCGATCAAGTTGATTTAAACTATAAGAATCCAAAAGTACTTCTTGAGATACTTGACATCATGGTTATGTATGCCAACAAAGGTGCCAGATTTATTCGTTTGGATGCCATCGGTTTTGTTTGGAAGAAAATCGGAACTTCTTGCATGCATTTAGAAGAAACGCACGCTTTAGTCCAAATCATCCATGCAGTCTTGGAAGAATGTGTTCCTGGAACCATTTTAATATCCGAAACCAATGTGCCACACATTGAAAATATCAGTTATCTGGGAAATGGTTTCAATGAAGCTAACATGGTTTATCAATTTCCTTTACCGCCGCTTACATTGTTTTCTTTCTTGGTAGGAAAGGCAACTAAACTTATCAATTGGGCAAAATCATTAGCAGAAGCTCCAATATCCCCCAAGACATCATACTTTAATTTCCTTGCAAGTCACGATGGCATTGGGCTAAGGCCGACCGATGGAATTCTTACAGACTTAGAAAAGGAAATCTTAATCAATAATGTAATTGCTAACGGAGGAAAAGTCAGTTACAAGTTCAATAAAAACGGTTCAAAGACTCCCTATGAACTTAATATTAATTATCAAGATGCAATCTACATCCAAGGCGATAGTGATGAAACTAGAATTCTTAAGTTTCTTGCGGCTCAGAGTATATTATTGAGTGTCAAAGGTGTTCCTGGTATTTATTTTCATAGCCTTTTAGGGTCAAGAAATGACTATGAGGGTGTAAAAAACACAAATATTAACAGAAGAATTAATCGGGAGAAATTGCAATATAATGCTTTGGTATCTGAACTTGAAACCGCTTCCGATCGAGAGTTGATATTTTCGAGATACTTGAAAATGATTGAACAAAGAACTTCTCAATCAGCATTCTCGCCTTCAGCTGAACAAATAGTAATGGACATCGATGAAAGAATTTTCGCCTATATCAGGAAAAACATCCAGACGAAAGAATCTATTCTGGTCATGACGAACGTTTCTTCTGATGACGTTCTTGTAAACATCAAGTATCACACAACAGACATTATTACTGGTAGCAGTCATTATGGCGATATTATTGTAGAACCATATCAATACTTGTGGCTAAAGATAAAATAATACCGTAATATTGCTCGCTAAATTATTACGCATAACATCAAATTGGCAATTAAATTGGCGATATTTGGTCTGCGGGCCATATACCAAACACTTATGAGTATGCTATAATATGAAATATATAAATAATTAGGAGGATTAAATTTATGAAAAGATTTTTAGCTACATTTTTAGTATTCGGACTAGCGTTAGCTATTATCGGCTGTACTGGCGCCACAACTACTGCTGCAACAACGGCAGCTGGCACAACTGCCGCTACAACAGCGGCTACGACCGCTGCAACAACAACTGCTACCACGACTGCTGCTCCAACTGATCTGGTAATCTATTCAGACTTTGCTAGAGAAGTTTCAGAAAAAGAGGTTTATAACGAGTACATCATCAACCAGTTTGAAATAGATCATAATTGCACGGTCCATTTCAATACGCTTGCTCAAGCAACCGATACATTTAACAAGATTGATTCGGAGCAAATTGCTGAGCATTACACTGTCGACTTGGTTATTTCCCACTTTGGAACAATGAGTCAATATATCCAAGCTGGATATATCCAAAATTCCAATGACTTGGAAGATGAGATGGACGACCGTACTTTCTTGACTGCATTTGACGGAAGCACAAAATACGGCGATTTCAGATTCTTTTTCCCGATCCAATCTGACGTGTACTTAGCGTATGCTAACAAAACCGCTTT
>CAYWOK010000047.1:0-10620 GCA_964459895.1 uncultured Candidatus Izemoplasmatales bacterium
TGTTTTGTTAAGGTTTTGCGAAGAAAAAACCGACATTTTCTGTCGGTTTCATTTGTTTTCTTTATTGATTTTAATGTCAATTAGAAGTCTTACAACCCTCACAACGAAAAGCAATAAACCGCAAAAGGCAATTAGAGAAAATGCAACTGCAAAAGAAATTATCTGCCATTTTTCCCAAATTGAATTTTGAACATACGTCCCTTTTATCAAAGAAACAAAATTCTTGATTGCTCCAAAAAGACCCAAGCAGAATACTGCGAAATATCCCAGGAGAAAAACGATTTTGTTTTTCATTATTTGTAACTTGATTTGAGTTCAACTATCCTGTTGAAAATCAAATCTCCTGGTTTAGAATCTTTGTCAACACAGTAATAGCCATTTCGTACAAATTGGTATTTATCTCCCGGGAGGGTATCTTTTAAGTCCGGCTCAACGAATCCGGATTTTGTTTGCCATGATTTCGGATTGATTCTTTCTAACAACGGTTTGTCAGAATCTATGTCAAACAGCAAAGGTTCAAACATATTATATTTTGCTTTAATTGCTGTCGACGCTTCAATGAAGTGGATATTCCCGTTGGGTTTTCTTTCACTAAATCCGGATCCCGATTTGGTAAGAACATCGTATGTGCAATGAAGTTCTTTGATTGATCCGTCTTCGTTATAAACGATGTCGTCACATTTCATGAAATATGCATGCATCAATCTAACTTCAATTCCTACCGAAAGTCGCTTCCAATGTTTGTTTGGTTTTTCTGGAATGAAATCGGTTTGTTCAATGTACAGCTCTTTTCCGAAAGGCAGTTTTCTGAATCCCAGTTCCTCATTGTCCACATTATTTTGAACATCTAGAAGCTCACCGCCTCCAGATGGATAATTGGTAATGATTACTTTCAGCGGTTCAATGATGGCGTGTACTCTTTTCGTTTTCTTTACCAAATCAATTCTTAATGAGTTTTCCAACATTTCGTTCGATACGGTGGAGTTGATTCTGGAAAGTCCTGTGCTGAGAACAAAATCAATGATTGCTTCTTTCGTATATCCTCTTCTTCTCAGACCAACAAGCGTTGGCATTCTCGGATCATCGTATCCTTTGACAAGTTTGGCTTCGACTAATTGTTTCAGATATCTTTTTGACATGATTGTATCAGTAATATTCAATCTCCCGAATTCATATTGATGAGGGATGTGAGGCGTTTCACAATTTACAATAAACCAATCATATAGCACTCGATGGTCAACATATTCCAATGAACACAAGGAATGTGTCACTCCTTCAATTGCATCTTGCAAAGGGTGGGCAAAATCATACATCGGATAGATGCACCATTTATCACCGGTGTTATGATGTGTGATATGGATTATTCTGTATATGACAGGATCCCGCATGTTGATGTTGGGGCTAGCCATGTCGATTTTTGCTCGTAATGTTTTTTCTCCGTCACCATATTTTCCTTCCCGCATTTCCTCAAACAGTTTCAAATTTTCCTCAACGGATCGATTTCTATAAGGCGATTCTTTCCCCGCTTCTGTCAAGGAGCCTCTGTGTTTGCTGACCTCGTCTGCTGACAGATCGCAAACATATGCCAGCCCTTTCTTAATCAGTATAACTGCATATTGATATGTTTTTTCAAAATAGTCTGAACCAAAATATATGTTTGCAGGAGTATATCCTAGCCAATTGATATCTTTAATAATGGCATCGACAAAAGAAGCATCCTCATTAACGGGATTTGTATCATCGAACCGTAGATTCGTGTATCCATCAAAATGCTTTGCCAATTCGAAATTGGTGATAATTGCCCTTGCGTGTCCGATATGCAAATAGGCATTGGGCTCCGGCGGGAATCTAGTTATAATTGATTGTACATTGCCTTTTGCCAAATCATCTTCCATGATTGTTTTGATAAAATTGGATTGAATTTCCATGTGATTCCTCCTACATCAATTCCAACCTTGACGATCCATTCAATAGATAATCGTCAGGTTTATGATATTTTTGAAACTTGAAATACCCTGCAACAGCAATCATTGCAGCGTTGTCGGTACAATATTTGATTCCGGGAAAATACACCGGAACATCAGTGATTGTGTTCTTCATTTTTTCGCGCAATCCTTTATTGGCTGCCACACCACCTGCAACAATAACTTGTTTGACGCTATATTGGTTTTTGGCTGCTTCGGTTTTTTTAACAAGCACATCTGTTACTGCATCTTGAAAACTTCGGCAAAAATCATTGACGTTTATGGTTTCTTGGCGCTGTTTTAGATTGTGATTAAAATTGATGACATGCGATTTAAGTCCGGAAAAACTGAAGTTAAAATCCCCGGAATCGATCATCGGTCTGGGAAAATAATAAGTGTCCTTGCCGGTTTGTGCAAACTTATCTACTTGCGGTCCTCCCGGATATGAAAGGCCCAAAACTCTCGCAATTTTGTCATATGCTTCTCCAACTGCATCATCCAAGGTTTCGCCTAGTTTTTCAAACTCGAAATGATTATTCATCAAAATCAGTTCAGTATGTCCTCCCGAAACCACAAGTGCCAGTAATGGGAATTCCATAGTGTTTTCTATATTGTTTGCGTAAATGTGCCCTGATATGTGTTGAACACCAATAATGGGTATATTGTAATTTAAACTGACTACTTTGGCTGCATTCACGCCAATCAGCAACGACCCGATAAGTCCAGGCCCAGTCGTCACTGCAATAAGGTCGATATCTTTGTATTCTTTGTTCGCTTGTTTCATGGCTTGGTCGAAAACCAAGGTAATTCCTTTGACGTGTTCTCTTGAAGCTATCTCGGGAACGACTCCTCCATATGCTTTATGGATATCAATTTGACTTAAAACAATATTTGCAAGGACTTCTTTTCCGTCTTTAACTAAGCTAACGCTTGTTTCATCGCAGCTCGTCTCAATTCCCATAACGATCATTTGTCTATCACTTCACATTTCTTCAGCATCAATAATGCGTCTTCACCATTGTCATAATAATTTTTACGGACAGCAGCTTGATGGAATCCGTATTTTTCATATAGTTGAATCGCCTTGAAATTGGATGGACGCACTTCAAGCGTTATGTTTTCAACATTGAATTTCTCCAGATAATTGATGCAAAACTCTAACAATTCGTCTCCAAGGCTCTTGCCTTGATGTTCTGGAAGGATATATAGATTCAGGATTTGTGCGTTGGGGCTGTCTATCCAAACGCTGACATGGCCCGCTAGATTTCCGGTAGTCATGTCGCGCATGACAAAATAATGGGCGAAGGGGTTAACATCAAGCTCGTTTATTAATGTTTCAAAACCCAAAGTGTGTCCGAAAACCATTTTATCCGCAAAAATCACTTCTGCAAGGTCCTGATGCCGCATCGGCATAATCTTGAAGCCCATCATAGCCCTTTGTTTCTTTCTGCTTCTGTCACCTGGAGATAATTAGGAACCAAAGCGTGGATATCATCAACGGGATTCATAAGACCGCTTTTGATGATTTTTTCTATCTTGAACAGGCCATCAGTGACAGTGTCGTATTTTATGTCCAGCTCAGATAAAAAATCGTCAATTTTAGCGAGCCTGTCTTCTTTAATGTATTCTAGCCTTCCGTTGCTTTGTTTGAAACAAGCCAAAAAGGCGTTGCTTCTTCTGGCATCAATCATCGACACAACAACTTCGGCTTCAGATGAAGATGCCATCAAGGCAAGCGATGATACCGTTTTAACCTCAATATTATTAAGATAGCCAATCATTTTAGCAATTGACACTCCAATCCTGACGCCAGTATAACTTCCGGGTCCGATGCCTATTATTACTTCGTTTATATCCTTGAGTGTCAACTCCTGTGATTTCAATAGTTTGACCAAAAATGGGATGATTGTCACTGAATGATTATTGATACCTTCTTGATATACGTTTGCAACTTCGTGATCATCAATGATTAAACTCAGATAAACATATTTAGTTGCGGTATCGATTGCTAATCGTTTCCACGATTTTCGCATATTCGCCACTTCCTTTGATGATAATTTCCCTTAGGTCGTCATTTATCATTGATATGTCCATCGTCAACATTTCTTCTGGGAGCATGTCTTTTATATAGGAATACCATTCTATGACCGCGACTCCGTCACCATAAATGAAATCATCCAATTCGAAATCATAGCCGATGTTCTCCAAACGGTAAACATCGATATGATATAACGGAAGTGTCCTGGGATAGATTTTTAAAATCGTAAAAGTCGGAGAGTTGACATTGGCGTCGATTCCCATGTGTTTGGCCAAAAACTTGGTGAACGTGGTTTTTCCGCTACCTAGATCGCCCGCGAGTCCGATAATCAGTCCGGGACGGATGCATTCGCTGATGATATTTGCCAGTTCGTCCATTTCGCTTAACGAATGAACATAGATTTTTCTTTCCATGTCAACCATCCATTCTTTTCTATTCAAAATTATACCATAAATTGCCAAATCAGCATATCAAACTATTGTCAATTTGGATAAAAGCGGGGAAAATAAACAATTTGGTTTGCATAGTCCCATTTTAAATACATTATGATATAATGTTTTTGAGGAGTATGGCAAGTTCGCCTAAATTAATCTTGTCATAACGTGAACAGAATGTTTCTAATAATCCATAACCCTTTGTCCAATAACAAAAAATCAAAAAAAACAACCAATAAAATGGTAAAGTTTTTTAAACGGAACAAAATATCCTTTAATCTTAGATCCAGCTTGAAAATCGAGAATCTTCTCAACTATCTGGAAAATAATCCTTCGATTACCGATATCTTGTATCTGGGCGGCGATGGCTCGATCAACTATTTGATCAACAGTGTCGATGTCTTAAAAATCAAACAGAGGATCTATTTGTCCAAAAGCGGGTCGGGAAATGATTTTTTGCGCAGTCTGAAAAAAATCGGATCGGGAAATATCACGATCAGCGATGCCGTCACCAACAATAAAACTACCAAATTTATCAATGGGTGCGGGGTAGGCATCGACGCTTCGGTTTGCTACTACGTGAACAATGATTCCAAGAAAAACAAACTATCATATTTCAAGAACGTTTTCAAATCCGTTTTGACATATGAAAGAGCATCAATTGAAGTGGTGGTTGATGGCGTGACCCATAATTTTAAAAACGGATATCTTGCAGCAATTCAAAACGGCAGATATTTTGGTGGCGGAATGAAAGTTGCTCCGGAGGCAAATATCGAAGACGATTTTTATTGGATTTGCATTGCCCACAATCTGAACAAATTATTGATTCAGCTGCTGTTGTTAACAATCTATCCCGGGTTTCATCGTTACATCAAAAAACGGATCACGATGCTAAAAGGCAAAGATATCAGAGTAAAAATCTCCGATAAAAAGTACTTCCAGGCCGATGGGGAAGTTATGGAGAATGTTGACGAGATTACCGTCAACAAATCTGTCTCGAGAGAATTCATCGCCTTTAACAAACGCAAGATAAAAAAAGAATGGAAAGATAAAGAAAACGGATAAATTATCCGTTTTGTTTTTGTTTTGAAAGCAAATTTGTTTTCAGTTTCTCGTATCCAGGTTTCCCCAGCAAGGCAAACATGTTCTTTTTATATGCTTCGACTCCAGGTTGATCAAAAGGGTTTACCCCTAAAACATAGCCGCTGATACCACAAGCCAGTTCAAAGAAATAGATTAAACTTCCCAAATTGAATGCATTTAGTTCGGGAATGTTGATGATAATATTGGGTACGTTTCCTTCTTCGTGTGCGTATAGTGTGCCAAAATACGCTTGTTTGTTTACTTCTCCAATTGTTTTTCCCGATATGTAATTTAATCCATCAAGGTTATTCTTGTCTGATTCTATTGTCAATTCTCTTTCAGGATAGTCAATTTGAATCACAGTTTCAAATAAGATTTTCTTTCCTTCTTGTATGAATTGACCCAAAGAGTGCAAATCTGTTGAAAAAGTGGCGCTGGAAACGAATAGTCCTTTTTCATCTTTCCCTTCTGACTCGCCAAATAGTTGTTTCCACCATTCGGAAAACGTACTGAGTTTCGGCTCATAGTTGACAAGCATTTCGATACTGTACCCTTTTCGATAAAGCAAATTTCTGTATGCCACATACTGAAGGACATCGTTTTGCGCTTGATTGGTTTTTTTGAACTGCTTTCTGGCAAATTCTGCGCCTTGAAGAAGCTGTTTGATATTGATACCCGCTACCGCTATCGGCAACAATCCGACCGCGGTCAAAACACTGTATCTTCCTCCGATATCGTCGGGAACGACAAATGACTTGTAGCCTTTTTCATTTGCCAAAGTCCGTAACGCGCCTTTGGCTTTATCGGTGGTGACGTAGATCCGATTTTTAGCTTCATCAACCCCATATTTCGTCTCCAGGACTTTCTTCAAGAGCCTGAACGCAATTGCCGGTTCCGTGGTCGTGCCTGATTTGGAAATCACATTGATAGCAAATTCTTTGTTATTGACATAATCAATCAAATCAGCTAGATATGTTGAAGACATATTCTGTCCTGCATAGATTATTTCCAGTTTCTTCTTCTTTTCAAAATATGGTGATAGCGAATCTATCACTGTTTTGGTTCCAAGGTAAGATCCGCCTATCCCGATTACAATCAAAACTTTGGCTTGTTTTCTGATTTGTTTGGCAGCAATCTGAATTCTTACATATTCTTCCTTGTCATAATCCCTTGGCAAGTCGATCCAACCAAGAAATTCATGTCCCGGCCCCGTTTTTGAGTATAGCAGTCTCTGGGCGGCTTTGATTTCCTTTTGTATATTTGTCAATTCTTCCATGTTGATGTATTCAACGGCGTGGGATACATCAAGATGAATATTCTTTTCCATGTGGGCTTCCCCCTTTTTTCTTTATTTATTATACCACGATTTCGTTTTCATAAAAAGAAGATGTGTCTTAAGTCATGAAAAAAGGCGGCCTGAATTATTTGCCGCCTTTTTGGTATTTTTCAACCCATTTTGGTAACATGGTCTCAAATGGTTTGAATCCAACTGTGAGTTCTACTTCCACATATTTTTTTGTTTTTGCTTTATTTGCGCTTTTGAAGCTCAAACTCACTTTGTTGTCATCACTTATTTTGATGACCTTCAAATCTACCGTGTCGCCGACACTTACAAAGTCTTCAATACTTTTTACAAAACCATCGCTCATTTCAGAAATATGAATTAAGCCATCAACCTCATCATCAATTTTGACAAAGGCACCATATGTTTTGATTCCAGTAATCCGACCTTTGACGATGTCTCCGATCTTCATAATAACACCCCTCAAAGATTACTGAGGTAAGTATACCATATTTGGCTTTTTTTTGCAAAAAAAGGCGTGAGTTAATTCCGTCACACCAAGAAATATTTTATTCTGCGTAATTATGGGCAACAGAACTTGCTGCCGCCGCTGCGATTGCGCCGATGATATCATCTAAAAAAGTATGACACTTTCCCGAAAGTTTACCTTCTCTGTCGAGTTTTCCGATGATTCCTGGTTTTACTTTGTCGAGGTAGCCAAAATTGGTAAGTCCTATCGATCCATAAAGATTACAAATGGAAAGAACAAGGATCTCATCGATTCCGTACAATGGATTATCGGAATTGATCAGCGATTGCAAAGGCTCTGAAAGTTGTTCTCTTTCTGCAAGCCGGTCTAGTTCCACTCCTGTCAAGATCGCATTTTGAACTTCACGCTTTGCAAGGACTCTCAAGACTGCTTCTTGGCACATTTGCAGGGTTAGATCTTTTACATACTTGGTTTGAAGATCATAGACTATTTCTGTTATGTCGCTTAACTCGACACCTCTTTGTTTCAATAAGTCGATACAAAAATCATTCATCGCTTGTGCTTTCATATTGCCCCCTACCAGAGATGTTCAACGCCAATGACTCCGGGAACGCGTTCTAGCAAAGTGTCTTCGACAAGTTCGCGTAGCGTACTTTCAAATCCTCCGCATCCGACACAAGCACCAGACATTCTCACATAGACGATACCGTCTTCAAATTTGATAAATTCAATATCGCCGCCATCTCTTTTAATATATGGCCGGATTACGTCGATTACTTCTTTGATTTCAATTAATATTTCTTCGTATGTCATAATATCATCTTCTTTTATTCTTCCCGGTTTTTTTGGGGATTGTAATTTGGGTTTTTCATAATATAGTAGGCACAGTTCATTGGACAGGATTCCACCAAATAATCAGGGATTGTTTTGAAACTGTTGGTTTTCCCGTCTTTGGTGAATCCTTTTAGTCTCAAGAGTCCCGCAGAATAATCGCCAACAAGGTATGGATAAATATCAAACACGTCTGTATAGCGCTTATTGAAATCATCGAGAATGAACGCATCTCGATAGTTCTTTATCAATTCGAAATTGCCATGTATTGTTTCTATCATATTTTTCAACTCCCAGTATATATATTGTATCATATTCATAAAAAATGAAAAGCAAAAACACTTATAGAAGAAAAAAAGGCTTGTTAGCCTTTTACAACATCAATAAGAGGTCGTTTTCCATAAGCACTATGGCTTCACAGATAATCGCTTTTTCTTCACCGACAATGCCGATGCCTTCAAAAGTTGTGGCTTTGATCGAGACTCTTTCGACATCAATATCCATAAGTTTTGCAATGTTTTCTCTCATTTCATCAATAAGTGGTCTTAATTTTGGCTTTTCAAGCGAAACCATGCAATCAAGATTGATTACCTGATAGCCCTTGTTCTTGACAAAATCATATACTTCCTTGAGAATCAAACCCGAATCATAGTCTTTGTACGTTGGATTATCATCGGGGAAAAATTTTCCCAAATCGCCAAGGGCCAGCGCTCCTAGAATCGATTCCGCGATTGCATGCATCAAACAGTCCGCGTCCGAATGGCCTACGGCACCTTTGTGATGATCAAGTTTCACTCCGCCCAAAATAAAGGGTATACCTTCAATCAATGGATGAATATCTTTTGAAAAACCTATTCGTATCATATCAACGCCTCCAAAATTTTCATATCTGTCAAAGTGGTTGCTTTTATATTGTCATCATATCCATCCACAATAAACACTTTTTTCCCAAGTTCGTGAAGATAGATTGATGTGTCATCCGAATATTGATGCTTATTGGTTTTGGCAAGTATGTGTGCTTCAAGAATCGCTTTGGTAGGAAACACCTGTGGCGTTTGTAGGCAAAATGTATTTTCTCTGTCAATATCTTTTGTTATTTCTTGATTGGTGCATATTTTCAAAGTGTCTTTTACCGGAGTTGCCATGCTTAGGGCTTCATGAAGCAAAAGCGCTTGTTTCAGTTTTTCGATTGCGGCTTTTTTAAGGTTTGGCCTCGCTCCATCGTGGATGAAGACATACTCTGTCTTCACAATTTTCAGACCGGATAAGACGCTTTCCTGTCTGGATTTTCCTCCACTAACAATAATCGTCTGAGCCGGCAAGACCAACTTGAAGGTGTCAATGTCTTGTTTTGCGGTCACCACAATGACTTCCTGACAATCCGGGTCCGAAAGAAATTGTTCGACACTGTATAAAATCATCGGTTTGCCTTTGATAGGAAAAAGATTTTTATTGAAAGTAAGTCCGCTGCGAAGCCCTTGCCCGGCAGCCATAATTAGTGCTGAATACATATTTCCTCCTTGTCCGCGAGGATGACATCAAGTAAAATTTCGTGGCCGGTGGTATTAAACGCCACTGCTTGCGTGATAATCAAATCAATTTGATTAATCCCGGTCAGCTCTTTCGAGCCAAATCTCCTTGAAGAGTATTTTTCTCTCAAAATGGATTTGTCCTCCATCATTCTCCAAAAACTGAATAATTTTTCTTTTGGTTGTGGATGGCTTCGTTCAAAGCCTTGTTGCTGATAGAAATCAATTCGTTAAGCGTGTATGTGTCCCAAGGTTCGCGTTTGACGATGCCCAAATTTGGATAGACAACTTGCTGGATGCCTCCGATATTTAGCATCAGATTTACTAGATCGCCTCCGCTTTGCAAGGCGCGATACAAAACGTCGTATTTTTTTTGGTCTTTGAGTATCAAGGCGAATTGAATTCCTGTGATCCTAAACACGCTGTTGACATCCTTAGCAAAATTGTAACGCACTTTTTTGATGTATTCCGCGATCATCAGATTACCGACATCTCTTCCAAAGCGACTGTTGATGTCAGGAATATTCGTAAGTTGAATCATAATTAAATAGAAAGGCTCGGTTTCTTTCATTGATTGCATCAAGAACTGAACCAATTGTTGCTCTGTTGGAAGCGAATCGATTTCGTGAATCATGGTTTCGGGAAAGAGTTTGAAATCAATCGGTTTTATTGTAGAAATGATGTATGATTTCTTTTCAAATTCCACAACTCGTCCTTTTTCTTCAATCCAAATATATGACCCCTCTCTTTTAATTCGGTATTTCATATCGAAGTTAGGATTCTTCTTGTTTGCTTTTTTGATGTTGGCTAAATATGCGGTTTGGTCATCTTCGTGCACGATCTCGACGTATTCTTCCATGGACAAATCGTTTTTCTTCGCTTTCATGATTTCCAGAAACTGATCGGTAACAAAAAGTCCATTCGCTTCTTCGTTGTAAAAAATCAAGCCTTCGGAGATCAGACCGATGG
>CAYWOK010000048.1:0-10613 GCA_964459895.1 uncultured Candidatus Izemoplasmatales bacterium
TCTTTAGTTTTGGCAAGATGAACGCTCCGACCGAGCTCAGAAACGACGTTTTTGAAGCTGATTTAATAAACGAAGTAATTGCTACAGTTGAAGTTACCCCACTTTCCGGAGATTTGAACGATTCAGCATATAAAGTAACCGGTTTGCTGGCAAATGGAGATGAATATATCACCTATTTGGCCAATGAAGATGAATTGACAATCATAAGAGACATCATTCGCGGCCTCAATACCGATGGACCGACGGGCAACGATGTTTCATACACCTTCGTTCCCGCAGCTACATATAGCATAATCAATATCATCTTCCCGATTATTTTGGTAGCGGGAATTGTCATTATGCTAGTCTTCATGTTTCGCGGCGGCAACAATGCCAACAAACAAGCATTTGACTTCGGAAAAAGCAGAGCCCGTCTCAGCAAAGGCCAAAAAACTACTTTTGAAGATGTAGCCGGTGCCGACGAGGAAAAAGAAGAATTAAGAGAAATCATTGACTTTTTGAAAGCACCAAAAAAATATATTGACCTTGGCGCACGGATCCCCAAAGGCGTTTTACTAATCGGCCCTCCCGGAACAGGTAAAACTCTGATCGCGAGAGCGGTCGCTGGTGAAGCCAATGTTCCCTTCTACTTTGTCAGCGGATCCGACTTTTTGGAAATGTTTGTGGGTGTCGGCGCCAGCCGTGTCCGCGACATGTTCAAGACCGCCAAACAAAACGCACCTTGCATCCTCTTCATCGATGAAATCGACGCTGTCGGTAGACAAAGAGGAACCGGACTTGGTGGCGGCCATGATGAAAGAGAACAAACTCTAAACCAATTGTTAGTGGAACTGGATGGGTTCGGACACAATTCCGGAGTCATCGTACTGGCTGCGACCAACCGTGCCGACATTCTTGACCCGGCACTAATGCGTCCCGGCCGTTTCGACAGACAGATTTATGTTGGCAGACCCGACATCAAAGGCAGAACCGCGATTCTTAAGGTTCATGCCAGAAAGAAAAAAATCAACCCCGCCATTACTTTTGAAGAAATCGCTAAACGGACTCCCGGATTCACTGGAGCCGATCTGGAGAATTTAATGAATGAAGCGGCATTGCTGGCAGCCCGAGAAAACAAGAAACAGATCGAAATGCCACATGTCGACGAGGCAGTTGACCGTGTCATGATGGGCCCTGCTAAAAAATCTCGTGTCATCAGCAAAAAGGAAAGAAATATCATCGCTTTCCACGAAGCCGGACACGCTGTTATCGGAATCAAACTTGAAAACGCCAATATCGTTCACAAAGTTACGATCATCCCCAGAGGCCAAGCCGGAGGCTACAATTTGATGTTGCCCGAGGAAGAACAAGCTTTCATCCAGACAAAACAGAGCCTTTTGGAAATGATTACTGGTCTTTTGGGTGGCAGAGTCTCCGAAGAGGTCACCTTTAATGAAATTTCTACTGGAGCCCATAACGACTTGTTACGGGCTACAACCATTGCCAGATCGATGATAACTGAATACGGAATGTCGGAGAATCTTGGCCCTGTAACATATGAACACGACACCGGCGCTGTATTCTTGGGAAGAGATTACGGAAAAGAAAAAAACTTCTCCGAGGCGATCGCAACGGAAATCGACAAAGAGATCCGCGGCATCATCCACACTTGTTATGAAAAAGCCAGAGTCGTTATTGTTGCCAACGAAGACTTGTTGAAGAAAATCGCCCATTACTTGCTTGAAGTTGAAACATTGACCAGAGAAGACATCGATGAAATCGTCAAATCCGGGAGACTTTCCCGATGGGATGACATATTGCTTACCAATCCCGATCAAGTAGAACAAGAAAAGCCCGCTGAAGCGACAAAAGCAGAAACACTCGCCTCAACAGAAATTCAAGCTGCCGCTCCAGATAAAAAAGAATCAGAATAAAATTCGGGGATACTTCTGGTATCCCTGTTTATATCGGAGGATAACATGCGTTTAGACAAATTTTTGAAAACTTCTCGCATCTTCAAAAGAAGAACAATCGCAAAAGAAATCGCTTTACATGATAAAGTGCTGATCAACACCCGCTTGGCAAAACCCAGTTCCGAAGTCAAAATCAACGACATAATCACAATTTCCTATAAAGACAAGTCTCTGACTTTGAAAGTCCTGGATATTTCGCAACACGCCTCAAAAGACGAAGCCACCGGAATGTATGAAATTATCGAGGAAAAATAGTTTTTGGAATGGATTGTTTCATAATTTTCAGTTATAATTGATAATACGAAGTTTCTTAAAGAAAGCGGTGTTGTATCATAAAGAAATTAATTTTGATGTTGGTGGTTTTACTTTCTGCCGGCATTTCCATATCTTGTACTGACACGACAATTTCACATGATATCTATGTTACGGTCTACCCCGTCCAATACGTCACCGAATCAATCTTGGTAGGCACGCCGCTCACGGTCGGAATTGTGCCGGGAGTGACATCGCATTCAAGTTCTGTCGACTGGTCTCCCAAAGAAATCATCGCCATGACAAAAGCCAGTTATCTCTTTTATGTTGGAGCCAACTATGACCAATACATCGATTTGCAAATCAACAGCATCTTCGCCAACAAAGCTGTCGAATTGGTAAAAATCGAGGAACAGACGCACTATATCGAATTTATCTTAGGCGTTGTCCATGAGCATACCGATGAATCAACCCCTGTGACAACAACGGAAGAAAATCATTCTTCTCCTTTAGGATATGATCCTCACTTTTGGATCAGCCCTTTGAAAATTCAACAGATTTCCGCACTTATATATGACAAATTGGCATTCAGATACCCGGAATATCACACGCTGATGCTCGCCAACTACCAAGCTTTGGTTGGCAACCTTCAAGCTTTGAGCGATGACTTCCAAGAAGTAATCGAAATCGCTACCAAGCCTATGCTTACTTCAACAAATATTTATGGTTATCTGAAATCCGATTACGGTCTTGAATACATTTCAATTTCTCCGGGATATCATGAAGAAACAGAACAATTCACGACCCAGGAAAAAGAAGAGATTGTCGCTGAGGCGGCTTTGCATGACATCCATCATGTCATATATGAAAAAAACATCACTTCTCCTCTTTCCAACGCTGTGTTTACGGCCTTGAATGAATACTATGGAATCGCTCCCACAAAACTGGAATATAATGTTTTACAAGCTTTATCAGATATCGATAAATCAGCGGGCAAGGATTATATTTCCGAGATGTATGTAAATCTCGAAGTAATCAAACAGGCCACCGATTATTATTTAGGACAGGAGTAAGAAGAATGGACAACAAATTGACTGAACAAGAAATCATCCGCAGAGAAAAGGCCGAGGCTTTACGTCAAAAAGGCTTCGACCCTTATGGTGAAAGATTCGATCGGACTCATAATACCGATTCTTTTAAACTTGCCTTTGCAAATTTCACTAAAGAAGAATTGCATGAATGCGAAAATCCGGATATTGTCAAGCTCGCAGGTAGAATCATGACCAGACGCGTAAAAGGCAAAGCGGGTTTTGCCCACATCCAGGATCAATACGGCCAAATCCAGATCTATGTCCGAGTAGACGTTGTCGGTGAAGATGAATATGAGCTGTTTGAAAACGGAGACATCGGCGATATCGTCGGCATCCATGGGAGCGCAATGATCACCAATACCGGCGAACTGTCGATCAGGGTCACAAAATATATCCCGCTGGTTAAGGCTTTGCGTCCATTGCCGGAAAAATTTCATGGTTTGGTGGATGTCGAAGAAAGATATCGAAGACGTTATGTTGATCTGATTATGAATGAAAAATCAAGACAAACTTTCATCATCCGTTCCAAAATCATCCAGGAGATGCGAAACTATTTGAACAATCTTGGTTATTTGGAAGTTGAAACACCAATCTTGCACCCGATTTTGGGTGGAGCAAACGCCAAGCCCTTCATTACGCACCATAACACGCTTGATATGCCTTTCTATTTGCGCATCGCACCGGAATTATATTTGAAAAGACTGATTGTCGGCGGCTTTGACTGTGTATATGAAATCGGCAGACTCTTCCGAAATGAAGGCATGGATGTGAAACACAATCCCGAGTTCACGACGATTGAACTATATCTTGCCTATAGCAACTTAGAAGGCATGATGAATCTGTCCGAAGATCTGATTATCGCCATTGCAAAAGCGACAATAAACCAGACGACCATCACCTATCAGGATAAAGAGATTCACTTGGAAAAAGGCTGGCGAAGAATTCATATGGTTGATTTGATCAAAGAAAAGACCAATATCGATTTTCGTAAAATCACCGATTTCGAAGTTGCGAAAGCTCTTGCAAAGGAACACCACCTTGATGTAGCTCCGCATTTGTATGGAGTCGGCCATATCATTAATTTGTTCTTCGAAAATTACTGCGAAGCAGATCTCATCCAACCGACATTCGTTTATGGATATCCCATCGAAGTGTCTCCGCTGACAAAAAAAGAGCCGAACGACCCGAGATTTACCCAGCGTTTCGAACTCTTCATCGATGGCAGGGAGTATGCCAACGCCTATACGGAGTTGAATGATCCTATCGATCAGTTGGAACGGTTTGAAAGCCAATTGAAAGAAAAAGCCCTTGGAAACGAAGAGGCCAATGAAATGGATATTGATTTTGTCGAAGCATTGGAATATGGGATGCCACCAACCGGCGGCATCGGTATTGGCATCGACCGTTTGGTCATGCTTTTGACAGACAGTTCCTCGATTAGAGATGTCTTGTTGTTTCCGCACATGAAACCAAGAGGAAAATAAAAGCCGGATATGAAACCCGGCTTTTTTTTATTCTTCTTTTTCCTTGTCTTCTATGGCTTCCGGTTCTTTCTCTTCGATTTCCCTGATTTCAGCATCGAATACATCTTGCCTTGGTTCGTCTACCGTCGGAGTTTCTTCTTTAATAACATAATCTTCCACATTGACTGAGTTTTTGAACATTTCTCTGGCACGAAGTGCGGTGTGATGGTTTTGGCCGTTGGCAATGACAAAGGCAAGGTTCTTGTCCATTTCCAAAACATCGTTGATTTTCTTGTAATAAATCGCCATTCGGTAATGGTATGTAAGTTTCGTGGAAATGTATCCATCCGGATTCCCAAAGTGTTTCTCGACCATATCACGGTACGTATCCAGTGAAATATCGATATTTTTCATCGATTCTAAAATTTCAATGTAAGACGCTACAAATCCTTTATATCTTCCTGTGATCCTTGATTGCAGGTTGTTGATTCTTTCAAGAGAGAGGTTGAATTCATCCTGGTCTTCAAGTTCAAAAGCAGCATAGGCGGAAAATGCAAAAACTAGGATGTGGTAAACCACATTCATTCTTTTCAGTTCCAATAGATGGAAAGTCTTGATTGCATCTTCATATTTCCCGTTATAATATTGGGCCATTCCGTAATACATCGCATAAAGCTGCTGGATGTTTTTGGTGGGAGCGTTGTTCATGCCCTCTTTTGCCAACTGCTCTGCGGTTTCAACATCAAGATCATAATCAACCAGCATATTGAATTTATTGGAAAATGTTTGTAAAGGCGTCGACAACTTGTATCTCAAATACATGTAGCCAAGCATGGCGATCACAAACACCCAAATCCATTCAATATAACTGTAAATCGCATTCGTCACGATTAAAGCTACTGATGCCACGATGATTGTTATCATCGTAATTAAAAATTGTTTTCTATTCATTGTCCTTCTCCTTCTAATTCTTTTCCAATCAATATGTCTTCGTCCTCATCCAAATATAATCCCAACGTTTCCGCCACATTGACGAAAATGTCGATGATACCAACAAACTGAAACTTTTCTTCGCCGATTGCCTTTTGCAAGACGTCATCGACATACAGGTTAAATGTGTCAGGTACCGGTTTCTTTTCCGCCAACATCGATTCTAATTCTTCGACAAGCATGTCGATTTCTTCATTGTTAGGGTTCAAATTCTGTTCATGTAGTTCATAACGGACATCTTCTAAGTATAAGAGTGCGTTCACTACTAAATCATAATGCATAAACTCGTGTAAATCTTTTTTGAAATAGGTTTCCAAATACATTATACAAGTTTGAACTTGGTCGTTCAAATATTCATAGCCGACACTGAATATTTTGTCTAGGTCATCGTCGGGTACAAGTCGCATTTCGGTGATTTCCGAATCGAGAAAGTTTAGCACCTCGTACACCGGAACAAATCGGTCGTATAGAACCGATCCGTGTTCCTTCAGTTCCGAGTAGAAAGGAGAATTCTCTTTTTTCCAGGATTGAAACTCCTTTAACAAAATATCCATAGTCTCACCACCAATTTGTGTTCAATAATCTGATTCAAAGTTTATGCCTGATTGACAGAACCGAACAGTCCCATTTTTTCCCTGACGGATTTTTTGATAGCTTCGACTCCGGGAGCCAACAATTTTCTTGGGTCAAAGCCTTTGCCTTGCAGATCAAGTCCGGCTTCGATGTATTTTCTGGTTGCTTCGGCAAATACCAATTGGCATTCTGTGTTGACATTGATTTTAGCAACACCCATGGAAATAGCCTTTTTGACCATTTCATCGGGAATTCCGGTGCCGCCATGCAAAACTAAAGGCACGCCTCTGGTGATGCGGTTAACCTCTTGCAGAACTTCAAAATTCAGTCCTTTCCAATTGGCGGGATATTTTCCGTGAATGTTTCCGATTCCTGCGGCAAGAATTGTCACGCCTAGATCAGCAATCATTTTGCATTCTTTTGGATCCGCTACTTCTCCACCGCCGAAGACACCGTCTTCTTCGCCACCTATTGCTCCGACTTCCGCTTCCAGAGAAAGCTTGAGTTTTTTTGTCAAAGCCACTAATTCTTTAGTTTTTTCGATATTTTCCTGAATTGGATAATGTGATCCGTCAAACATGATTGAGGAGAATCCCGCTTCAATTGCGCTTTTGGCGCCTTCATAAGTTCCGTGGTCCAAATGAAGCGCTACAGGAACAGAAATCTTCATGCTTTCCACCATGGCTTTGACCATATCTGCCACGACTTTGAATCCGGTCATGTACTTTGCCGCGCCTTCTGAGACGCCTAAAATGACTGGTGAATTTAATTCTTGAGCCGTTTGGAGAACAGCTTTTGTCCATTCCAAATTGTTAATATTGAACTGGCCGACAGCATATCCGTTTTTATATGCTTTCAGCAACATTGCTTCTACAGATACTAATCCCATAATTGTTTCCTCCTTAGATTAATTACCACATAGATTATACCCAATTTTCGGTAAATTGTAAAGTTACATCACCAAACAATCATGAATTGCTGGCATCCGATGCAATAGGCTCATGCAAGAAAAAGAATTGTAATGACAATCTTTTTGAATCTTAACACCCATATACAGAAAACGTGAATCAGATTCTTTATTTTAATATTTCTGTTTGAATTTGGATTGATTGTTAAAAAACTATCCTTCCATCTAAATCCGATGCAAAATCCTTCAGGAAACCAATAAAGAAAGCTAACCGATGGTTAGCTTTAGTGGTTTATAATCCGGATACGGACATCGGTTTTACCTTTACAGATGGACAGGTGATTCCATAATAAGTCAATTGGATATCGTTACCGACTTCGACAATATCGCTGAGAAAATCAATGAAATTGCCTGCAACGGTAATCAATGCAACCGGTTCGGTCAAGACACCTTCATGAATCTTGAACCCCATTGCCTGCAAGGAGAAATCACCACTGATCGGATTGGCTCCGGCGTGCGCTCCCTGGACATCAGTGATAAGTAAACCGGATGCAACAGATTGTGTCAGTTCATCTCTGGTTTTAGTTCCGGGAAGCATCACCAGATTACTAGCTCCAACCGAGCCGCCAAAACCATTCCCAGTTGAGACAACTCCGTCTTTTTTTGCCGTCACAAGATTGTGAAGATAGGTCTTCAATACCCCTTCATGAACCAATTCTTTGTATTTGGTCGCAACGCCCTCATCATCGAAAGAGCGGCTTTGGCTGCTTTTTTTCAGGAAAGGATCATCGACGATATTTACTTTATCGGAACCGATTTTTGTATCAAGTTTTCCTTTTAACAATGACATTCCTTTTTGAACGCTATCCGCGGAAAAGATGTTTTGGAAGGCGGAAACCAGAGTTGCCAATGCGATTCTGTCAAAAACAAGTTCATACTTGTCTGATTGGATGGGTTTGGCACCAAGGGTCTTGATGGCATCACTGACGATTCTTTTAGAAAGTTTCTCGACTTCGAAGTCTGAAAAATCATTGCTGATAATAAGGTCGAACCCGGATCTTTGGTCGGTATCGCTCTTCACTATTACAGAGGCTCCGAACAAGGCGCTGTTTACAGAATCGCTCAACTTCAGACCTTTGGTGTTTTGCAATGTGACAGATTTTGTCGATTCCTGATATATCGTTTCAACGATTTTAACTTTCTCGTCTTGATTATGCATCAATGCATCCAGTTTTTTTGATAAATCTATTTTTTCTTTTACATCCAGTTTTTCCAGTTTTTCGTTATATAGTCCTTCTACAGTTTCGTAATGTTCATCTCCCTGGTAAATAATAGCATCATCCAAAGAATCAATCACTTTTGCGTTAGCAAGTAATTTGTCAATGATCGTATCAGTGTAGGCGTCTTCCATAACTTCAGTGACATATACAGACATTTTGCCTTCGTATACGGCTTTGATTGTCATGCTTGAAGTGTTGGCGATTTCATATTTTTCCAATACGCCATCAAATACTTCGATATTCAATTCGCGGTTATCGGTCAAGAAAACTTGGACGTCGGAAAATCCTTTTTCGCGGGCTTTTTGAAATAAAATGTCAATGTTCACGTTATTTGTCCCCCTTTTTTCCACCGACAGTGATTGATGATACGCGTATTGTCGGTTGTCCTACATCGGCTGGTATCGATCCTGAAATCGAGCCGCACATTCCTCTTGCTCGGTCAAGGTTATTCCCGACCATGTCGATTTTATGCAATATTTCAGCGCCGTTTCCGACTAAAGATGCTCCTCTTACGGCTTCAGCGATTTTTCCGTTGCGAACAAGATAACCCTCAGAAACAGAAAAATTAAAATCTCCCGTTCCGGGATTGACTGAGCCCCCGCCCATTTTTGCAGCATATAATCCGTATTCGGTATTGGCGATAATCTCTTCGAAAGTGGATTTGCCATTGTCGATATAAGTATTGCTCATTCTTGATGTTGGAGAAAATTTATAGGATTCTCTTCTTGAAGACCCTGTAGGCAAGTGATCCATTCTTCTTGCGTTGAGACTATCGACCATGTAAGATTTCAATATGCCTTTGTCGATCAGCACTCTTCTTTGCTGTGGATATCCTTCATCATCAAAATTAGCTGATCCCCAAGCGTTTTCGATTGTTCCGTCGTCGATTGCGGTTACTATTGGGGTCGCAACGACGGTATTTAGTTTTTCACAGAACACAGAAGCGTTCTTTGCGACCGAAGTTGCCTCCAGGCTGTGTCCGCAGGCTTCATGGAATATGACGCCACCAAATTCGTTATCGATGATGACTGGCATGATTCCGCTTGGACAGTCAGTGGCAAACAACATTGTTTTTGCACATCTTGATGCGTCTTTAGCAATGGCTTCAATATCGATATCATCATAAAAATACTCGTAGCCTTTTCCAGTTCCGGGACCTGATCCGCCAGTTTGCATGACGCCATCTTTTCCGGCAATTGCGTTGATATACATTCTGACTCTGACTCTGGTATCAGATACAAATCTGCCTTCGGAATTGGCAATCAAGACCTCTTGGACAGAATCTCCGAGCGTGATTGAAACTTGTTGGATGACTTCGTCATAGTTTTTGGCAGCAAGATGTGCTTTTTTCATGAGGGCAACTTTATCTGTTTGTGATACATCTTTGGGATTCAGTTTGACTTTATGTTGTTTACCAATTTCAAGTTTCATCAGCGGTTTTCTAGTTGTTTTTTCGACGGATGCGAATGATTTGGCAAGATTACAAGCAAGCAAAAGCATCGCTTCTGGATCTTGATTGTTGGTATATCCATAAACGCTTTGAAAGCCTTTGGCAAGGCGGATGCCGACACCGAAAATTCTTGAGCTCGTGACTTTTTCAATTCTTCCCGTTACCATTTGCATACTGTTTGCATATTTTTCTTCGACGAATACTTCTGCAAAGTCAGCTCCGGTCGTCAGTCCGTTATCAAGTAATTTTTCAATCAATTCTTTTTGTAATAACATGTTGGATCTCCTTGTCATAGATATAATTTCGAATATTTTTCCTTTAAATAATCAATATAATATTGAGGGTTGAATGATTCGCCAGTGACTTCTAGCAATAATTCCTTAGGCGTTTTGCTTGATCCATATTTATGGATTTTTTCTTTGAGCCAATCATTGATTTTCTTGATATCGTTGGCCTTGACTGCCGCTTCGACATCGAAGTCTTTTTTCATCGTGTGATAGAACTGGGCGGAGTAGGCGCTTCCAAGTGCATAGGTTGGAAAATATCCAAACATACCCGCGGACCAATGGACATCCTGCAAGACGCCCTCGCTATCGTTATTTGGCTTGATTCCGAGATATTCCACCATTTTTTGATTCCAGATTTCGGGTAGGTT
>CAYWOK010000049.1:0-10497 GCA_964459895.1 uncultured Candidatus Izemoplasmatales bacterium
GATAGTATTATTACGAGGGAAGATAATGAAAAAAATAGTGATTATATTGATTACCTGCTTTGTCTTCTTTGTTACAGGGTGTACCAAAACTTCAACAACAACTAACGAGACGTCGACGACGTCTTTTAGTAATACGACAACTTTCACTACATTACCTTTAACCACGACTTATGGAGCGTTGATTTTAAGTGATGAATCTGTTCAAAAAAACATCTTTAAAGTCGATAGCTTTTCGGGGATTACAACTGATTTTTCTGATTATGACTATTTAATGCAGGCACTGCTTTTGGATGAAATCGTCTTTTCTTTTGCCTCTAATTCTGCTGCAGTCCAACCAGTATATATTAACTCCAATCCAAACTCTTGGAATCCGATTGGATTTTGGATTGACCAGGCAAGACTTCCCGCAGGATACAATCCCTTAATAAACGGATATTTGGAAAGAACGTTTGGCTTACCTACATATTTGGGAGATAACCGTGTTCTAAGTTCAGGCTCTGAACCAATTACGACTATTTCCATGGTTTTGGGAAGTTCTTATGCCAATATCGATAAAAGCAACCAAACATACGGAGAGACTATCTATGATTTTGTGGAAATGACACTGTCTGGATATGATACCGGAAGTAAGCTCGTTCATAACATCGGAGCACAGGGCCAAAGCTTTTGGTATGATATCTTTCCACAAATCATGTTTTCTAGACTCTATGACTTATATCCCGATACACCATATATGCGTGAAATGGTATTAAACGGTGCCGACGAGTGGCTTGAAGCTCTTCCTTATTTTGAAACTGACGGTGTACCTGATTATGAATTTGTCGGATTCAATGTTGTTTTGGAATCGCCAACAGTCGAGGGCAATCATATCGAACCGCCAAACGGCGGTTTGGCTTTTTTGCTTTATGGCGCTTATCAAATGACAGAGGAAGAGAAGTATCTTGAAGGCGTTAAAACAGTTCTAGACTATTTTCAAACCTATACTAAAAATCCCAACTATGAAGCTATGACTGATTATGCTCCATATGTAGCGGCTATCTTAAATGCTAGATACAGGACAAATTATGATATTGGCAAGTTTCTTGATTTCTTGTTTGAGGAAGACTCTGCTTTTCGTCCTGGGTGGAGCGTCTTGACAGGAAGTTTTGGAGATCACTTGGTTGATGGCCTAGTTGGCCAATCAGGAGATTATGCATTTTCAATGAACACTTTCCATCTAGCCAGTGTCTTGGCCCCGATGGTTAAATATGATACTAGATATGCCGATGCAATCGGTAAATATCTATTAAATGTTTATAACAATGCCAAAGTATTTTTCCCGCAGGAAAACACTTTAGCAGAGCAATCAATGACTTCATTTCTATCATATGATAGGTACGGAAGCATCTGTTACGAAGGGTTCAGAAACCAAAGTGGAGGAATCGCAATTGGCGATGCCACCACTACCTTTTCCCAACCAAGCGATCTTTCTCTTTACAGTTCAGCTTTCATTGGAGCCTTTGCTGGCATGATTTCTAAAACTGATCAAGTTGGAATTCTAAAGTATGATTTGAACAATACTGATTCGTTTGGATTCGATGATTATCCACAATACCTTGTCTACAATCCTTTTACTGAATCAAAGACAATTCGTTTTACAGGTTCAGATGACAGTTATGATTTATTTGATACCGTTTCTAATTCTTTGGTAGCTAAAAATGTAACAGGAGAAATCAATGTCAAACTAGATGCCTTAAGTTCAGTCGTGCTGGTTGTGTTACCACCAAACAGCCAATATTTTGTTGACGGAGATATGATTTATGCCAATAGTGATTTGATTTCTAAATACAAGGCTTCAGTCAATATAATGAATTTAGTGTCAAGACAGGAACTTACTGAAAGTTCTGAGATTGAAATAACTTACGAGGTTCCACTTGGGGACACTGTAGATAATATGAAGATATATTTTGGGGATATTCTTGCATATGACGGATTGCCTATAAATGTTTTCTCTTATGACAAGTCATTGTTACCTGATACTGACTATGAAATGAAGATTTTGATTACCACGGATAATGGACTCCAAGATTACGTGACAAAAAGGGTGATATGCAGATGAACAAGATAAAAATAACAACTATCCTATTATTAATCACTTTCTTGATTGTAGTAATGATTGGCTGTAATAAAAGTTCCACAACTTCAACCAATACATCAGTCTCGACAACGAGTACTACAACTACTTCAATTACTAATACCTTAGATACGACCCTAAGTAATAGTGCATCAACTTCTACAACTTCAACTTCAATGCCCATCTGGGATTATCAAAACATTACTTACCTTGCAGGAAATATTCGGTATTTTGGCAGTGGTACACCTGCAGGAACTGTCAATTACGACTTGGCAAATGATGAAGCTATAATCTGGAATATCGATGCTTCGCTTGACAATTATGGAGGCATCCAGACACCAACCTTAGAACTTGATTTTTCTAAAGCAGTCATCTTCCAGATGGAGGTAGTTGGTGTCTATTCTGAATATATTGTCAAACTCGCCGTTGAAGGCGAAAGTGAATATTATTATGTCTTATCAGATGAACCAAAAACTGGACTGGTTTCGGTAAATGTAGTTGATTCAATGTTAAGCGAAAAATATATGGCTAGAGCTACACAACCTGACCCGGGATATGTTTCGGGTTGGAAATATGATGGTGAAGTCAAAAACTGTTCATTCCATATTCTAGCAAAAGGACCAGATGGAGAGAAACAGACAGCTGAACTTGTTATAAAGTCAATTTCAGTTTATAACGACCAGACTGCAGTTGAAAATCTAGAAATCCAATCGGATGCGATTGCAAGCGATAAGATTGAACGCTTGAAAAACTCAACAGTTGTAGAACTTTCATCGTTACTTACTCCAAGTGTTGGATTAAACACCGAAGTAATCTGGTCAACAGATGATGAAACAGTAGCTACAGTAACAGATAACGGACTATTATCTTTTATAGGCGTTGGCCAGACATTTGTCAGAGCGACATCTTTAATCGATCAAAGCAAATCCGATCAGGTTTTAGTCAATGTGCTTTCTGGATTTGAGAATCCAATCAATCTCAAAACAAAGTTGGATTTACTAACATATGGAGGGTCTGTTACTGATGTCTCAGACTTTATGGATCTATTCAACACCACTTGGGGTGAAGCTTTAACTCAACAAGTCACGCTTACTCCTCATAGTTATTTGGATTTAAGAAATAGTGCTTCAGGAGTTATTTTAGAAGATTACTTTGACATAACTGATGCTTCGCAAATTACATCTGCGAATTCAGATTTGACCGGTAACAAAGCATTTGCCAGATTTAATCTTGTAGGTGTAAGTGATGCTTTAATTTACCGAAACATCAATGGAAAACTATTTAAAGAGACTAACCAGGATTTCTTTGACCTTAGTTATGCAACTTATGATGGAACCTTTTCCAAAGAAGCAACATATTCGGAACAGATCATCATTGTCTGGAATACAGGCGAAGTCAAGAAACTTGAAGTCAAGCATCTGGCTTTGTCGATGATTGATGAGTTTGAAGCAATTGATTTTGCTAACCCTGCTTTATGGACAATCCCCGACAGAACTTTACAGACAGTCGATCCGGTCGTGCATCAGTTAAGTCCGGCATCACTTAGTGTTGTTGGTGATACACTTTATTTAAATCAAAACAAATACCTAGAAGCTAAATACTGTTTCGGAGGTATTGTCAGCAATCTTTTAACAAGCATTTCCGGTAAGGAAGTAGAAATAGTATTGGACATCACTGGACTTAATCAAATGAATGATTATGTAAAGACGATGTGGGAAGTAAAAATCATCTACTACCGTGATGCTTCAGGAACTATGGTTGTCAGTTCAAATCCTTTAAAACTCGCTTCAGGGAATACTACGGGTTTACAGACAATTGTCTTTAATCCAAGTTATCAATACTTCCGGATCTATTTGGTCGCAAACGGATCCGACATCGGCGCACAGTTTGCCGATGCCCAGATTCAAGTCAAATCAATGAAAATTCAAATTTTAGAATAGGACATGCTTATATGGAAAAACAATTGATTATTGAAGCTTCGTCCATAAAACCTACCAGACCCGATTTTGAAGTTATCGGTGTTTTCAATCCGGCAATCACAAAATATAGAAATGAATACATCATGATGGCACGGGTTGCTGAAAGAGTTAAACAAACAGATGATAACTTTATCCTGATTCCCCATTATTCGCATAATGAGGGTATATGTATTCACAAGCTACCTAAAAACAGTCCAGATTTTGATTACTCTGACAGAAGAATTATCAAGAATTGCAACGATTCGTTTTTGACTTCGGTATCACACTTAAGAATTTTCAAAAGTGTTGATGGAATTAATTTTGATCTTGAAAACGGGATTATCATCTTTCCTGACAACATCTATGAAGAATATGGAATTGAGGATCCGCGAATCACAAAGCTTGATGACGCCTTTTATGTAACCTTTACTGCAGTGAGTAGTAACGGCATCAATGTCAGATTGATGAAGACCACTGATTTTGTCACTTTCAAAAGAATGGGGAATATCTTTCATTCCGATAACAAGGATTGCGTTATTTTCCCGCAAAAGATAAATGGCAAGTATTTTGCGTTGCATCGGCCGAGTATTTCTCAGTTTGGGAAATTAGACATTTGGACCGCAACCAGCGAAAATTTATCTGACTGGGGCAATCATCAGATTATGCCAGGAGCCAGAGTCGAATACCAAGAAAGTATCAGAGTCGGAGCTGGGGCAGTTCCATTCCTAACAGACAAAGGTTTTGTCGTAATTTATCACAGTGCCAATAAGCATCATAACTATCACCTTTGCGCAATGTTGCTGGATAAAGATGACCCAAATATTGTTTTGAAAAAGAGTACAAAACCATTAATCAAACCCACAGAACAATATGAAATGAGCGGATTTGTAAATAATGTCGTTTTTACCTGCGGTTTGATTAACAAAGATAAAGACGTTTATGTCTATTATGGTGTTTGCGATGAAAACATCGCAATGTGTCATTTGACTATGCAAGAGATTTGGAACAATCTGGGAGTGGATGTTTTGTGAAGACAAAAAGACTTATAACTTTGTTCATCTTAGTTTTGTTTCTTCTGGGTGGGGTAGCCATATTATCTGGATGCCAGAAACAAACAGATGTCTTGAAGATTGCCTTAGATATCGAGGATCAGGATCGCTACGATGAACTCTTTGCCTACTTTCAGGAACAGACCGGAATCGAAATCCAAGCCACCTATGGCCAAGATATTTCCAAACTGGTCGGCACAGCTTCAGAACCTGACATTATCAAGACTTCAACTGTTGTAGTCTTGTCCATGCAGGATTCGTTATATGATCTTACCGATTTGATTGCAGCTGATCAAGATGTTGACCCTGACAATTACATTGATTCAATTATGGATGCTTTAACGATTGATGGCAGGATTTATGCCCTGCCAACATCAATAAACACATCGCTTCTTTATTACAACAAGGACATGTTCAATCAAAAAGCAGATGAACTGCGTTTGGCTTTTGGCCTTTCTCAAGATGAAGATGTCTATCCAAAAGTTGACTGGACATATGGTGATTTTCAAAAGGCAGGAGTAATTCTTTCTGAATTTACTACTTTGCCCGACAATTCAAGAGTATATACCAAATTTGGCGCTGAGACTCAGTTAAACTGGTGGGGCGAATGGTTGGTTTATCTTAATCAATTAGGTGGAAGTTTCTACCAGATGGGAACTGATAATCACGTTACTGCAATTACTAGCAACGAAGCAGTACTTGCGACTATGTATTTCCGGGAAAAATCAATGGGTGATGAATTAAGCAAATTCGCACCTGACGCTGTTGAAGCTGCTTCATCATTTAGTTTCATGAGCGGAAACGTCGCGATGATCTTTGGCGGGCATATGGGAGATTGGTACAGTTATGATGCCTTAGGACTTAACTGGGATATCCAGATTTTGCCAACACCTGATGCAATTCCTGATGCAACGGGCGGAGAGATTTCCTCGGATGCCTTTGGCATATCAGTCAGAAGTTCTAAAATTGACCAGGCATTTCTGTTTCTCAAAATGTGGGCTGGAGTTGATGGAGCCTTAAAGATGTATCAATACGGTAAAGTCGGAGCGCTAAAAAACATGCAGACATTGATTGAAGCACTTCCAATAGAAGAACAAAAGACAATCAATATTGAAGCGGTTTTTCAAGCCGCAGCAATCGCTGAGACACTACCTCGAGAAAAAGATTTTTCCAAGGTCATGAGAGAAATGGTAATGACAGAAATCTACCGTTTGATGTATGATGGCAGAGGTGCTGAAACTGATCCTTTGACAGTCCTTACCAGGATTAAAACCAATGTTGACTCATATTATGCAGGTTTATACGATTAAGAATTAATAGAGGATAGTTATGAATGCTCAAAAAGCCAAAATTCTGAAGAAGAACTTTCACAAAGATTACAAATACTTTTTGATGTTCGCAGGAATTTCAATTCTTGGTTTTTTGCTTTTCTATCTTTATCCGATTATAAGAACCTTAATCCTTAGCTTTACCAATAAAACAATTTTCTCCTTAACAACAGATAATGTCGGTCTGGAAAATTATATTTACGCTTTGACCCAGGATCCTTTGTTTTTCAAGTCGATTGGCTTGTCGCTAATCTTCGCAACGATTAGTGGCGTTGCGGTTCTTATCACATCGCTTTTACTTGCCTTGCTTTTAAATTCTAAAGTCAGAGGCATCGGGATGTTTCGAACCATTTACTTTCTGCCTTTTATCATTCCATCATTTGCAGTAGGTGCTGTCTACAAGAATGTTTTTAACCCAACGACAGGTCTTATCAACAAAATCCTTGATCTCTTTGGTTTCACCAATTTACCTTTGTGGTATGTTTCGCCTGAGTCAGCTTTAATGACGATGATTATCATCAGTTCACTAGGCTTTGGCGTTAAGATGTTAGTATTTCTATCCGCATTACAAGGGATACCTGACAATTATTACGAAGTGGCAAGAATTGAAGGCGCATCCAAACTGCAAATGTTTAAGAAAATTACTTTGCCTTTGATTACGCCAATGTTGTTTTTCAATGTCATATTAATAACCATTGATGGATTAAAGGCATTCAATCTGGCCTTTGTCATGGGTAACGGACAAGGCTTTCCGGCAAACTCTACCTTGCTTTTCCCGATCTATATGTTCATGACCGCATTCAATATGCCTTTTAGGCTTGGATATGCAGCCGCAATGGCCTGGCTATTCTTCCTTTTGATTTTAGCACTGACAGGACTAAACTTCCTCGTTTCAAAATATTATGTCGAGGAGGATGTCAGTTAAATGGATACTATTACTATAAATCCGATTAAAATCAAGAAGAAGACTGATTCCAAATGGATATATATTCTACTTGTCATCTTCGCAATCATTGCGTTGCTACCACTATATTATCTAATCATAACCGCGTTTAAAAGTTTTGATGAGGCTTCGACTCAGGCCACAATGTGGCCCCAGTCAAATGCGCTAATTGAAAATATCCGGTTTGTGCTTACTTATCCTGATTACAAGATTGTTCGCATGTTTTTTAATACGATGTTTATCTTTGCTTTAAAAACAGCCGGAACAGTTTTAACTTGTTCATTGGTAGCTTACGGGTTTGCCATGTACAAGTTTCCGTTCAAGAAAGTTATCTTCTTTGTCTTATTGGCCACGATGATGATTCCCGGAGAAATATTGGGAATTCCGATTTATGAATTCATGGTAAATACGGGACTAAAAGAAATTGCCTATATTCCATTATGGATTTCCGCATGGTTTGCGACCGATGTCTTTATGATTTTCTTATTTAGACAATTCTTCCAAACGATACCAAAACCGCTTATTGAAGCTGCCAGAATGGATGGGTATGGCGAGTTCAAGATTTTCTTCAAGATAGTTGTTCCATTAAACATACCGGTATTTGTTACAGTCATCTTATTATATTTTATTGGTACATACAACGACCTTTATGGTCCGGCACTATACATTTCGCAAAAATCCAACTGGGTCATGGCAAACAGCATCGTAATCTTCGAGAATCTATATCGCAGTGGTTCAAGCTCATACATTGTTCCTTGGAACTATGTTTCAGTAGCTAGTTTAATTGCTTTAGTTCCGGAAGTGTTATTGTTTGCATTCATGCAGAAACAGTTTATGGAAAGCGTTGCAGGAGCGGGGATAAAAGCATGAAAATTAAATTTGTAGATAAACCAACACCAATAGATGAATTATTGGTTGAGAAAAGAAAATGCAAGAGTGTGTTATATACTTCTAAACTTAAGTTTACTGGAGTGAGAGGCTTTGATGTTTATAATATCAGTCATGAGTTCACCTTTGCCGGTTTGGAGTGGATTGCGGGAAGAGTTGAAAAAAGAAATAGTGAAATTTCTGGAGTTAGGATATTTCAAAAAGATAAAGATGAAATCTTTCACATTACCGACAATTCTTTTTCCTTGATGCAAGATCCGTTTGTCACCTTTATTGACAATGAGATTGTCTTAGGTGGTACCAAAATTGAAATTGATTCAAACCGGAAGATTACAAATTGGTATACAACGTTTCTAAAAGGCGATAAATTTACGAATCTAAAACTGTTTCTTCAAGCACCGGACAAAATGAAAGATGTGAGGCTTCATAAGTCTGGCAAAATCCATTTGTTCACAAGACCACAAGGCGTTACAGGTGGCAGAGGAACAATCGGTTATCAGTCATTTTCGGATTTATCAGAAATAACTACTGAAAAGATTGCCAAAGCGAAATTGTTAACAAGCCACTTCATCGAATCAGAATGGGGAGGAGTCAACCAAATCCTGACTTTGAAAAACGGACTGTTAGGAATTGTTGGACACATTGCCAAGATGACTGAAGGCGATGTTAGGCATTACTACGGGATGGTTTTCTGTTTTGATCCTTTAACAAAAAAATCTTCAAAGATAAAAATCATCTGTGAAAGAAGCGACTTTCCAACTGGTCCAGCTAAAAGAGAAGATTTGCAAGATGTCGTATTTCTAGGCGGACTTGTCCGCAACAAGAAGAACATGGCCACAATTTATACCGGACTCTCGGATGCAGAAGCATACGAGGCCGTAATCCCTGATCCATTTTTGGAGTATGAGGAGTAATTAATTGATGAAAAAGCTCATTGTCCTAAACTTAATCTTGTGCCTAGGTTTGTTGTTTTTAGGTTGTGCATCAGTTACTACTGAGATGACTTCCACTTCTCAAACAACAATAAACTTTACCACAACACCAGTTGAAACAACCAATGTTTCGACCACTTTGGCCAGACATTTGTTTTTCTTTGACTTTGAGCTGATGAATGACATAGTATTTCCTGCCCACACATTATCAGATATCGTTATCGTTTCTGGATATAACATCTCCGTGGCAGACTATACAATGGACGCTGAAGCCATTACAATCACGATCAGTAAAGATTATCTATCTTATCTAGAACCAGGAGAATATGAATTTACATTGCATCGACTTGATGATACTGAACCGATTTATATAGTGGTATTGGATAGAAATCAGGCAAATAGAATTATTAATCAAAGCTTTGAAACCGGTGATTTGTTCGGTTGGCATGCCTACACGGTATTTAAAGGCGAAAGACAACTATTAAGCTTTGTTAATGAAGCCATCTATAATGGAGTTAGAGGCTATTCATACTGGATAACTCCCGATACTTCAAGCGAAGTGTGGAGCGAGAATTTGGGTATCTTACAATCATCTGTTTTCACGCTTTCAGGCTCTGGATTCATCACTTTCTATCTGGGAAGAGGATTCAATCCAAATCTGACTTATCTGTCAGTAAGAAATGCAGACAACGATATGGAAATAGCCAGGTTCGGACAAAATTCAGATAGAACAGAAATTGAAGATGCAGCACAGATGACTTTATATAAAGCCGATTTGTCTGAATATATCGGTGAAGATTTATATCTCGAATTTTGTGACTATGGATCATATGAAGGCAATTATTTGACAATTGATGAAATTGAAACTTATTATGAGACTGAGCCAGTTGATGGCATCTTAGCCGAAGATATCAAACCAGTATTTAACCAGCCCTATTTCACTAATCAAGTTGCAAACGGCGACTTTTCTCAAGGTCTTCAGAACTGGACAATGGTTGGCGAAAACCAAGGTTTTATTGTCGACGCTGGAGTTTTGAAAAGCAATGAAGCAGGAGATGCTTCAATGGGTATGATTCGTTCAACATTATTTCGGGTTATGGGTAGTGGCATCATTTCTATTGAACTTGGAGCTGCTCAGGGCGCAAGATTTGATAAGGATACTTTTGTTTCAATAAAAGAATTAGGAACCAACAGGGAATTAATCAGATTTGCGAACCGTAACCATGATGGCATTTTCATGGTGCCTTATTTTGTAGATTTATCAGATTATATAAATACAGTTTGTT
>CAYWOK010000050.1:0-10274 GCA_964459895.1 uncultured Candidatus Izemoplasmatales bacterium
AATTTCATATAAAATCCTCCTTAGCACATTGCGTAACATTATACACCCATAAAACAAAAAATGCAAATCAAGAATTCTTATTTTTTTTCCGTACAAATAGTGAAAAGAACTTCGTTCAATATTGCAAACCTTACTGTAATAATTATATGTCTAAATCTGCCACAAAACAATGAAAAAATCAGAATTGCATTCATAAATTGTCTGAAAAAGTATATAATTGGATTATGCATGAAAGTTGGTGCCACACATGGAAGAACAATACCTAAAATCAAAATACTCCGATTTTGTTGATCGGGAACACCCTTTACCCGAGTACCCTAGACCCCAATTGAAAAGAAACGATTGGTGTAATCTAAATGGAGAGTACGAATATTGCATTCTCGGAAAAGACGAAGCGTATCCCACATCATTTTGCGGTAAAATCGTCGTTCCTTTTTGTGTGGAATCGATGCTTTCTTCTGTGAATGGGGTTTTGTTGCCAGATGAGAAAATCTGGTATAAAAGAACCTTTCTAATCCCAGAAGTGAAAGAGGACGAAAAAATAATCCTCCATTTTGGTGCTGTAGACTATAAAGCGGAAATCTATGTCAACCATGAAAAAACATTTACCCATTTTGGTGGATACTTGCCGTTTTCCATTGACATTACCGATTTTGTCAACCAAGGACAAAACGAACTCATCATCGGAGTTTGGGACCCGACCGACACTGAATGCCAAGAACGCGGCAAACAAGTTTTGTCGCCTCAAGGAATTTGGTATACAGCCACTTCTGGAATCTGGCAGACAGTCTGGTTTGAAATCGTTAACGAAGTGTCACTGTTGGATTTGAAAATTATTCCCGACTTTGATAATGATACAATTAGAATCAAACCGATAATTAGCGATACGCTTGATTTGAAACTTGAATTGAAAATATTCGCTCTCGAATCACTTGTTGTTGAAACAACCATCCAGGAGAATTTCTGGAATGATATTTGCATTCCCGATTGCATCGCGTGGACTCCAGACTCACCGTTTTTATACTCATTTACAATTGATGTATTTAAAAATAGCATAAAAACGGATTCTATTTCGAGTTATTTCGGAATCCGTAAATTTGACATCCAGTCTGATGATTTTGGCAGGCTTCGAACTTGTCTTAACAACAAGCCCATCTTTCAAACCGGAGTGCTTGACCAGGGTTATTATCCCGAGTCCCTTCTGACTCCGCCAACTGATCAGGCAATGATTGACGATATCCAAACAATGAAAAATCTTGGTTTTAACATGATTAGGAAACATATCAAAATCGAACCCGCTAGATGGTACTATCATTGTGACCGATTAGGAATGTTGGTGTGGCAGGACATGCCTTCGGGAGGAATCGGAAACCCCGGTAATTTTCTAGCGGTTGTGCTTCCTTATCTGAACATCCACATAAAAGACAATCATTACAAATGGTTTGGCAGAGAGAATGAAACGTGCCGGATTGAATTTGAAAGCAATCTCGAGCATATGGTTCAATACCTTGGCTTTTTTACTTCTATTTACTGTTGGGTTCCCTTTAATGAAGGCTGGGGTCAATTTGACTCCTTCCGCATTGGCAAAAGAATCAAAGAACTCGATCCCTCCAGAACGGTAGATCACGCAAGCGGTTGGCATGATCAACTTTGCGGAGACTATATAAGCGTTCACAGATATATCATGAAAATCAAAAAACCGAAGAACAATCATCGGTCTTTTGTCTTGTCTGAGTTTGGCGGTTACAGCCTGGTGGAACCAGACCATACCTGGAATGAAGAAAAGAGTTTCGGATACAAAATGTATAAAAGTTCTAATTCCCTAACGAAAGCATTCCGATCGTTGTACGAAAAGCAAATCATGCCATTGATTTCCAAAGGTTTGAACGCTACAATCTATACACAACTCTCTGATGTCGAACTTGAGGTCAACGGTATATTGACATATGATCGGTCAATAGTCAAAATTGATGAAAATACAATTAAAAGCATTAATAAAAAACTAAAAGAAATGCTAGATGTAATTTACAGAACAAATAAAAGTGACAATCCCAAAATGATTTGAGCCACGTAATACGTGGAAAGGTTAATGGTCACCAATATTTTCCGGAAAGGTTTTTTAAAGTATATTTGTGACAATATCAAATCTGAAATCGCAAAAAATATTGCTCCCACCAATACACACGTGGAAAAAGAGTCGAAAGCAAAATCAAGCGCATTTACCAAAGCTTGTCCAATCATCAGAAAAATCAAGAACGAATACCCGATACATGGATACATCAGTTTTCCCCATTCCAACTTCATGGCTTTGGAGGCAAAAAATACCAAAATCGTTAGAACTACTGCGATCAAAAACGGATAAAAACTGAAGTGATTTACGCTTAACAGGGCTATGTAATAGAAAATGTGTCCTGAAGCAAAAGCCATAATGCCCGAAAAAATGATTCTTTCGTTTTCCACAAGCGGACGCAAGGATCTAAGTCCTAGCACTAAATCGCCAATCAGTCCGGACAGCAAGGCCAAGAAAAACAAAATCGCAATGGTTTGATAATCACTAAATGCAATTCCAAGAAAATATGCAGAGTCGGTTCTAACCGTTTTTTCGTAAAGAACTCCCGCAAATAAAACCATAAAACTGAAACTCGCTACCGCCTTGAAGAAAAAAGCGGTCAATGGTTTCTCCATGTTTTCAGACCATATAAATATTCCCGCTGCTATGATTGATAAAGCTACCAAAAAGTAAATCATCAGCTTCCTCCAGTGCAAATAATATCTTAACTTAATTATACCTTTACTGATGAAAGATTGTACTGTCTACAAGAAAATATAATGTTTTTATTATATCAAGCATGAAATACAAATATAATTATCGAGGTGAATAAATGAAGAAAGTATTTAAAGTATTGTTACTGTTGGTCGTTTTCGTTCTTGTTCTTGCGGTGGGATTTATCCTAACTTTACAACTATTCGAATACCGTCCGAAAGATTTGACTGATTTGGAAATCGTCGACAACTTGGCTGACGAAGAAACAAATTACATTTCATTGGATGAAACAATCCGAATCCTAACTTTCAATACTGGCTATGCATCGCTTAGCGAAACTGAAGATTTCGCCATGGATGGCGGAACGAAGGGTAGAATGGATTCAGCCATTGAGGTCGAAACAAATATTGATGGCATATCGCAGATTCTGACATTAGCTTTGGCAGACATCTATTTGCTTCAGGAAGTAGACGTAGACTCCGATCGCTCCTACAATACACTTCAGTATGCTGATTATCAAGATTTATTGAGTCTGCCAAACACACTAGGATACAACTATCGTTGTATTTTTGTCCCGTTTCCTTTTACTTTCGGGCAAATGATGGGTTCTGTCAATTCAGGCATTGTCAGTTTTATTGATTATTACGTCTCCGAATCTGTCAGACATCAGCTTCCTGGAAGTTTCAGTTGGCCAATCAGTCTGGCCAATCTCAAACGATGCGTCGTCGTCTCGAGACTTCCGATTGCAGGTAGCGACAAAGAATTTATCGTTATCAATGTCCATTTGTCTGCATATGATGATGGCACAATGAGACTGCAGGAAATGGAGGCTTTGAAAACCATCGTTTCGACAGAATTTGAGGCCGGTAACTATGTTTTGGTCGGCGGAGATTTCAACCAAACCTTCCCCAACGCTGTGACGGTAACCGATAATTTGGACGGAACAGAATCTTATGACTATTTATTCGCACTAAAAGACCCCAACTATTGGCAGGCCTTTCCCATGGAAAATGACTGGTTCATTGAAAACGGATTCCAATTCGGCACTGATCTGACGACGCCTACTTGCCGTCTTTTAAACCAGGCACTCGATACCGTTGTCGATGAAAACAATCAATACTACTATATTGATGGATTTATCGCTTCTTCAAACATCGAAATTGAAAATGTAATTACGCTTCAAGAAAATTTCAAATATAGTGACCACAATCCTGTCCAAATTGAAATCAAACTCCTCCCATAGAGCTAAAGACACTTGAATACGTTCTCAATAAAGACAAAAACCCATGTGTTTGCATGGGTTTTTGTTATTGAACTTAATTGACTACTTTTTTTCTTTGTTAAAGCACATGAACCAATCTAGGCAATATACATCCTTATTCTTTGATTCCATTCTTTCCTTTGCGACTCCACAAGATCCTGCCGTCGGCACAATCGTGTCATCCCCAGGCCGCCAATCGGCTGGAGTGGCCACATGGTCTTTGTCAGATTTTTGCAGCGCTTGAATAATTCTTTTGATTTCATCAAAGTTTCTACCTGTAGTAAGCGGATAGTAAAGAATTGTTCTGATTGTCCCCTCAGGATCAATTGCGAACACGGCGCGAACAGCTTGAGTATTCGATTGTCCGGGCTGAATCATGCCATATTTGTTGGCAACATCCATTCTGATATCTTCAATCAGCGGAAACGTTACTTCCAGGTTTTTCATGCCTTTCCATTCCAACTCTTTAATTTTCCTTAGCCAGGCAATGTGAGCATAAAGCGAATCAACTGAAAGCCCAATCAATTGCGTGTTCAATGCAGTAAACTCATCCATCATACTAGTAAATGTCATGAACTCGGTTGTACAAACGGGTGTGAAATCTGCTGGGTGTGAAAACAAAATAACCCATTTTCCTACATAGTCAGCAGGGAAATTAATCACCCCTTGTGTGGTTTTGGCGACAAAAGCAGGAGCTTTATCACCAATTAAAGGCATTCTCCCAAAGCTGTTCTGTTCCATAATTAAATCCTCCTTATATTATAAATTTACATTAATACTCAAGAACAATCGTGAAGAATCAAATTGTGAAATGTATTATGTCTAATTGTTTGATTTAGTTTCCATGATGTTCGTGATGTTCATGGTGTTCGTGGTTTGAACACACTTTGTCCGAAGATTCCAGTTTACCATCAATAAATCTTTCAATAATCTCCGAAGCACTTCCGGATACGCACTTTATGGTATTCATACCAAATTGCGTTATGATTTTGTTGGCCATCTCTCCCATGTTTCCGCAAATTACGACATTGATACCTTTTTCATGAAGAAACTTTGGCAGAAAGCCTCTTTGATGAGGGGGATTCTCGATTTTTTGTGTATTAATGATTTCTTTTCCGTTTAATTCATAGATGACAAAATAATCACAATGCCCGAAATGCTCAGACATCATGTTGTCGCTCACAGCTAATGCTACTTTCATAAATTATTTATCCTCCATTTTTGTGAATACATTCCATATTTCTCAGTCGTTTCGGTTTAATGCATGCGGAACAATCTTTCTCACAAAGGATGTATTTTCCACCTTCGATCGAGATTCTTTTCCCGTTCACCAAAGCATCTGCAACTTTCTTTCTGGCTTCGTCATAGATTCGCTGAACGGTAGTTCTGGCCACATTCATTTGTTTTGCTGCCTCATCTTGGTTGTAATTTTCGAAATCAAGCAAGCGAATAGTCTCCAATTCGTCGACTCCCAATTGAACTTTTTCGACAGTGCTAAAATTTTTACCAATTGGTCCGTACTGATTATGAATAGGCAATTGGCAAATATTTCTCGACTTTTGTGGCCTTGGCATGGAAACTTCCTCCAATAATATGTTTATTATATTATACTCCCATTATGGACATATGTCAATAAAGCAAAGGATATCTCTATTTATTATTTTTCTTGATTATTCGCTCAACTCTTGTTTTCTTTTTAACATTTCCTGGTTGATCTTTTCATAATATACTTCGTCAATGATAAATTTCTTATGCAAAACTAGATATGAACCGTAAATCAAAATAATCGGAATAATTGTGATTGCCACCCTTAATGAGAATCTCATTGAAGGTGTGGCTATTTCCTTGAACGCAGAATCTGCAGCTGCGTTGATAACCATTGAGTCCTTGTCAGTGACCGCAGAATAGTCAAATGTGACCAATTGAAGCGCATCATAGACTTCTTCTTTTCGCGCTTGGTCCATTTCTATGCCATCCAATATGTTTTGTCTTGCGACAATATCTGCCCTGTATTCAACTTGTTCCGTAGCGGTCATGGCATCGAAATAATTTTTTTGCGCTTCAAGTGTGCTTACGTTCTGACTTAAGATAAACACGCCGGATAGTATTAAAACCGCTGTGAAAATTCCTTGTTGCAAAGCACTTGAGAATTTTGCCACGAATGGTCTTAATGAGAAAACTATCGCTTCATGTCTATGTCCAGTCTTATGCTCATTGTATTCGATCGTGTTGGTCATATTGACAATGATGATCATATAGAATATCGCCTGGCCACTGAACACTAAAGCGCCAAAAACACATACAGTAACAATATGAACGGGGATGAAGGAAACATATCCCATCAACAATAACATTACATATCCGACAGTCAAAGTAATGAAACTAAAAAACATCAACTTTTTTCTAGTGAATTTTTTTGCAAGTACGGCGTAAAAGCTTTGGATTGTAATGTTGCAGACACCGAAAGTGGCGATAAAGATCAATACTAGGGTGCCATTGTACCCAAGTTCGATATAGAAGAAATTGTAGCCAAGCGCCACAAGCAATCCTGATCCAACGCTGTAAAGCATTAAGGACAGTGCAGCCCATAACAGTTGGTCATTGTGTTTGATTACAGAAAACATCTTCTTAATGGAGACTTTTTCGTGGTCTTCTTCGATTATTTCTTTTGGCTCTTTGACACCAAGAACTGTCAACAAAGTACAAGCTATAAAGAAAATCGAGAAAGTAATCGCAATCATCCTATAGCCTTTTACCGCATTTCCTACAGTTGTAAAACTGATGATTGCATTGGCTAAAAATGCTCCTATACCTGCAAAAACAACAACCATTGTTGTGATTTGATCCCGATCTTTCTTGTTTCGAGATAGATTCGGAAGAAGCGACCAATAAGGAATATCATTCAATGTGAATGCGAGTTCCCACAAAAGGTAGATTACCGCGAAAAAAATGACAAATCCCCATCCAGATGGACGAAGGGTAAACATGAACACTACTGTAATCGCGGTCAAAACTCCACCAAGCAAGATCCAGGGTCTGTATTTACCCCAACGTGAGTGAGTGTTTTCCACGATGGATCCCATAATCGGATCATTCACCGCATCCCAGATTCTGCCGATCACCAACATAGTTCCGATAACCGAGAACTGGGCAGCAGTAATGCCTAACCCGGAAAATTGGACATAGGTCATCAAAAATGTTGCGATCAATTGATAAATCATATCTCTTCCGATGCCACCAACACTGTAATTCCATTTGTTTTTTCTTAATAGCTTTTGCTCAAAAGTCAAACTGGCTGCTTTCATACTTTCTCCTCTTCAAAAATAACTTGTTTTGCGTTTCATTAAACTATTATACCAATAAAAATATCAAATTAGAAGCGGATAAAATAAATATGCAAATCGATTATGATTTTGTCCTTTTTATGGTATATTCCTCGTGGTGATAAAGATGAAAACTATTATGAACTACCAGGAATTTGAAACAATACTGGCCAAAGAGACATTTCTTGTCCTTGCAAAAACCAGAAATTGCAGTGTGTGCCGGGCTGTCAGCCATCAGTTGTCAGAAATTCTCAAAGAAGATACTAAAATCAATGCGTATGAGTTGTTTTTAGAAGACATTCCCATTTTTCAAGGCCAATGTCTTGTTTTTACGGTTCCCACGATAATCATTTTTTTTGAAGGCAAGGAAATTCTTCGAGAATCAAGATTTATCGATTATTTGAACATAACAAGAATACTAGCTTTGTTATGAAAGCTGCTCAATGCGTCGCAAGTGCACTTCTTTTGACATATAACATTATCTAAAATATAATAACAGTGTAATAAAAAACATTAATTTGTTTATTGAAATTGGAGTGATAACATGAACAACAATACTGTTGGTGATGTGAACGGTTTGGCGTTGCCTGAGAAGAAAATTGACATGTATTATTTTACAGATCCACTTTGTTCTCATTGCTGGGCGCTTGATGCGGTTTTGACTCGTTTTAAATGGGAATATAAGGAATATATCAATGTGATAACCGTGCTAGGCGCAATGATAGAAGATGATAATCATTATGATGATTTAAACGGTCCCGAGGCAAAGGAACAAGTGTCTCACTGGGAACAAGTTGGAATGTTTTACCACATTCCCATCAACGGAAAAATCTGGCGAAATGATCCAATCACCTCTTCGTTCCCCTCAAGCATTGCATATCTGCTGATTAAAAAGCAAAATGATGAGTTGGCGACAAAATTTCTCCGCATGGTTAGAGAAGGAGCTTTTGTGTTTGAAAAGAACATTGCCAAACGAGAAGTGTTGGAAACGATGATCAATGATCTCGGTCTTGACGCAAAAACTATCCTTGACAAAAGCTTTTCTGAAGAAGGCAAGGAGTTGCTCTCTCAAAACCTTAAGCCGATGGAAGAGCTTGGAGTCACTGGCTTTCCAACCGTAGTCATGGTCAACGACAAGCATGAGGGTATCAAAGTTGTTGGATCAAGAACTCTTGAAGTATATAAAAAAGCGCTTATCAAACTTCTTGGGGAGAATACAAATTTGCATCCGGCAACAATTCCTACCCTTTCTGAGTATATCGAAAAGGTTCCAACCGTATTTTTCCAAGAAATCGAAAAAATGTATGATTTGCAAAAAGACCAAGTCAAAGCATTTATTGCTAATAATCTTGAAAAGACAACCTACAGACTTGGAGAGATCGTCAAGCACAAATACATCCAAAAACAATAAAAAAGTCAAGGATTTAACCTTGACTTTTCTTATTTTTATCTTGTCCAGTATTTCAATAACAGGAACATGCCAAGTGCGAGAACACCAAAAAATACAAGCGCAAAGGGAATGACATAAATATAAACCGCTTTTATCATCGCCCATCTTTCTTTTGGCGTGATATCAATCTTCGAAAGTTGTTCTTGTTTTTCCCGGTAGAAACTCACCGGTTTTTTTCTTGGATGTTTATAAGTCGCAATTGCTTCAAAATCCATACTGACGACAGTTCTTCCGTCATCATCGATTTTCCCTTTTCCGACTTTTGCACTCATTTGGATCAACTCCTATTTTAATTTGTTCTTTTGTTTTTTCCGTTCGTTCAAACCGTCTTGGACTTCATTTTGGAAGGATTTAAGTTTTTCTTCAAGGTCAGCATCATAAAGATGGCAATTCACAAAATGCCCCGGTTCAATTTCCATGTGAGCAGGTGCTTCTTGCGAACAAATTGGCATAACTTTCGGACATCTAGTATGAAATTTGCATCCCTTTGGAGGATTGGCAGGACTGGGAATAGAGCCTTGAAGAATTATTTTGTTCGGTTTATAGTCTGGATCGGGCACAGGAACGGCACTAAACAAGGCGTTTGTGTATGGATGTAATGGATTGCTAAAAATTGTGTCCCTTGGACCATATTCAACTAGATCTCCCAAATACATAACTCCAACTTTGTCGGAAATGTATTCGACAACAGACAGGTCATGAGAGATGAATAGATAGGTGAATCCATAGTCGGCTTGCAATCCTTTTAGTAAATTGATAATTTGTGCCTGGATCGAAACATCTAGTGCTGAAACCGGTTCGTCACAGACGATAAATTTCGGTTTTAGTGCCAAAGCTCTAGCGATGCCGATTCTTTGTCTCTGTCCGCCAGAAAACTCATGCGGGTAACGATCAATGTGATGGGGTTGTAACCCACAGTCAGCCATGACCTTCATAATGTAGTCGCGATACTCAGATGGCGGAACGATATTATGCTCTCTTACTGCTTCGCCAATGATTTCACCAACCGGCATTCTTGGTGATAACGATGAGTATGGATCTTGGAAAATCAATTGGATTTCCGGGCGCAATTTGCGAAGATCCCGTTTTTTCATTGTGAATAAATTGATGCCGTTGTAATAAACCTCGCCTTTGGTAGCAACGTGCAACCGTAAAATCGTTCTGCCAATAGTGGTTTTCCCGCATCCGGATTCTCCGACAAGACCCATTGTCTCGCCTTCTTTTATGGTGAAACTAACTCCGTCTACGGCACGCACATGGCCGACAACTCTTTGAAATACACCAGCGCGGATGGGAAAATATTTATATAAATCTTTAACAACTAGTATGTCTTTTTTCTCGGTCATTTTTTTTCACTCCCATCTGCATAATAACAAGCGGCAAAATGAGTGGGCGATACTTTGACATAACCTGGATACACACCTGAACATTTTTTCCCAGCTCGATTGCAACGATCTTTGAAGTAACAGTAATCAG
>CAYWOK010000051.1:0-10138 GCA_964459895.1 uncultured Candidatus Izemoplasmatales bacterium
CTCAAGGAATTGAAACGCTATGAATATCTTTCTGCCAATTCCAGTGAATCAAGTGTCGTGAGAACATATCTTGAGACCTTGATTTCCATTCCCTGGCAAAAAACGACTGAAGATGAGAAAGACATCAATGTCGCCATTGAAAAACTTGAATCATCACACTACGGGTTAGAAAAAGTAAAAGAACGGATAATTGAATATCTATCTGTGAAAATGCTCACTGGTAAAAATCCGCAAACCATATTATGTCTCTCGGGGCCTCCCGGTGTTGGCAAGACATCACTGGCAAAATCGATTGCAAATGCTCTGAACCGCGAATTTGTCAAGACAAGTCTTGGTGGAGTCCACGATGAAGCTGAGATCAGGGGCCATCGCAGAACCTATGTCGGAGCACTCCCCGGCAGAATCATCAACGGCATGATTCGTGCCAAAGTTTCCAATCCCGTGTTTTTGATCGATGAGATCGACAAACTTGTCATGAACGAAAGAAATGATCCTTCCTCTGCGATGCTCGAAGTCCTTGACCCGGAACAAAACCAATTCTTTTCAGATCATTACGTTGAAGAAGATTACGATCTGTCGAAAGTCATTTTTATCACAACTGCTAACTATCTGGAAAACGTTCCTGCTCCGCTTCGGGACAGAATGGAAATCATCGAACTCAGTTCCTATACCGAGATTGAAAAATTCTATATTGCCAGACGTTTTCTGCTTGGCAAACAAACGGAAAGCCACGGCTTAGAATCAGGAAAACTTGAGATTGAAGACGAAACAATCAAGACGATTATCAAGGAATATACCCGGGAAGCCGGTGTCAGGCAGTTGGAAAGACTATTTGGGTCGATTGTCAGAAAATCCATAAAGGAGATACTTGTCAATAAACTCGAAAAAGTCAATGTCAGACCAGAAGATTTGTATCATTATCTTGGCAAACCCCTATTCCACAATAACCAGATCCAGAAAGAAGACATGGTGGGTGTCGTCACAGGACTCGCCTATACGATGGCTGGAGGCGACACTTTGGATGTCGAAGCCACCTATTATGAAGGCAAGAACAATCTTGTGTTGACCGGAAATCTCGGCAACGTCATGAAAGAATCAGCCATGGCCGCATTGTCATATGTCAGAACCAATGGTAAAGAATTGGGAATTGATCCCAACATCTTTGAAAAAGCGGATATCCATATCCATGTTCCCGAAGGTGCCATACCCAAAGACGGACCGTCTGCAGGTGTGACCATCGCGACAGCGCTGATATCCGTGCTAAGCAACCATAAAGTCGACAGATTCGTCGGGATGACCGGTGAGATTACGCTTAAAGGCAGAGTCTTGCCAATCGGCGGTCTGAAAGAAAAAGCCATTGCCGCTTCGCGCTGTGGACTTAAGAAGATAGTCATTCCCAAAGGCAATGAGAAAGATGTCGAAGACATTCCCAAGGAAGTACTTGATGTTTTGGAAATCGATTATGCAGAAACTTTGGATGAAGTATTAAAAATCGCATTGAAGCACTAAAAATGGCCATCCGGATCTTCCGGATGGCTTTCAAATTTGTATTTTAGATCAAAATCGTATATAATGTATGAGAGGTGAGAGACTATGAAAGTGTATTTCGAGGATTTCATTCGTTATGGTATTCCCCTGAACGAATTTAGCCTGCCCAAGAAAAAAAGCAAGGGGTTGGTTTTTGTCATTCACAAACTAAACGCATCTAAGGATTCAGGTTTGGGCCTGATTCCCAAACAGCTTGCCGAGACCGGCTATTTTGTCGTCGCAATCGACAGTTACAAGCATGGCCTGAGAAAAGAAGAGCCATTTATCCATGGTGCAGAAAAACTTCAACTGGCGTCGATGGTTGAAGTCATCAACCAGACTGTGCTTGATATAAAATTCTTGTATGACAATCACTACAACCAATTTTACGATTCGCTTTCGGTTTTCGGTATATCGATGGGCGGCATCGTCGCTTTTCAAATGCCAAGAGTAATGAACAATATCGACAAGATTGTTTCCTTGCAGGCGACACCATTCCTGAGGCAGCTCTATCACGAAAAAGAACTGAAGCATATCTACAAGGGGCTGACTCAGCAAGAACAGGAGGTCATGGATGAATACCTTGACAAACTGAGTCTCGAAGACAGTCTCGATGGCTATAAAGATGTCGCAATCTTTGCTTCCAATCGTCAGGATGACTTGCTGATAAGACCGGAGAATTCCCAGAAATTCATCCAACATTTGAAGCTGCTGGGAAATTTTAAAGCTGAACATGTCCTGTATTCAGGCAATCATGACATCATTCAGAAAATGGCGGTTGATGCTATCGACTGGATCAACCGTCCACTCAGAAAAGAATAATGCAAATCAAAGTCACACAGGAAGCTGTGTGATTTTTATATTTTGATTGTCGAAAAAATCCAGTCTATGATATAATTAGAGGAATCTTATAAGGAGTCGATTTCATGCCCAATATCGAAGCGATGATTGCCGAGGCAAGCCGCTGCTTAAATTGTAAAAACACTCCCTGCATGGCAAGTTGCCCGGCACATAATCCCATACCGGAATTCATGAAACTAATCAAAAACAATGAATTTCGACAAGCCAGGGATCTCTGGCACAAGACATCCAACCTGCCTGAAATGTGCGGTGTTTTGTGCCCAAAGGAAACGCTTTGTGAAGGTCATTGTACTTTGAACAAGGTCAATAAACCGCTTAATATCGGATATTTGGAAACCGAAATTGCCGCCATGCATACTGATGTTACTGATTATCCTTTAGCTAAGAATGGTAAGTCTCATCTTGTGATTGGTCTTGGGCCAGCAGGACTAGCCAATGCTTTGAAAATGGCTGAACTGGGTTATGAGGTTCATGCAATCGATGGTGATTCCCATCTCGGTGGGGCAATTTATCATTCGGTGCCAGATTTTCGTTTCGAGCAGGATACGCTTAAAGTTTATGAAAAAAGATTTAAGGATCTAGGAATCGTAGTCGACTATTTCACGATTGTTGGCAAGGATGTCTTCCTTGACGATCTAATACCGAAATATGATTCTGTTTTTATTGCCATCGGACTTGATTTGCCCATCCAGGTAGATATCGAACACGAGGATGTCAAAGTGCATTATGCGATTGACCTGTTGCAGAAGAAGCGATACACCAAGGCGGACCTGAAAGCATTGCTTGGCAATCGAGTCGGCATCATCGGCCTTGGAAACGTGGCAATCGATATCGCCAGAGTCCTGGCAAAAATAGGCAAGGAAGTCCATATCATCTATCGACGCACCATGGATGAAGCACCTGCCAGTTACAGAGAAATAGCTGAAGCGCTTGAAGACGGAGTCGTGGTTCATGAACTTTTGGGTCCGATATCATTTCGCAAAAGCGAGTCACATAAGGTTCTTCAGTGTGAAAAAACATGTCTCATCAAGGATCCTTCTGAGCCCAGAGGCAGGATTGAGATTGTTCCCGGAGAATTCCAGGAATTTTTGCTTGACGATCTTGTTTTCGCAGTCGGTCAGAAGTCCAGCGACTTGGTGTTCAAAGGGTCAAGTATCCGATTGAATCCCACTCGGGGGTGCTGTTTCACCAACAATGAAAAAGTGTTTGTCGGTGGCGATCGCGTGAACAAGGACAAACGGATCGTCGATGCGATGGTTTCCGGCACTGAAGTTGCCGTAAAAATCTGGAGCAGGACATGAAACGGTTCACTTTCAGAAAATCTATTTTCTATGTTCTCGGACTTTCACTTCTTGGCGTTTGTGTAACATTTATTCAAAAGACCAATCTTGGCATGAGCAGCTGGGATGCGCTGAACCGGAATTTCTATGAAGGCATCCCTTTGGAATACAAATACCTCACACCTATTTTCGCCTTGATCATCATTTCCATCGCTTACCTGATTCAAAAAAAGAAACCTGATCTCTGGATGTTATTTCCTGTCTTGATCAGTTTTTACATCGGTTTTGTGATTGATGGTTTGTTACTTGTGGTTCCATCAGTTGTATCACTGAATCTGCTTTGGAATCTGGGATATCTTCTGATTGCAATCTTTGTTTGCGCGGTCGGAATCAATTTGCTGCTATATACCAAATATCCGCTCCCGGCACTTGACGAATTATGTTTTGGCATCTCCAAAATATTGAAAGTGAGTTTCGGAAAAGCAAAAATCATTGGTGAAATCATCGCCTTGATTCTGACCATCATTGCCGGACTGGCGTTCGGTCACCAAAGCGTCTGGTTCTATATCGGACCGACCACACTTATCTTCGGTTTAGGTATCGGAGTTTTCATCGATATCCTGAAAAGACCAATCATATATATATTGGAGGCTGGAAATGGTAATCGAGATCTTCGCTGATAATTTAAGAAAAAGCGACACCGTAAATAATTCAATTCATGTCAAGTGCAAACTAATTGTCGTGAATGATGGCAAAGTCTTTGTCTGGAACAGAAAAAAAGACAACCTCTATTTTTTTCCTTCTGAATCACTAAAAAAAAATGAGACTGAAGCAGACTGCATAAAAAGGTTGCAACTCATGACCTGTCCTCAGGACATTACCTCAAAAAAAACGATCACGATCAAGGAGTATTTTCCAGAAAACAGCTATATCAACCATTATTACTTGTTAGAGCTGCCAAAACCCGATGTCAATTCAAGCGAAAATGAAGCAGTTGCAACGATGTGGTATGACGTCTTGGATCTGCTTACCCTATTCGAACAATATGACGGATTGGATCCTCACGGAACGGAAATCTATGAACGTGAATTCATTGCTTTAGTCAATAGTATCTGACTTCCACTTTGTGGAAGTTTTTTTATGAACTTGTGTTATAATGGATATGTAGATAAAGCTTGGATAAGGAGCGGCCAATGAAAGTAACGACTCGTGACCTTTTGAACTATATCCGTTGTTTCCGTTTTGCTGCCCTAGACAGGAATTCTTTGTTTAGAAAAAAGCAAGGCCATCAAACAAAAAAACAATATACACCCATAATCTATTCCTTGAATGATGTCGAAAATTACGAGGAATCGAACGACACGGAACAGATAAAAAAGGCTTTGTATTGGCAGATATTTGAAACATCACGAAAACAATTGCTGGATTTAGTGCAGACATATATTTTTTCAACCAGAGACAGCTTAATTAAAGCTGATCAGATATTCACGTATGATTTTAATCGAGATATGACACTGGTAGCCAAACCGGATTTTTTTGTTGATGAAGAGCTTACAAGTTCGATTTTTCTTGTTCATGCCGTATCCGGAAAAAAACTTCTCAGTCAGACTTATACTGTAAACAATCGGAAATATACATATTTTTCCCTAGACAAAAACAATGTTTATGTCTTCAAAAACGAAACTCCCGGCCAGAAATCAAGCATTGACTTTGAAAAACATTTGCACAAACTATCTTCAAGACACGAAGAATCGGGCAGGATTTTATACGATGCAGCCTATCAAAGTTTTATCTTGGGGAAGCTATATCCAGATAAATATTTAAAAACGATTGTTGCGATGCTCAATTCTGATTACGTGAGAACCACTGAAGATATAACTCCGGAATGCCTATCTTTCTTTGATGTATCAAATCTTGTGAAGAGAATGGCATCCACGATCGAGACTGATTTGTACCGAATGATAAACCATATCAAATTAAACGATGATTCCCGTTGTCAGTTAATCAAGAACGAATGCCTTAGAAGAACTGCTAATGAATGCCCGTACGTTGAATTTTGTTTTGCCCACATCCCAGAAACAAACTCGATTTTTGACTATTTCCAACAACATCTTGGCTTCCGGGAAGGCCATCACAAGACAGATGAGATCCATGACACCTATGATTTGATAAACGAGGGAATGGTCGACATGCGAGACATACCAATCTCTTGGCTACAAAGAGAGACCAATCTGATGCAGCGCTATTGTGTTGACAACGACTATACTTTTATCAACAACCGCAAAATCAAGGCTAAACTCGATACGCTTATTTACCCTCTATACTTTCTTGATTTCGAGGCCTATCCGTCTGTACTGCCGAGATTTCCCGGGGAAAAATGCTATTCTCAAAGCGTGTTTCAGTTTTCCTTGCATATTCAAAAAGATGAATTGACGAAAATTGACACTTTGGAACATGTCGAATTCATCATGAAAGATAACATTGATCACCGTGAAGAACTTGTCAAGGCGCTGCTTGATGCCATCCCTGAAGGCAAATCATCGATTATCGTTTATAACCAGGCGTTTGAAAACAACCGGCTTCAGGAGTTTGGCTTATTATTCCCCAAATTTGCCAAAAGGATCGGAAATTTGCAAAGTCGCCTTTTTGATTTGCTAAAGGTTTTGAAAAATGATTACATGTTCTACTTGAAAAAAGGTTACTCCAAAGAAGAGGCGCAGACCAACAATTTTTATCATCCTGATATGTGTGGAAGTTACTCGTTGAAAAAAATCCTTCCTGTCTTTGGAAAAGACCTTTATGCGGATCTTCCCGTCAATAACGGGGTGATGGCATATCTGCAGTACGCTAAAATTCCCTTCGTTTCCGAAACTGAGAAAAATAGGACTATCAAAGATCTATTAATGTATTGTGGAATTGACACTTTGTCGATGGCAATAATTTTGGCTGAAATAATGAATCTAACAAAATAAATTCTGATAATTTTTTAAATCAACCAGAGATATTAAGAATATTCATAAGATGGGAGATAATTATATGCCGTTTCATATTCTTCATTTTGCCATAAGACTTCAAGGCTTTTTCTCAAAGAAAATGCATGTTACCAAGCCTGAAGTAGTTACTTTTAAAAATTATCCTGACCTTCCAGGACCGATTGTTGATCTTGGTGGTGGCGGAGAAGGCGTTATCGGACAACTTTTCGGGAACAAAGTAGTCGCCATTGATATTAGGCAAGATGAACTAGACGAAGCTCCAGACGGTCCGGTAAAAATATGCGCCGATGCCAAAAATCTGCCTTTTGAAGACAACCATTTTTCATCCGCTACGGCCTTTTATTTCTTTTTTTATGTCAAACCAGAGGACTTTCTACCTATTCTCAAAGAAGCATACCGGACGCTGAAACCGGGAGGATCTTTTTATATCTGGGATACCTGCATTGTTGAAAAAGGCAATAACAAACAGTCACTATATGTTGTTCCAGTTGCGGCAATCCTTCCCAAAAAAACAGTGCAAACGGCTTATGGTGTCACATGGGTCTCGCATAAATTGAATGTGGAGTTGCTATCGAAATTGGCAATAGATGCCGGATTCACCATCCAAGAGGATTCTCAAAACAAGAATGCATTCTATCTTGTGTGCAAGAAACCGTCCTAGAATATCTATCAAAAATTGATCGAAACCGATTGTAGCGAAGTTAAATCGATTTTCACGATATATTTGGAAATAGATCACACCACAGGCGAGAAATAATTCTTGCATCTGCTACCTGTATATGATATAATTACTTTCGCGCCCAGACCTGGAATCAACGAGACTCCAACGTTATTTTCGGATGTGGGTAAGTCAATCATAAAGGAGGAAAACAAAATGGCACTAACCAAAGAACGCGTTAAGGAAATCGTAGTAGAATTCGGATTAAAAGAAGGGGACACAGGTTCTCCTGAAATCCAAATCGCATTGTTGACAGAAGAGATTAATACTCTGAATGAGCATCTGCAAATGCACAAACACGATTTTCATTCAAGAAGAGGTTTGTTGGCAAAAGTCGGAAGACGTAGAAGCATGTTGAAATACTTGCAAACAGTTTCTGCTCAAAGGTATCAGGATTTGATTAAAAAACTTGGATTGCGTCGCTAATTTGACACTTAAGCACCCAAATCTTTGGGTGCTTATTATTTGAAAATTTGAAAATGATTTATGGCAATATATGATATAATATTTTTATAATTACATCGAAAATTAAGAAATGAGGAATTTATATGAGTGAAAAGAAAGTATTTGAAATCGAATTTTGTGGAAAGAAGTTACTGGTTGAAACAGGCCAACTTGCCAAACAAGCGACTGGTGCAGTACTTATCCGTTATGAGGATACAGCTGTCTTGTCGGTAAGCATGATCGACGACAAGCCTTCGACCCAGGATTTCTTCCCGTTGATGGTTATGTACCAAGAAAAACTTTATGCAGCAGGAAAAATTCCTGGAGGCTTTTTGCGTAGAGAAGGCAGACCTACAGAAAAGGAAATCTTGACTTCAAGAGCTATCGACAGACCGCTTCGTCCGTTATTTCATGACGATTTCAGAACTGAAGTCCAAGTTATCAACACCGTGATGTCGGTCAATCCTGACTATTCCCCTTATGTTGCTTCACTGTTTGGCTCCTCGCTTTCCCTTGGCATCGGCGGAGTTCCGTTCAACGGTCCGATTGCTGGAGTCATCGTTGGTTTGGTTGACGGTAAACTCGTTTGTAACCCTACAGCAGAAGAACTCGCCCTGTCGGATCTTGATCTGACAGTTGCAGGAACAAAAGATGCCATCAACATGGTTGAAGCCGGATCCAAGGAAGTATCAGAAGAGATAATCTTAGAAGCAATTTTCTTTGGACATGAAAAGATTAAAGAACTTGTTGCTTTCCAAGAAAAGATTATTAAGGAAGTCGGAAAGGAATTAGTCGAAGTAGAACTTCTTTCAGTACCTGAAGATATCAAAAAGGATGTTTTGGAACTTGAGCAGGGTAGAATCATAAAAGCGATTACAATTCATGAAAAACTCGAGCGTCGCGACGCCATTGGCAAGATTGAAGACGAAATCCGCGAAACACTTACTGTAAAATACAAAGCTCAAGGCTTTGACAGAGTGGATACTGAAACCAGAGTCAATTTCGTCAACCAGGTTCTAGAACAAATCCAAGTCACAGAAGTTAGAAGATTAATCACCGTTGACAAAATCCGTCCCGACGGACGGAAAGCGGACGAACTTCGTCCTCTGGCTGCAGAAATCGATCTTTTCGAAAGAACCCACGGCTCTTCATTGTTCACAAGAGGCCAGACTCAAGCGTTGGCTACTGTAACATTGGGAGCACTTGGCGAAGCACAGATCATTGACGGCGTTTCGATTGAAGAAGGAAAACGCTTCATGCTTCATTACAATTTTCCACAATTCTCAGTCGGTTCAACTGGCCGTTATATGGGGCCCGGCAGAAGAGAAATCGGTCATGGCGCCTTAGGCGAAAGAGCATTGCTCCAAGTTATGCCTTCAGAAGAAGAATTTCCCTATGCACTGAGAATCGTCTCGGAAATACTTGAATCAAACGGGTCGTCTTCGCAAGCCACCATCTGTGCTGGATCACTAGCTTTGATGGCAGCAGGCGTTCCGATCAAGGCTCCGGTCGCAGGAATCGCGATGGGGCTTGTCAAAAAAGGCGATAAATATACGATTTTGACTGACATCCAAGGTCTTGAAGATCACTTCGGAGACATGGACTTCAAAGTTGCCGGAACCAGAAACGGAATCTGTTCCTTGCAGATGGATATCAAGATTTCCGGAATCACGAAAAGCATTTTTCATGAAGCATTGTCTCAGGCAAAAAAAGCCAGACTCGAAATCCTGGATGTCATGGATGAATGCATCGACAAACCACGCACGGAACTCTCCAAATACGCTCCGAAGGTTAAGATGATTACTATTCCTACAGACAAGATCAGAGAAATCATTGGCAGTGGCGGAAAGACCATTAGTTCGATTATCGAACAATGCAACGATGTCAAGATCGATATCGAGCAAGATGGCAGAGTCACAATCATGCATATCGACCAATTCTTTATCGACAAAGCGCTCAAACTGATTGAAGACATCTTAAGAGAAGTTGAAGTCGGGGAAATCTACCAGGGCAAAGTCGTAAGAATTGAAAAATTCGGCTGCTTCGTTGAATTGTGGCCTGGACAAGATGGATTGGTTCACATTTCCAAACTTGCAAAAGAACGAGTCGAAAAGGTCGAAGACATCGTGAAACTTGGTGACATGATCACAGTCAAAGTCATCGGAGTCGATGACAAAGGCCGTGTCGATCTATCCAGGAAAGCAGTGCTTGATTCCATTACTAAATAAGATATGATATAATAACAGTATCGAACCATCGGGCAATCGAGCACTTAGGTGTTAGGAAAGTCCATGCTAGCACAGGCTGCGATGCTT
>CAYWOK010000052.1:0-9979 GCA_964459895.1 uncultured Candidatus Izemoplasmatales bacterium
GCTTGTCGCTTTGATAAGTTCAGTGTTTTTGTTTGTTCTTGCCTCTTTTGCTTGGCTTGCAGTGTCAGATATCATCAATATCGGATCAAATCCATTAAGTGTTGTTGATCTTGATGTCGAGGCGACTCTTGAAGTATCTGACAACGGTTCCGATTATGTAAGCGCTGATTGGATTGCTTTTACCAATTCCGTTCCTGGATCTTCCAAATACTATCGACTAACTATAACGAATGTTGGCAGTATTGATTGCTACACAAAAGTGTCTTTGGATGGTTTTGTCGATGGGCCTACAAATGGTTCGGTGACATATGACAATACCAAATCCCTTAGCGATGTGACTATTCTAAATTCTTCTTATGTGGTCAATTCCGATCCAGTAGTCAATGAAATCGTTGATGAAACGATGACCGATTCATTAACGGGATCTGTTATTTTTCTCGCTACAAGTATCTATCTTGACGTTGATGACGTAGTAATCCTTGATTTTTCTTTTTTGATTTCGGGATCCGCTGGCAGCGACTATCAAAACCTTGATCTTTCGATTGACAGACTTCTAGTTCAATCGGCAACACCTTAGGGCGGTGATTATATGAAAAATAGAATCCGCATCATCAGCATCAGCGCCTTATTCCTAGTCATGATTTCTTTGGCAATGATCGGTATAACCTATGGCTGGTTTGCTCATGGAATCACATTCACAACCAATGATATCAATGTCGGAGATCTCCGGTATACCAAATCAGGGTCTTTCATTGCGGATGATTCTGTCATCGTTCCGGGAGAAAATTTGATTAACGAAGCGTTTGTCATCAACAACCTTTCCCCGATTACATCGCAGCTTAGAGTAAAAATCACCTATACCAGAATAACAACTGTACCTGTCGAGGATTATGTGTTCAAGAATGACACGGATGACCATTTGGCAGTTACATTCACATCAACTTTTACTTTCACAGATGGAGATGCCACGCCAGATGAATTTGATGATGATTATTGGTATTATATCGATAGCGACGAAATCATAGCTGCGGCTTCTGGCGATATCAATCTATTTTCGGAAATCTATTATGATGGTGAAAAAACATCAATCGATTACAATGGACAAAGCGTTACTGTTACTGTGACGGTCGAAGTCAAGCAATCTGACAATGTCACTTGGGAAGAGCTTACGACTTACGATTTTGAAACTGGGTATCCAGCAACATAAAATAACTTGAAGGAGGGAGCAAATGTGAAGAAAATCGGTTCGAAAATCTTACAGATTCTCCCTTTTGTTTTTTTAGGACTCGCCATTCTATTAATCCTGCAAATCGTCGTTTCAATCCGTAATGAGAAAACCCCATCCATCATGGGTTATGGAATGTTCGTTGTCGAATCTCCATCCATGGAAAATGTGATCATGACCGGAGATTTGATCTTTATCGACACGACAGCTAATGAATTTGAAGTCCATGATATCATATCATTTCACCGTTCGGATAACGAGCAATTGATCATCACTCATGAGATCATCGCGATTGATGTTGTTGACGGTGAAAATAAATACACGACACAAGGTGTAAACAATGATTCTTCGTTTGACTGGGAAATAGGGTTTGACGAGGATCTGATCATTGGAAAATATGTCGGTAAATCAGCCTTTCTCGGAGATGTCTACAATCTACTCTTTAAGGGAGAAAACAGCAAGAATTTTATCTATGCTATCGTCATCCTGGTGTTCATGATGATTGCAATCATGGAGGTCACCAACATCGTCAAAGAAGTATCGCTTCACAAACAGGAAGTGCTGATGGAGGAAAAGAACAAACTTGTTCAGATTGAACTTGAAAAACTGAAAGAAACTGATAAAGACAAGGAAAACTTAGAGTGAACTCAAAGTTTTCTTTTTATGTTGGGAAAAAGACATAATGCGTTATAATATTCTTGGATGTGATGAAATGAATGTAAATGTGCTCGCTTCTGGTTCAGGAGGCAACGCAACATACTTAGAAATCGGACAAAAAACACTACTGATCGATGCCGGTTTGTCTTTAAGACAAATCGTTTCTCGGCTATCTATGGTTGGAAAAGCATTATCAAACATTGATTATGTTTTCCTGACACATGAACATGGTGATCATCTTTCGGGATTGGTGACGATCCAAAAAAAACATAAATCAATTGTGTACCTGACAGAAGGCACATACAAGAACATGCCGACAAGGATCAGGGAAAATCTTGATCCGGGACTCGTAAGAATTCTGACATACAACGAATCACTGCTTTTGGATGGATTTTCCGTCAAGACATTCATGACCTATCATGATGCCCTGGAGCCATGTGGCTATCGTTTCACAGAAGGCGGAAACTCTTTGGTATATATGACCGATACAGGATATTTTCCTCAGGCAGGTTTCGATTTAATCAGAAATGCCGATCTTTACATCATCGAGGCCAATCATTCTCCGGATTTGTTGCTTGACAGTGACAGACCATGGCTGCTCAAAAAAAGGATTTTGGATGACCAGGGTCATCTCTCAAACGAAGATTCAGCTTTTTTAATAGCGAATGTCATGGGCGAAAAAACCAAGAAAATCGTCCTGGCTCATCTATCCGAAGAATGCAACACCGAAACCGATGCCTTGGAAACATACAAGGAAGTGTTTTTCAAACAGGGAATCTCATCCAAGGATTACGATTTGATTTGTGCAAAACAGGATTATCCGATTGAAGAAATCAAGATTTGATCAGGTTATGAAAGCGTATTACTACCGATTTTCAATTGAAGTTTCAAGGAATTTGAAGTATAATATATAAGTATTATGTTTAATAGAAGATAATTATATTATGGGAGGTTGTTTATCGATGACAACAAAGAAAAATTATCAATCAATGGATGGAAACCAGGCTGCAGCATATTGTGCCTACGCCTTTAGCGAAGTAGCAGGAATCTATCCAATCACTCCATCATCACCGATGGCAGAACATGTAGACTTATGGGCTTCTCAAGGCAAGAAAAACTTGTTTGGAATGCCTGTGAAAGTAGTAGAAATGCAATCCGAAGGCGGAGCAGCCGGGACTGTTCACGGTTCTTTGGCCGTTGGCGCACTCACCTCGACTTTCACAGCTTCTCAAGGCTTGCTTTTGAAAATTCCCAACATGTATAAAATCGCAGGCGAACTGTTGCCAGGTGTAATCCATGTCGCCGCAAGAAGCCTTGCCGCGCAATCATTATCGATTTTTGGTGACCATTCAGATGTCATGGCCGCCCGTCAGACGGGATTTGCCATCTTGGCATCAGGTTCGGTTCAGGAAACCATGGATCTTGCAGGAATCGCGCATTTGGCCGCAATCAAAACCAGTATTCCGTTTTTGCATTTCTTTGACGGATTCCGCACTAGCCATGAAGTAAACAAAATTGAAGTCATGGACTATGCCGTCTTTGACAAACTGCTTGACAGGGAAGCAATCAAAGCCTTCCGCAAACGCGCTTTGAATTCGTCCAATCCCTTTACCAAAGGCACCGCACAAAATGACGATGTCTATTTTCAAGCCAAGGAAGTACAGGAAAAATATTACCTGCCGATCGCAGATGTTGTCGAAAGCTACATGGACGAAATCACCAAAGTCACAGGCAGAGAATACAAACCTTTCTCATATTACGGGCACAAGGACGCGACCGACATCATAATCGCCATGGGATCAGTTACAGAAGCCATCAGGGAAGTCGTCGATTACAAAACTTCCCAAGGCGAAAAAGTCGGTATGATCGCAGTTCATCTCTACCGTCCTTTCTCAACCAAACATTTCTTCAGCGTCATGCCAAAAACAGTCAAAAGAATCGCAGTTTTAGACAGAACCAAAGAACCCGGTTCTGCAGGCGAACCTTTGTATCTTGATGTAAAGAGCGTTTTCTATGGCAAGGACAAAGCCCCGAAAATTGTGGGCGGACGTTACGGACTTTCAAGCAAAGACACGACTCCCCAACAGATTTTCGCAGTCTATAAGAATTTGGAAGGCGAATTGAAAGACAGCTTCACTATCGGAATTGTTGACGATGTTTTGGGCTCAAGCCTTCCAGTCGAAGAAACACCCGATGTGGCCGACCCCAACACTACAGAACTTTTGTTCTTTGGCCTTGGTTCTGACGGAACCGTCGGAGCCGTCAAGAACATCTCCAAAATCATCGGTGATTACACTGATCTTTACGGACAGGCGTACGCTTCCTATGATTCCAAGAAATCGGGCGGCGTCACCAGAATGCATCTCCGCTTCGGAAAGAATCCGATTCGTTCGACCTATCTTGTGAACGAACCTCATTTCGTTTCCTGTTCCCAGGAAAGTTATGTGCACCGTTTCGATTTGATAAGAGGTATCAGAAAAGGCGGTATCTTCTTGTTGTCGACCAGCCACTCTGCCGAAGAAATCGAAGCTTATTTACCAAACGATGTCAAAAAAATACTTGCAAAAAAACAAGCCAAACTATATATAATCGATTCCTACAAGCTCGCCAAGGAAATCGGCGATGTGAGAATGGTTTCGACCATTATGCAGTCTGCTTTCTTCAAACTGAACGAACAGATCATGCCTTATGCCAAAGCGCAAAAGGCGATGAAATCATTTGCCGAGAAGACTTTCTCTAATAAAGGCGAAGAAATTGTCAAGATGAACTTTGAAGCAGTTGACAGAGGCGCAGCCGGATTAATCGAAATTTCGGTCAAACCAAAGTGGCTTGACTTGGTAGTCGACAAAGTAGTAGATACAGACCGTCCGGATTTTGTGAAAAACATTGCGGATGTTGTTAATTCAATCAAAGGATACGACTTGCCCACTTCAGCTTTCATCGGTTATGAAGACGGTATGATCCCTTGTGGAACAGCCGCTTATGAAAAACGAGGTGTCGCCGAAGAAGTATCCACCTGGATTCAGGAAAACTGCATCCAGTGCAACCAATGCGCCTACGCCTGCCCACATGCCTGCATCCGTCCGATTCTGGCAACCGAGGAAGAAGCTTCAAAGGCTCCTGAGGGCACAACCTGGCTCAAACCGCTTGGCAGAGGCCTTGAAGGCATGAAATACAGGATCCAGGTTTCAATCCTCGACTGTACAGGTTGCGCAGTTTGCGTCAACACCTGCCCCGCCAAGGAAAAAGCCTTGAAACTATCACCAATTACCGAACAAATCGAAGCAAAACAACACCTTCGTGCCGATTATCTCTATAATGAAGTCACACCAAAAGCGAATATCCTCGGTAAGACAACCTACAAGAACGTGCAATTCGAGAGACCATTGTTTGAATTTTCCGGCGCCTGCGGAGGCTGTGGTGAAACTCCATATATCAAATTTGCGACCCAACTGTTCGGTGAAAGAATGGTTATCGCCAATGCAACAGGTTGTTCTTCTATTTATGGCGGTTCTTTCCCAGCTTCACCATATACAAAGAACGCTGAAGGCAGAGGACCTGCCTGGGCAAACTCTTTATTTGAAGACAACGCCGAATTCGGCTTTGGCATGGCAATTGCTCAAAATACCGTCCGCGACCGCATCCAACACATGATTGCGGAAAGAAATAGCGAACTGAAAAACGACAATTTGAAAGCTCTGCTTCAGGAATGGATTGAAAACCGCGAAGAGGGAGACAAAACTCTGTCTCTTTCTAGGGAAATCATCCCCTTATTGAAAAAGGACGGTTCTAAACTATCGCAAGACATTCTTGAAATCAAAGAATATCTCGTCAAACAATCCAACTGGATCATCGGTGGAGATGGCTGGGCATATGATATCGGCTATGGCGGATTAGATCATGTGATCGCCAACAATGAAGATGTCAATATTTTGGTTTTAGACACCGAAGTGTATTCAAATACAGGTGGGCAATCATCAAAAGCTGCCAGATCCGGATCAATCGCTAAATTTACCGCTTCCGGAAAGCCGAACAAGAAAAAAGACCTGGCATCGCTTGCCATGACCTACGAACACGTCTATGTAGCAACAATCAGCCATGGAGCGAGCGCTACGCAACTGTTGAAGGCAATGAAAGAAGCGGAATCCTATCATGGACCATCGATCATCATCGCCTATTCGCCATGTATCGCTCACGGTATCAACGGCGGACTTTCCAATTCGCACCAACAGGCCAAACTGGCAACAGAATGCGGATATTGGCCGACTTTCCGATTCGACCCGCGTTTGATTGCTCAAGGCAAGAATCCTTTCCAACTCGATTCGAAAGAGCCTGATTGGTCAAAATACCATGATTTCCTCATGAGTGAGAACCGTTACCAACAACTTGTATCGGCTAATCCTGATGAAGCGGATAGACTACTTGAGGCAAACCTGAAAGACGCAAAACGCCGTTACCAGATGTACAAACGCTACCTGGCAATGGATTACTCGGAAGTAATTTAATCCCCAAATATCAAGATGGCGCCTCGTGGGCGCCATCTTTTTTCCTAACATCACAAAAAACGCATGAAATAAAGCTATAATTGCAGGCGAGAATTGCAAAAAAAATGTAATGATTTACGGCAATTTGTTATATAATATAAGAAAGTGCATTTTTGAGAAGGAGAAAAGACACATGCGACTACAAACAATGAAAAAAACGCTGCTTGTCATACTTGGTGTTCTGACCGGGTTTTCTGCAGCTGCCTGCCAAGGCGGAAAAACGACGACAACAGCTGACATAATCATCGAAACCGATGCCACGATTCCTGCAATCACGAATCCAGACGACATCTTTTACGATGGCGGAACTTATCAGGTAACATATCTTGATTTATACGAAGAAATGAAAGCCAACGAAGGACTTACCCAACTTCTGGATATGGTTGACAGAGTTCTTCTTGCTTCATATTATGATCAAGTTACTGAAACAGAAATCGCCAATAAAATAAACTATTTGAAATACGGCACTGAAGACGAAGCTGAAATTGCTTTATTTACAGTTGACGAAGTTGCCAATATGGAAAACACATACAATGAAACCATGACTCTAGCCGGTTTCAATGGCGACGAAGAAAGCTATGTCAAACTGATAGTCGCAAAAGAGAATTTTGCCCTTGAGGCATTGACTTTGTCTGCCAATGCTGAAGAAACATGGTTTGTCGGACCGTCAGCTGTCGCAGCATACTACCAGGAACGATATTTTGAAGACATCTCTACCATCAAAATCCGCTTTATGAGCGAAACCGAAGCCAAAGATGTGATGAAATCATTGAATTTGGTCGGAAGACAGGGAAGCTTGTACCTTTATACGGGAACCAAACCCATCGGCGATGTTCCTAGTTCGGGTTTTAATGAAGAAAACACCGTTTTATTGGAAGGTGCAGAATTGCTCACCGCCTATATCCAAATGTACAATATCGTATATGGCGGTTATCGCTCTGCCATATCTGAAGATGCCACTTTTGAAGAATTACTAGCAAATGTTGACTTGAAAGTCAATTATATCGACCAAAGAACCTACAACCCGACCTTGAACACGTTTATGTACAGGACTTTGGGCGCTTTGGAAACCTACATGGAAGATGATACAACTCCACAATATTACACATATGTCCCGGTTAAGTTCTATACCGGTTCCGATACAGCCTATTACATGATTCTGAATCTTCAAAATAATGAAAATGTTGATTTGACAGATTTTGACGGTGACGAGACCGAACTAAAATCATTGATTGGTGCTGACCTTTACGATGAAATCTTTCAGATACTCATCGACGAGAATTATGAGAAATCAGGATTTATCAGCCAAAGAATCACAGATTTGAGAAGTGCACACAATTTTGTCATTCTCGATTATTATCTCGGTATGGACTACCAAGCAGTTGATACTGCATTTGAACTGGATCCGGATGGCCATGAAACTTTAGTTGCAAAATATGATGACACCGAGATCAGTGCCGATGACTTATTCTATTACTCAATGAACCGCAACGCCTCGTTGTATTTGGTTTATGCAGCGCAGGTGAAAGTGCTGATGGACCAATATTTCGCTGAAGTCTATTGCGATTCCGAAACCGTTTGCGAACGTGATATCAAGAGCAATACCTCAGTAAAAATGGAAAGCCACCGAACGGCGTTAACTGAGATGAAAACCAGTTTCACAGAAAGTTATTACAGCTATTATTATACGTTTGAAGAATACATCTATCTCGCCTACGGAGCGACTTCCGAAGACGAGATGTTACAGAGGTATTATGTTGAGTCCACATTACAGCCACATCTAGTCTATGATAAACTCCAGGAAAATGACTGGGAAATACTTAACGATTTCCTTTCAACGCAAATTGATGAATATTATGACAACTACTTCAGTTTGGATGTTCGTCATCTTTTGATATTTGTTGACCGGAATGAAGATGGTGCTCCTGATGATTATGACCAGTTCAAGGCGGATCTTGAAGATGAAGCAGCATATGATATTTTGCTTGAGGGATTCCAAAGTGCGATTTATACCTACCTTGACAATTACGAAAACACTTTCTCCGATTTGTTGCTAGTCTATTCCAAGGCAAAACATACCGACCCGATCTGGGGACAATACAAGAATTATGGATTCTACTTGATGACTGAAGAATTGTCTGCAAGCGCGTCATTAACTTATCTTACTTCAAAAGATACCTATGATCCTCAATTTGTAGTTGGGTTGGAAGATGCTTACCAGTCCTACATTCTTCCAGAAAATGTCAATAAGGCCACAATTCTATATGACGAACCGATCGATACTGCTTTTGGATCTCACATCCTCTTGGTTTCCAAAGGCGATAACTTTACAAAACCTTCAGCCAAATTCACGATGACCTATAATACCGATAGTAGCCCAAAATACACGGTTGGCATCGATAATGCAAACACCGAATTATCACTGGAACAATTGAAAATCTATGCCGAGTACCGATTCATTGAAATGGTTTACGGAACAAACAAGGATACTCTAACTGAATTAGGTGTGGTATTACCGGTTATTCCCTCGAGCGTAAAAGCTGCCATCGATGCTTTTTTCAAAGACATCCACGATTCTATCTATGTGATCGGGACAATCAACGTTGTTGTAGCGGATAGTCTTGCCCTTGGCGAGTGCTTGAATGTTCCGGATGATAATTTTAGTTTCACAGGCTCTGACATTTTAGCCAACGTCGCGATTGTCGGACAAATCTATTACAACCAAGTATTCACGACTTCCTAGAAAAAACGCCATTATTTAGCTTCTAATAAGAAGCGGAGGATAAAATGACGCTGATAGAAGAACAGAAAATAATCACCAAGACATCCATTTGGACGATGATTCTGAATGGATTTTTGGCTGTAATTAAAATCATTGCCGGAATCGTAGGGCATTCAACCGCGATGATCTCTGACAGTGTCAACTCTTTGAGCGATGTATTGACTAATTTGAGCGTCATGATTTTTGGAAGATTCTCCCGCAAGGAAAAAGATGCGTCGCATCCTTACGGTCACGAAAAATTCGACAGTATGGTTTCTGTATTTGTTGGAGTATTCATCATTATCACCGCATTCGAGATCGGCAAAGGCGCCGTCACGATGCTTTACGATTATTTTGTTAACGGAGTACAAATTGTCGAACCGGGAGTGATTGCACTCATTGTCGCAATTTCTACCATCATCATCAAAGAAGTGATGTATCGCCTGACGAAGATCAGTTCCAAAAAAGCTAGTTCTCAAGCGTTGAAAGCCATTGCCATGGACAACAGAAGCGATGAACTTGCCAGTCTCGGTGCCGTTATCGGTATCGGAGGCGCGATTCTCGGTTTTGTCTTTATGGAGCCCATCGCTTCGCTTGTCATCTGTTTATTTATCGCCAGAGTCGGAATCAGAATCATCAAAGATGGTTTCGCACAGGTAGTCGATCAAGCTGCAGATGAGGATACTCTCATTCTAATCAAAGAAGTTGTTGCGGAAAACAAAGATATTTTACGTATCGATGACTTGAAAACCAGAATGTTCGGAATGAAACTTTATGTCGACATCGAAATCG
>CAYWOK010000053.1:0-9925 GCA_964459895.1 uncultured Candidatus Izemoplasmatales bacterium
ACTTCGGAGAAGTCGAGGCACTTTTGTATAGCACTTGGCACCACTCGACACAGCTTGTCTGTGGGAACATATGGTGAAATATTACTTCAATTTTGAAGTTGAAACACAACGATCTCTATAGCAAAAACTGAATTGCCTGTATATAATTACTCTTTTATAAATACAATTTTTTAATAAGATGAAACATGACTCACCTTGATGGCGCCAAGGGATTCATGTCATTTTGTGAAACCTCTATTGAATGCACTTTGCTTGTGTTCATCGGATGTCCTACTATCAAAATTGTAATGATAAATTCAAGCTACTAATGAACATATGAATCAATGACCTTTTACACGAGTTCAAAGATTATCTTACCTTTTTCGTGGTCAAACATCAAAAATGACGCGGATAATTTTCGCGCCTCGTACGGGCTATCATATTATATCAAAACATATTTGTTGAGAAATCAAGAAATATGTTTTTCCATTTAGTACATTAAGTGAAGTACTATAAAAAAACGTGTATCTGAACTTGTTGTTTCAAATATAAAATCAGCTTCAATGTGCCGAACCACAATTAAATGAGAAAGTCTCAAGAACATAATGTTTTTAGTTATTTTGATATAATTTTGATGAATTTATTTGCAGAAAAGGATATTAGGGGTTTTCTTGATTTTTTTATTTCTCTCCATCTCACCGAACAAAAAAACCAAATTAGATGAATTAATTAATATGCTCTTGAAACCTAAATTGGATAGTGCTAATATTTTCTTGTAGATAGATTCTATTCTTTTTAATCTTCTCTTTTAAGGGGTGATATTTCATGTCCATTATTCCAAAACATAAAGTATTCATTAGTTATTACTCTGAAGATGAAATATTTAAGGAAAGATTTGAGTCAATACTTGGGATAAATTATGCTGTTTCCAGATCAGTTAGTGACGGCTCGATTGAGATAAAAGGAAAAACAGTTGAATATATTATGGAGCAAATCCGTGATAAATATCTTCGGGATTCTTCAGTCACAATTGTATTGATTGGAAAAAACACTTGGAGAAGAAAATACGTCGATTGGGAAATATATGCAAGCTTGAGAAGCACTAAAAGTTCTCCAAGATCAGGCTTGTTAGGGATAATACTGCCATCTTATTATAGCTCTGTGCAATCACGTCTCGATATTCACATAATCCCCCCCCGACTTTATGACAACGTCGAGTGTAAATATGCAAAAATTTATAATTGGACAGAGGATTCAATACAACTTGCAAATTACATTCACACTGCATTTTCTGAAAGAAATTCAACCAATCCCAATAATGGGCGCACAAGATTCGGAAGAAATCGACCACACAAACAAACTGCGTGGCAGTAAACAAAGGAAGTGTGATTTATAGTGAAACGGAGTCAACCTGTTCGAGTTTTTTTCTGTTATGATTCTGAATCAACAAATTGCGTGGAAGTTGCCCAAGAGGTGTATAGCGCAATTTATCCCAAACCTAATGGCTATTCAGATAGTTTTCGGCACGTTCCTATTTTTATGTATTCGAATCCCGAGGCGGCATTAACCGCAATAAAAATCATGGATAGCATTTCCACCATTGTCTTTTTATTTATTGATGGGTTTTTCATTTTGAACAAAGAATGGAAACATTTTATTGAAGATATTAGTTCCAACAAAGATTCGCTTCCCGTAATTGTACCCATTGCTTTTCATAGCAATTTCCTTGTCCCCTTTCCTAGTATCAGAAATTTGAATGCCATCAGAGCCTTCGAATTTGGTTCTAACAAAATTGAAAAGATAAAATTTTTGATTATATATAAAATCGCTTTAATAATTAATAATATAAATGAGGGTGAGTCGAGACTATCAATAAAACTATTTTTGTCTTACGCAAAAAATGATGGCCGACATATCGCAATTAGGATTAGACGGTATATTGACGACAATACAACATTAACACGATTTCTTGACGAAAACGACATCCCGTCAGGAATTGATTTTATGCAAGTTATTGAAGAGCAAATAATTGACTCAGTTTTGCTTGTGATATTATCCGACTCTTACTCATCCAGAAATTACTGCAGACAAGAAGTCTTGCTTGCAAAACGACATCATCGAATAATCATTGTACTTGATGCGCTAGCACAAGGAGAAGAGAGGAGCTTCCCATATCTCGGGAATGTGAAGACTATAAGGTATAAACAAAGAATCAATTACTATAATCTCTTTTTTACCATTTTGAGTGAATTTTCACGAAGAGTGTATTACCAGCTGTCTGCAGAATTCCTTATTAGATTTACTTCCCAGGGCAAAAAGAAATACGAATTAGATTCATATCCACCCGAGTTGTTATCTGTTTTTCATGATGGAAAATCGGCAAATCGAACTATCATTTATCCGGACCCACCTCTTTCAAATCAAGAAATGCAGTTGCTTGAGCGCGCAACCAAAAAAAAGTTTATGACACCAACATTGCTTCAACTACAATTGGGAAGATACTTTTTCAGCTTGAGTAAGGTAATATGTTCGGTCTCAGTTTCAGAGGTTATTGACAATAAAATGGATAACATATCCGACTTTATTTACCATTTGCTTTTTGAACTTACAAGATATCTTTTTACATGCGGAGGGCAAATTGTCTATGGGGGACGAATTTATTATCCCGAAGAATACAACTTCCTTCAGTATTTATTTGATCTATCAAAGGCCTATTCTGAAGAAACTAGTAAAGAACCAAGAGTCATCAACTATTATATCTTTGACAAAGATATTCCACAAGATCCATATGAATTGGCGAAGTTTACTCCTCTTCTTGAGTTCAGGAAAGCAAAATGCATTATTGGAAAAGACTGTCTGAAATCCAACGCCCATGCTCAAAAGAGCAGAAGTATTTCGTTAAGCATATTAAGGGCAGAAGTAATGTCTTGTGCTAAAGCAAGCATCTTTGCGGGAGGAAAGATGCTCGGGTTCAAAGGGATGCTTCCGGGAATAATAGAGGAATTTACTTTTTCAATTGATAAAGGCAATCCAGTTTTCATTGTTGGCGGTTTTGGCGGGGCAGCAGAAGTATTAGCCAATTTGTATTTTAAATCTAAAAAGAAAAAAGCAATTGACTATATAAGTCATACTATTGATATGTTAAGAGTTAAAAATTATAATGAATACGCTAAACGTTTTGGAATAGATGAATTTAACGTTACTGAAAGGATATTACAGTTGTCTTCGTTACGTTTGAGTTCCCTAAATAACGGCCTCACAACTCAAGAAAATATTATCTTAATGTCGACAACAAATGTTAAACTAATTGTTGCCCTTGTCATAAAAGGGCTAACAACCATATATAAGAACACAAATGAATCTTAGGAGGTAATATTAATGAAAACCATAAATATATTTGTTTCACATCATCATTCAGATGCCGAAACGATCAAGCAACTCACAGATTTAATGGGAAAGCTGCACAACTACGAATTGAGAGATAGTTCAATATATGAGGAGAAGTCTCCGAATAAAGCTCATAATGAAGATTACATCATGTCATTAATACGCCCAAAGATCGATTGGGCCGGGACTATTATTGTTCTCATTGGCGACAAAACCCGCACTAGTGAGTGGGTAGAGTGGGAAATAGAATATGCTAATAGACACGGGAAGCAAATAATTGGAGTTTTCGAAAGAGGGCTTGCTGATGAAGATGCCCTAATTCCAGATGGATTAAGCAAATATGCTGATCAAATAACGAACTGGAATTCGGAAAACATTAACAAAGCACTTGATGGAGAGCCTATCTTTACTAATGCGTCGGGGGGAAGCAGATCGAGTGGAGGAATGGATCGTGGCGAGTGTTAAGGTGCCAAGAGTTTATTTGTATGTTATAACAAGAGATTATGGATTTGCACCAAACCCTTTTCATGGCTTCTGTACTCTTGCCACATGTAAACCTTTGATTAGAAAAAATGCTCAAATAGGAGATTATATCATTGGTGTTGGGATGGCTAAGTCGCTCCATTTTAAGCATATTGTATATTATATGCGTGTTTGTGAGGCGGTAACATTTGATGAATATTGGAGTAACGAAAGATTTCAGAAAAAGAAACCTATTGTTGATGGCTCGCTAAAATATTGCTATGGAGACAATATTTACCATAGAGAAAATGGAGTATGGATTCAAAGTGACTCTCATCATTACGGAAAGGATGGAGCAACCAACTACATAAATCTTGATCGAGATACCCAACGAAATAGAGTCTTAATCTCATATCCTTCTAACTGGGGATATTTCGGTGAGCTTTCTTTTTTAACACCATCAAAATTTGATAAAATCTATTTGAATAGAATAGGTCAATGGACACTTTCTGATGCAGATGGACAAGAGATTATTGAACTTCTATTTACTTTGCCAAAAGGCATCAATGGAGATCCTGCAAAATGGGGGAAAGCAAGCAAAATGGAGAAGTACAATGGAATCGACTAGAGGGAAATTGATAGTGTTTGAAGGAAATGACGGGGTAGGAAAAACATCTATAATTTTCTCAGTAATTAAAATGTTTGAGAAAAAGGGTATTAATATTTTATACTGTCATTTCCCAGGAAAATACACAAAAAGGCTTGGTGAACTTGTGGACGCTATTCACCACAAAGCTAAATTTCTAAATGAGTACAATTTGGATTTCTGCCCCTTGGTCTTGCAGACGCTTCATGTTGCAGCCCATATTGATCTCGAAAAAACATATATTCTTCCCAAATTGGAAAAAGGATCAGTTATCTTTTTGGATAGATCTTGGCTCTCTACTCTAGCCTACGGCAGTGCGTATGGTGTGCCGGAGAACGAACTAGAAACGCTTGTTCAACTTGAAAGGTATTTTTTACCAGCGACTCTGTTTGATGCTCTGATTTATGTTGTCAGAGACAATGATGATAAAGGTGCTTATAAAGAGAAAATTCTTGGATTTTACGAAATGTATATTCAAAAATATATAAATCAAAATAATGTACACTTGATTTGTAACAATGACGATCTTGATTCAGCTGTTAACCGTGTATATCTACAGATTGATGAGTTGATTAAAAATGAAGATTAATGGAAAATATTATACCACAACAAAACTATATCCTATTTTTTGGGAATTTGCATACAAAAGGCAAACAATTTTCCGTAATCGGCTTGAGAATGCAAGTTGCGTCTCTTCCGACCCTATTTTATCCAAGTATAAATTCACTAACACATATCGTGTTCTTGATCGAACTTCACAATATCTTGTGAAGCATATTGTGAACAAATCTGAAGGATACTCTGATTCTGATTTGCTATTCCGGATTTTGTTCTTCAAGACTTTTAACAAGATTGAGACATGGGAATCGGTTCAATCAAGTATAGGAGACATATCGTGGTCAAGTTTCGATATGGGAAAGTATAAATCGGTATTTAAAAATTTAGTAACACGTAAAAATAAAGTTTATTCTGCCGCGTATATAATGCCCTCAGGGGTCAGTTGTTATGGAAGTAAGATTAAATACGAAAATCACCTTAAGCTACTTTCTGACATTATGCATGATGATGCGGCAAATAAAATCAATCATTTTAAGACAATGGAAGATGTATTCAATTATCTGTTGGGATTCCCTATGATTGGAAAATTTCTTGCATATCAATATTGTATCGACATTAATTATAGTAGATTAACTGATTTTGATGAAAATGATTTTGTGGTGCCTGGTCCAGGATCAATTCGGGGAATTAGAAAAGCGTTCGGAGAGAATGGGCCGAAAAACGGAACCGAGATTATAAAATCCTTAACGATTTGTCAGGAAGAAGAAAGCATAAAAATGGGATTCTCTTTTCCTGGACTATCCGGTCGCAAATTGAAACAAATTGATATACAAAATCTATTTTGCGAATTCGATAAATATACTCGAGAATATTGCAAAGAAACCCATAGTGGGGGTAAGTCGTTAAAGAGTACAAGAATTAAGCAATTGTTCAATAGGAGACAGGACTCTATTGAATTTGAATTCCCAACCAAGTGGGGGAATGTATGGGTTAAATAATTTATGGATACCCACATTCAAGCAATATCAGCTATTAAGTGTAAAGTATAGGATTTTAAATGAATTTAATAAAAAAAAACTACACTTTTTGTTCTATATACCTAGAGTAATAATATGCGACCAAAGTGTTGCAACAATCGGGTGATTATGCGCAAAAGTCAAATCATTCGATTTTTTACCAGCCTAGTCAAAATGAATGATAAGTAACAATTTTAAATGTTACAACGAGTCGTATAATAAATAATTGCATCTAATGTTATGAATCCAATGACAAGAAGTTTTATATTCATTCTAAAGACATATATATAATATTAAGAAATTACTTTCATTATTTTGTTTGAAAGGGTATGTAATTTTTGACTGTATATATATCCTAATATTTAGAGATAGCAAAAGCAAAGAGAAGACAACTGCTCATAAAAACATTTTTTTATAATTAATTAGTAACAATGACTTTTCATCAAGTGAATTTGATAAAGGATTTCAGAAACACAACAAGAATTTGTGTTTAGGTTAATTAGTGACAAATAAAAAAGCCAATAATGAAAATGGCTCTTTTTTTTATTGAGTTTCCAATATGGAGTTCACTTCAAAATGAATATTCTATTTGTCTAAGTCATCGGCAATAATGTGAAAGTCGCTATTAAGCCTTGCCAAACCATTTTCTTTATAATATGAACAATATATAGATATGTTTTGAGTATAAGAGTAATTTAACAAGTCTGTATAATTTATATTAAAATTAATATCAAGTTCAAATGGCTCAGATTCTAGTAAAAAATCATGATATTTTTTTAAAAACAATTCAACATCTAGCGCCGAAGGTAATTTAACAGAAAGCTTTATACCCTCATTTATAGTTAATGGAGTAATTGTGTTTCTACTTATTAATTCGAAATTGTTGTCATATAATTTATTATCAAGTTGAATATTAATATATTCTAGTTTCACATCTAGATTTCTTACTAAACGCGAACTCACATTTACAATATGTACCTCAATAACTTCGTATTGCTCAGGAATTGGAGCATTTTTAATAAATTGGCAAACATCTAACATATAGTTTTCTATAATTGTATAATCTTGTTTTGAATCAGAAATTTTAATAAATGGCCATGTTTGGAGAGACCGCTCAACAGTCAGTTCTTCATTATGCTTCTTTTGCGAATACAATAAAATTAGTATAGGTATTGTTGAAGCCATAATAATACCAAAGAAGTCAAAAATTGAACTCATTATACCGTCTGAAAGAGTTATCGAGAATATAGACAAGGTGAATTTAATGATTTCTGAAATTATAATCCAAGAGATAGATATAAGAAATGTACCAAATACAACACATAATAAAATTGATATTGACACACTCTTTGTCATAATGTAAGCTAATAACCTATCGATAAAGATTAAGATTAAGAAATATAATAAGCCAAACACAATAATTATTAGGATAAAATACCAATTATCTCGGCTTAATGGATTGTCTTTATAATAGTATAGTATAGATAAAACAACAAGAATTAAAGGTATAATAATGTTAATAGTACTTACTCTATTTTTAGGTTTTGGCATAATTACCTCCATATATACTTGTACATATTATATCATAAAATAGGAACTACTCTTTGTTGAATATCGATTTAATATTAAACTTCGATCTATAATGTTCCCATAAGTAATCAAGTAATAGATTTATTGAATGAATTTTAATAAAATGCACAAAATATACTTAGTCTAATAACTAAGATTATTTATTTTCTATTTGATTTCATTGTGGATTGGTATGGAAATTAAACAGAGGGTTATAATCCCGTATGCGTAGACTAATTAATTACATCTAAAAATGTGACAAAGAGCCCGGTAATGATTGAAAAGACCACTAAATTCGGTCTTAGGCTTGTGTGGTCATTATTCCATAATATGTCGCAACTAAAAAATACAATGAAACGTGTCGCAAATAATTTCAACTTTTATTACTAAACGATGAACAAAGAAAATATTATTTCTTTTCTTTTTTTATTCGCAAATATTTCCTCAATAATATCAGAACAAGAATGCAAGTGAGATATGTAAAATTTATAAAAATAATAAGATATGATTAGCTTTAATGTTAACACCGAGTCAAATAGAATGTTTGCTAAACGTTAAATAATTAAATTACATAAAAATTACATTAAATTTATTAGATTACTGTTGACAGTAATCTCGTAGTAATGTATGATATAATCATAAACATAAATAATGTGGTATAAAAGGAGAGTTATATGAGTAAATTAATTTTAGAAGTTGATGATAATTTATTAAAAGATATTAAGGCAATTTTAAATTCTGTAGGGATAGATATTGATATCGCATTTAATATTTTTGTTAAGAAAATTATTAAAGAGAAAGGACTACCATTTTCTTTAAAGCAAACAGAAAATACTAATCAAACACTAACATCTACAGATAATGAAGACTCTTCTAATATAGAGACTTTCAAAAAAAGACGTTCTAATAATGTAATAACAACCATTATGATCGAAGAAGTATGGGATGCTTTTAAGAGCTATATAGAAGGTTTTAAAGAGGTTGGCAATCTTAGTGATTTTGTTTCCAAGAAATCTGGCATGAGCAGAGGAAGTGCTTTTATTTATTTGAATATTCTTATTAGGCTGTCCGAAGGAGAAATTAATAAAAGAGCTATGAAACCAAGTGATTTTGAATTCTTTTTAAATAAATTTAGACAAGAGCTTGGGATAAAACAATATAAGAATGCAATAAATTCTATTCAGATTTCTATACCTTATTGGAACGGAAACAACTCAACATTTGCTACTAACATGAAAGCGTTGCTAAAAAAACTTGAATAAATCATTCCGAGTATAAGAAAGAATAATTAATATGAAGAAAAACCATATGAAAAAACAAAATATCAAATTTGCCTCGATCTTTACAGCTAGCATCTCTTTGAGCGTTCTTTCGCCAGTTTTATTTTCGGCAGAGTCTTCCGGAATTGATATAGGCATTGATGCAAGATTGATTGCCTTTATTGCTATTCCATTCGTTTTCTTGATGGTTTCAACCATTTTTGATGTTCAGGCTATGAAAGCCAAATCAAATGAAAAGCACAGAATAGAGACTATGTTGTTCTTGCCATTAATGATTTCGTTTCATTTTATCCTCTTGACTGGTAGCACTATGATATTTTTTGCGAATACAACGTTTTGGATGTATTTTTTATTATTCCTTCCTCTATTATTCGTTCTTTTGTTCGCCGGCTTTTATAAAAGTTATTCAATCAGTAAAATGTCGATGTTAGTTATAGTAAAGTATTGTTTCACGATTCTTTTGTATGCATATAGTTATTTTATCTGGTTAAGTTACGCATAGTCCGATTGGGTCTATGAGTGTCTTTACACTGTTCTGTTCAGTTTGGTCTTCAATAGAATGAAAGTCTATGTTTCGAAGTTTCGATCTTAGCTTGAGCCTCTACAATAATATTTTTTAGCCCTCGAGATGGCTTTTTGTTATTTAAGGCGTGTTATAATTAGTTTAATTACGACATACTTTGTGGAGGCACTATGAAAGAGTGGATATTTAAATCATTAATCATATTGTTTTACTTGGGAATGATTTTATTTAATTTTCTAGCAAATTCGCTGCCGCTAAATAACAGAAATACTGGACAAATTTCAGATGACTATCCATCACACTATACACCATCTGGTTTTACATTTTCTATTTGGGGTATTATATATTTATTGCTAGGGGCAGCTGTAGATAAGATTGTTGTATCAGGCAATGATACTTTTTTTGAAAATTACTCAATGCTATTTATTGTCTTGTTTTTAATAACATGTCTAGCCAATACTAAGGATTCTAAATTCTTTCACTTAACGAAAGTACACAACTTTCT
>CAYWOK010000054.1:0-9867 GCA_964459895.1 uncultured Candidatus Izemoplasmatales bacterium
TAAATACAATCAATTATGGCGAAATCACAACTTCTTATTCAGCTACTTATTATGGAATCCGGAGTCGTAGCAACACCTTTGCGGCTGGCATAGCTACGCTTAATGCGGGTTCAATTCAAGACAGCGCAAATTTGGGAGCTATTCGACTCTACAATTCTTCAACCTCGGGCGTCACAACTCTATCTACTGACTCATACACTGCAAACAGAATTACTGCATATACTTCAGGAGTAACTGCCGGAGGCATAGTTGCGGCTACAATCAGCGGAAATGCGAGAGTATATGATACCGCTAATAATGGCGCAATAATTGCTTTGGCTTACCGTTATGTTCGTGCTGGAGGTATTATCTCTACCTCGCTGTATTCTGAAGCTATCGCCGGGGGGATTACTGTAAGTGAGCATCTTCTTGCAGATACTATCGAGGATTCAATCATTTCCAATGGTCTAAATTTCGGCAATATCTCTGCCATATCTTATCAGATTGGTGCTTATTCTACTTCTTCTTACAATACAGCTACAGCTTTGAGATTTGGAACGGATGATCCTTTGGGCGGCGTCACTGGAGCGACTTACTATCCGAGCACACAGGTCGGATCAAACGACAGACCTGCAGTATATGCTGCTGCAGGAGGCGTGGTTGGGTATGGCCTTTGTGTCATGAAGAGAATGTTGAACCATGGAACAATATCTGGGACAGATGTTGCCGGAGGCATTGTCGGGGCTTCGTATGTAGCCGGAGCATCGGCTACAGCGACAACTACTGTTGACATCAACACCGCAATCAATTACGGAAATATCAAAGCCATTTCTACTGGCTCGTACAATTCGATTGATAAAGTTGCTTTGACATACGCGAATGTTTATAGTTATTTTTTAGCTGATGAAAATTCAACTATTTTTCCTGCAAGCTTGACAAAAGAAGAACCAAGGACAAAACGTGGATTCGGAGGCATTTTCGGTCGGCTCCAAAGAGGAACAAGAGGTATCATGTCGACCGATGAAGGCAGTTTTGATTTTATTGTCAACGCTAATCCAATGATCGATTTGATTGGAAGATTGGATCAGGACTACGGCTTTTCCAACTCCGCAAGATATTTTCAATTCAATGGGGCATTGTATTACTCAGCTAGGCTTGGAGACACTTCTCAAGCTGTTTTTACCGGCTTTTACTACGCGCAGGTGACAATTGTAAGCAGAACTGGTTCAAGTGCACCCTATACATATCAATCGACAGTCTCAAACCTGTATAAACAAGTAGGCAGTATTGCCGAGTATATAAGCAGTCCAGGTACTTCTTATAGTTTTACCTCATCAACGTCCTACTCTGCAGGAAATACTCCGCTCGTTTTTTATAGCCCACTCAAAGTCGAAGTGCCTTGGATCACGGAAGACCCATTGGATACAAACATCACAGTTATTGAAGATGAATACATGTATGATGAAGATTTTGAGATGCGTACTAATGCAGCTTTGACAGAATTCATCTATTATATGCCTAATATATTGTTAGCGGATAGATTTCAACTAGAATCGGGTGAAAACTATCGAGAATATGGGATGTACGTATTGTCAACCACTGCCGGATCCAGCTATGGTGCTGTTTTGCCGACAAATCTCGATTTGGGAAAAATGAGAGTTATCAATGAAGAAGACCATGAAGATGACATTTCGCTTTTTTCAAATTATGAAAGTTTATCAGTCATATATACCAATCCTTTAGATCAGAATGTAATAGACAAGTATGATGATTTACGCCAGACAATTTTCAATGAAAAATCCGAGTTGATTCCCAGCGAGGCAGTCCAACTAATACTCGAAGAAACGACGGATAGCGATACTTTGCTTGAAAATGCTGAGATTGATTACGTTAGCAAAAGGATAGATTTTTCTATCAGCATGGAAGCATTTTTATTGGGAAACGTCTCGGTTTCATATGAAATTACCCAAGCTTTGACTTCTGCCTACGCTTTGATTGCCATGACTGCCGAGGATTATTTCGGCCATCCAGCTTCTGAGGCTGAGTTGATTACCTACAGGGCGCTTTTGGTAGACGAAGCTGATGCTGGAATCTCAACTGATTATCCTGCCTTGCTCACGATAACGATACCTGATAAAGACATAATAGCAGAAGAAACCAGTCTTTTGGGCACTTTCACAGTCTACTCTGAGGCATTTGTCGGTGACGACCGCTTTGCCCATGAAATCTATTTCACCGATTATGACGTCTATATTACTTTTACTCCCGGAATTTTATACAGCGGAGGAACTACTGGGTTGACTGATGTATCCTTCAATGGCGGAGGCCTTGTCGATGCTTCATCGACTCCAGGAGATGTCAGAAGTCTTGGTGACGCAGGATCAACCGGCTCGATTCGGTTTGTATTCACAGATACCAACGGTATTTTCACTACTGGTCATGACTTTAAGAATTATTTTGTGTTAAAATATAATGATGATTCAACTGTGCCTTCAAGTTATTATACAGTTTCATCAGTTCCGACCGTGATTGTTTCTGGAACTGGAACGTATCAAATCACCTTTACTTTCCTGGGTAATTTACGGATGGGAGATTACTATTTCACTTACAGGTATTTCCCAACAAGCACTTTGAACACAGTCCATTTTGATAAATCTGCAGCCTCAGCTAAACTTATTTCTGATTTTACCTATTATTCTGAATCCGATTCTCTTGCCATCAATGGGCTGCAAATTACATCCGATGTCAATCTTGGTTACACTCTTGATATCGACACTTCAATAGATAACTTTACCGAAAACGACAATACATTACTTGCGGAATATCTTTCGAATCTTACATATAGACTCTCATACATGACCTCCGGTACTTATTTGACGCTTTCTCCATTTTCCTCGATCACTAGCGCGAGACTTGTTTCTGTGACATATACTGACGGATACAAGGATTATTTGCTTGAATACATCGTCGAAGCCGAAGATGCGACTACAAACACGTATACGCACCATATATATGAAAGAGACATTGACTTTGCTTCAGTCCTGAAAAACGGCAATGAAAATGATCCGAATGATGTCTACGCAGCTCGTGAAGACGATCTTACTACTTTTACTGTCGACCTCGGGTTGGATCAAAATCTTGATTTATACAATCTAACAGTTGGAAGCGAGTCATATTTTACAGTAGATGTAGATGCAACGAGTTTGGACGAGCTGACAACATATCTTCCTGAGGAAATCATAGGTATTACTTATGCAGTTAATGATTACTTCATGATTTATATGGATTATGATACTATACCCGGAATATATACTTTCAGTTTTAGTTTTTATCGCGACGGGACCGCTAATTACGTGACACTTGCGACGACCCTTGTTATCACAAAACTTGAAGGTATCAATGCATATATATCTGATATTCGATTCTCACAACTTGCGAATGAAACGTCTTACCCATATATGTATACTGCGGATCAAGCTGGGGTTTACAACGAATATTGCGTCGTGAACACAGATTACTACCCGGTCGTATATTTTGGTGGTATCGATTACGATGGTGCTGATTTGGCATTTTACGAATTTTATAAAGTCGATGGCAAAGTTTCCAACATTCCGCTTGCAGCGTATATGCCATATATGCTTGAATATATGCCTTATGGTGCTTCAATGTCCAAGTATGCCTATGACTCTGACACATCCTCGTGGTATTGGACAACCGAAGTTACCGCTGATGCATTGCCCGAGGAACAGAGCATTCTTCTTGCCAATTTCACTGTTTTTCCTGATACAGGTTTGGAGCCAGGCGAAGAGGAAGAAGTCATGATCCTGTATCGAGTCACGTCAGAAGATGGTGTGCATCATGCATATTACTATGTTACAGTTACAGACGTAGTATTCAATGCGACCTTTATTTTTGATATTTATTACTGCTCCGGTGATCCTGAAGTCTGCACTTTGGCTTCAGTAAGTGATTTCGACAATCAAATGGTAATCATCTCCGTTAAAAACTTTCTTACAGACGGTGACGACTCCGTGGTTGGTGTCGATAATCCAGACGATTTCCCTACATTCACCCAACTTGATACTGATCCAGAAATCACGCTTAGCGGATTAATTAGCAAGATGACGCAATTTATTTACACATATAATGGGGAATATTTTTACAGTTTCGGACGTAACCGCAGCGGATTTTTCTCTTTCAACATTGAATTGCCTCTGGATCAATACCTTAATGATTTATACACTTATGAAATTAAATATTCAGAATATACGCTCTACGGTGTTAATGAGTATATGGAATTGAATGAAATTACTTTAGGGCAGCAATTTGAAGGAAAATATTATTATATCGGCTTTTCCACCAAAAATAGAACGCGTCGTTTCAATGTTTACATACGCGATAAAGATCCAATCTCGACAGACAAACCTTGGGGGCTTTTTGATTTCTTCCGTTCCTGGGGCGATTAAAACTTTATAGGCGGTGAATTGCTTTGCAGAAGAAAAGGACTAAATCCAAACACAACTCTTTGGCTAGAAAAATTGTCAGCATGACGGTTTTTCTCAACGCCTTGTTTTTGGTAATTGTTATCGCCATTCTCGCTTTCGTTTATAAAGATAATCTTGATAATACCCAGGCATCCAGGATGGAAGCAGAGATTACGAACACTACAGGGTCAATCGAGGCATTTATACGCGACGCCTCGTTTGATGTTGAGACTTTGGCCGAAGAAACTTCTGTCATAAACTATTTGAAATACATTAACGGCGGTGGAAGTCCTGTCATCACTTCTGTGGACGATCCTGACTATATTCTTTACAACAACTTCAAGAATGAATTTGAATCACTTTATCAATTCAGCTACGAAGGCGTATACAATTTTATTTTTTTGGCGACAGATGTCGCCTGTTCAACTGGGATTGACGGTTGCTTCATCGGCATTGATAATCAGATGTCAGATGCTTTGTGGGCATTGCATGACAGACCGTGGTATACAGATCTTGGACTTAGCGATTTTGTGATCACTTCACCTTATATCGATGCTATATCCAACGAGCAAACTATTTCTTTTGTCAGCACCGTTTATGACGGCACAGAGATTATTGGCTATGTCGGTATCGACGTTTTGATCTCGGCTTTGCCAAACGTATTCATTGCCTATGATTATTACACTGGGGATCAGGCGAAATCATTTGCGCTTTTCGAACAGAAAGACACGATTACAGTCTTGCATGTGTCAGATACTGAATTATCTGCCTATGAATTGACTTCGGAAGCCGCTATTGCAGCCCAGGACACTCTTTATGGGTTTGCGGGTGCGGGAATGGCCCAAGTGGTTGAAAGCGTTAATACGGCCGACAATTTGATTAATTTAGACGTTTTTGGCAAGCATTACTTGGTTGCCTACAGCGATATTCCCGATACTGATTGGCTTGTGGCAATTTTTTTGGAAGCTACTCCAGGTTTGACATTGGAACTCACTTTCTTGATTTTCCTAAGTGGCATCTTGTTTTTGATGTTCCTTGTTTCCTTAATTCTGTCTAAAAATATTCACCGGACCTTAAGTCCGATCGATGACATTCTTAATTCGATCGAAGAAATAAAAAAAGGCAATTACAATATCCATGTGCGCGTCAAGGAAAACAATGAGTTGCGACATGTCGCTGAAGCCTTGAATATCATGAGCAAGGAAATCGGAAAACAGGTCGAACTGGTTTATAAAAGCTTTGTTTTTGATACTCTGACAGGCTTGAAAAACCGCAAAGCCAGTCATCAGGAAATCGACGAATACCTGCGAAAAGAAACTGAAAAAGTAGCAGTCTGTTTACTTGAGGTCGGCAATTTGAAAAGCATTAATGTCACCAAGGGACAAAGCGTATCCGATGAACTTATCAAAGGAATCGCCAACAGGCTCAGAAAATCTGTTACGAACATGGATTATATCTATGCAAACGGCGGAAACGAATTTGTCTTTTTGATTAATAACGTAAAATCTCTCGAACGGGTTGAATACGAAATCAACAAAGTGTTGGAAAGTTTTGCCGAACCGATCGATATCAGCGGTTTGAAAGTTGAAGTTACACTTCATTCGGGAATCAGCATCTATCCTTCAGACGGAAGAAATGTGGTTGACCTGATCAAGCGTTGCGACATCGCACTTTACAAAGCCAGAGAAACGCAAAGCAGCAAATTTGTTTTCTATAACGACCAGTTGACAAAAGAAGTATCCTACAAAGCACAACTCTCGGAGCAATTGGCACAGGCCATCAGGAACGAACAACTTTATCTGAAATATCAGCCACTGATCGACAATAAGAACGAAATCTACGGATTTGAAGCCTTGGTTCGCTGGAAATCTCCCACTCTGGGCGAAATCAGCCCTCAGATCTTTGTGGCAAATGCAGAAGAATCGCATCTTATCATCCCGATTGGAAACTGGATTTTGCACCAGGCGTGCCTGGCGCAAATGGAAATGAAAAAACGGTTCAACACGAAATTCGTGATGTCAGTCAACGTCAGTCCAGTCCAATTAATGCAAAAGGATTTCATCGATGTTTTGAAGCGGATCATCCGCGACACGGAAATCGATCCCAAGTTCCTGGTATTGGAGATCACCGAGGGCGTGTTAATCGAATCTTCTCTATATTTGGAAGAAATCGTTGATTATCTCCATGAAATCGGAGCCAAGATTGCACTTGACGACTTTGGTACCGGTTATGCATCGCTGACATATCTCAAACAAATCCCCTTTGATAATCTGAAAATCGACAAATCATTCGTCGATGGAATTTTCGGACCGAAAAAAGACCACAGCATCATCGCGACCATTGTCCAATTGGTGCACAATCTGGACATGATGGTTATTGCGGAAGGTGTCGAGAAACGAAAACAGTACGAATATCTGAAACAGATCTCAACCGATGTCTTCCAAGGTTTCTTATTTTCGAAGCCACTGGTTTTCGAAGAGGCATCACATTATGTCGACCAATTCTACAAAGTTGCAAAGAATAAAAGAATCGACGTCTTTGCGAACAAGGATTATTTTGAATAGAGGTGGTTTTTCTGAAATACTTTATTTTATGGACGCTTAGCGCTGTTCCGACGCAACACGCCTATGACGCTGTAGTGGCGTCAATCATCGTCATCCTTACTGCAGTTTCTTTGTTTTTCCTGTTTCGCAATGTTGTTAAGGAAATGCGCAAAGGCTCGGAAGACAAACGGCTTGTCAAAAAACAAGACGATAAAGAAGTTAAGGACGATTCGCATCTGATTGTAGAACATCGCGCAACCAACAAAAAGTCGGGAGACATCCTCGGACTGATCAATCAGGCAATCTATCAGGCAAAAGAAGGCGCCATCGGCGTTCTATTTTACATGAATCTTGACAATTTCCACTATTTCAGTGAAAAGTATTCGGATAAAGAAACTGACAAAGTAATTATTGAAATCGAAAAAAGACTCAAAAAATTTGCCACAAAAGGCGCTATTGTCGGTAATTTCAAGGACGATAACTTTATTTATTACCTTTCGCAAAATGATATAAACTCCGAAGTCATCAAAGAAACTGCAAACGGTCTTTTGAAAGAAGTGAACCAACCGCTAAGAACCGTCAACGAACAGATTACTACTTCAATCGGTGTCGTGCTGTTCCCATATGACGGAATCAGTTCTTCATCTCTGATCAAAAACGCAGAAATCGCGCTTTATGTATCCAAAAAAGAAGGCAAAAACCGCTATTATCTCTATTCACAGGACCTGATTGAAAAAGAACAGTTCAACATGAGTTATTACCAGGAAATCAAGCGTTCCATCACTAACGACGAATTTGTCTTGTTCTATCAGCCGATAGTTGATATCAAAACCGGCAAAGTCATTGGCCTGGAGTCCTTGCTGAGGTGGAACCATCCCGTGATGGGAATTCTACCACCAGGAAAGTTCTTAAACGTTATGGACCTTACTGGCGACATCACTTGGTTTGGTTCTTGGGGATTTGAAAAGATTATTCAGCAATATACGACCTGGAAAAAGCTATACCGTGTCCGTGACATTTTTATCTCAACCAACCTTTCTCCGAAACAATTGGTTGTAGAGGGCCTGGCCAAGACTTTCTTCGATATTGTCAAAAAATACGATTTCAGCGCCGAATCATTTTGCTTAGAAATCATTGATTACTACACAATCACGAAAAGTCCGGTGGCAATGAACAATCTGGCTGAATTCAGAAAATACGGCTTCAGAATCGCTATTGACGATTTGGGAGATCAATATGAAATCATCAAGGATATGGACTCCATTAAAGCAAGCATCATCAAAATCTGTCGAGATGACACTCTTAAAATCATGAACAAGTTCGAAGAATCCGACAAGATCATCCGTTCGATCCAAACCGCCATGCAGAAGCAGAAGATTGTGATTGTCGAAGGCATCGAGAACGAGGAAATGATCCAAAAAATGGTCGACCTCGATGTCAGGTTCCTCCAAGGCTACTATTTCAGCAAGCCAAAATCAGCAGCGGAAATCAGCGTGATTTTCCAAGTCCCGCCTTGGGACATGAACACGTTCGACAAATTCTATCCAGAAGAAAAGCACATCGAGTGATGTGCTTTTTTATTTTCTGTTTTTAAAGATGCCGCCTTCGAGAATCTTCATTGCTTCATCGACGACAAAATCGATCTCCGTTTCACTGACTACGTCGCGAAACAGGATTTGTAAGCCGACGAAATTAGATATTCCCATCAGCACGTACGATAGGGTCTCAAGATCGATATCGTCCCTGATTTCACCTAATGCCACGAAATTCTTCAGATGGTAAATATATGATTCACCAAATGACTGATAGTATTCTTGAAAAATCTTCGGGTCAATGAATAGCGATTCCCAGATGACTTTATACGCAAGCGGATCCTTCTTTGCGTACATTATGAATGCTTTCAGTCCCTCGCGCTCGATTTCATATCGGGTCTTCAAACCTTTTGTTGCCTCGCTGGCAGCATGACGGATGGAAAGTCGGTATTCATTCAGCAAATACAGATAGAGCGCCAGTTTGTTGTCAAAATAGATGTAGAATGTTCCGGCAGCTACTTTCGATTTGGCAATTATATCGTTGATCGAAGTCGACTGAAAGCCAATTTTTGCAAAGAGTCTTTTTCCGGTTTTAATAATTCTTTGAAAAGTCTTTTCTCCGACTTTTGTTTTTGGCGGATGAAATCCATTTTGGTTCATAACATATCACCTTCCTACATTGTATATTATTAAGGCTTCCATTTCAAGGAATATTTCACATTTTCGTGTTTGAAAATATAAATGAAATATCATGAATAAACTCTCATATTGTTTTTAATTGTTACCGTTTTCATTTCAAAAGCCGTTCTAGAGCCAAATTTCGCGGTTCTTGGAAATAACACCCAGATATAAGGCTTTAAAATCAAATAATGTGTACAAAATTATCTTTGAAAGCGCTTGACAAAATCATTCTCTTCAGCTAAACTATTTTCATAACATGAATAAATGTTCATATCGTATTACAGGTGAATTATCATTCGTGCACTTCAGCGAATTTGAACGACTGAAAAATGTCTATTTTCAGCGTTTTTAAGTTAATAGGAGGAAAATATGAAACAAAAAGTATTTATTGTAGGCGCCAAAAGAAGTCCGATCGGCCAGTTTCTGGGAACACTAAAGGATGTGCATCCCTCCGATCTTGGCGCAACGGTTTTGAAACAACTGTTGGCTGAAACTAAAATTCCAGTCGACAAGATTAGTGAAGTAATCGTCGGCAACATTTTATCCGCAGGAGTCGGACAAGGTATTGCCAGACAAATTTCCATTAAATCAGGCATTCCCGTTTCTGTTCCCGCGTACACTTTGAATATGGTATGCGGTTCCGGTATG
>CAYWOK010000055.1:0-9454 GCA_964459895.1 uncultured Candidatus Izemoplasmatales bacterium
CAAATGAAACCGACAGAAAATGTCGGTTTTTTCTTCGCAAAACCTTAACAAAACAGCCTCGAAATATGGTATAATATTATGTAGGTGATTGATGTGAAAAATGTGATTTTGGAACAAATGAATCCGCAACAAATTGAAGCTGTGCAAAAGGTTTACGGACCAATCATGGCGGTTGCGGGTGCAGGTTCCGGGAAAACCAGGGTTTTGACCAATAAAATTGCATATCTAATTGAAGAAGTCGGGATCCCTGCCAGCAGCATTTTGGCAATCACCTTCACAAATCGAGCAGCAGAGGAAATGAAAACCAGAGTATTTCAACTGGTAAATATCCCCTTGAAAGGAATCTGGATATCGACATTTCATGCAATGGGCGCAAAGATATTACGAAATGAAATCCACAATTTGGGATATGATTCCAACTTCCAGATTGTCGACGATGAAGATTCCGGAATCATCACCAAGAATCTTTTGAAAGAACACGGATATGACATCAAGCATTTCTCGCCAAGGGGAATCGCAGGACTAATCGAAAAAATAAAGGCAAAGCCATTAGTCCTTGATCTTTTGCAAGAACCGATCAAAACTGTGATGGAGGAAGTATATCCAGCTTATCAAAAATATTTGAAAGACAATAACCTCGTGGACTTCCAAGACCTCCTCGTTCTTGTTTTGGACCTGTTCAGAAAATTTCCAGAAGTGTTAAATAAATATCAAAATTGGTTTCAGTATGTTCTGGTTGATGAATTTCAGGACACGAACGATTTGCAATATGAAATAGTATACCTGCTTGCCAAAGAGCATAAAAACCTATTTATTGTCGGTGACGAAGATCAAAGCATATATTCCTTCAGAGGATCAAATATTGAAAACATCAGAAAGTTCATGCGTGATTTTCCAGGATATCACAAAGTGGTTTTGAATCAAAACTACCGCTCTAAAACTAATATCCTGAATGCTGCTAACTCGGTAATAGGATATAATAAAAACCGAATTCCAAAAGACCTTTTCAGCGAATTAGGAGAAGGCGAAAAGGTCTTACATTTTCGTGCGCAAAACGACGAAGAAGAAGCATACTTCATTTATAACAAAATAAAAAATCTCGTCAAAGAAGGATACAATTTTGAAGACATAGCCATACTCTACAGAAACAACGCAATGAGCAGACGCTTCGAAGACCTCTTGCTAAGGTACAACATACCGCATAAAGTGATCGGTAATGTTTCCTTCTATAAGAGAAAAGAAATTAAGGATATCATTGCCTATCTGAGACTTTTGATAGACAAAGGCGATGATTATGCGTTCACAAGAATTTACAATGAACCCAAACGCGGAATCGGAGCAATGTCGTTTGAGAAGATAAAAGAATATTCTACTCAAAAGAACATAAAACTAATGGATTCGATAGATGATGAAATTGCAGGAGTGAATCAAAAAGGATTAGAACGTCTTCGTCAACTAAAAACGAGTATTATCAAAATCCAAAAAGAAATGGAAGATGTCAATCTTCTTGTCACATACGACAAACTTTTGGATGTATCTGGATACCTCGAGATGCTAAAAAATGAGGACCTTTCAGCCGATAAGAAGATCGAATCAGAAAGAAGAATCGATAATCTACAGGAATTCAAAACGGTAATTCTAGAAAAAATAAAAGACTATGACAAAGACGTATCAAATTATGACCGGTTATTAGAAATTCTCGAAGATCTGGCGCTTCGTGAGGAGGCCGAAGAATTTTTGGAAGCCAATAAATATGTCAGTTTGATGACGACTCACTCAGCAAAAGGGCTTGAATTTAAAGTGGTTTTCATAGCTTGTCTCGAACAGACACTCTTTCCTTCAAGTCAAAGCATGCTCGAAATGACAGGTGTCGAAGAAGAGAGAAGACTCTTCTATGTTGCGCTCACAAGAGCGAAAGAATTGGCGATACTAACAAGCGCCAGAGAAAGATTTATGTACGGTCATCTGATGGCAAATGCCGTCTCACAATTTGTTTCTGAGATCAATGAAGAGTATTTAGAGCACTCGGGACTCGGAAAACCGAAGGAATTGACTTTTGAAAAGCCCAAACACCGGTATGATCACGTTCTTACTCCAGAAATAACCAGAGATTATGATGGAGTACAAAACGATTTGACGATCGGAGACAAAATTGAGCACCAAACGTTTGGAAAAGGCGTCATTGTGGCATTAAACGGTGATAGAGCAACTATTGCATTTCAACAGAATGTGGGGATTAAGATCCTTATGAAAGACCACCCAAGTATTAAAAAGGCGAGGTAGTTCAAATGAATGTAAAAGATCGAATAACGCACTTGAAAACTCTAATTGACAAATATAATTACGAGTACTATGCCCTTGATGACTCAAGCGTATCAGACAATGAATTTGATTTATTGATGAATGAACTCCTTGCTTTGGAAAAGGCGCATCCCGAACTTGTCACCAAGGATTCTCCGACAGTTCGCGTTGGAGGGATTGTCCAGGAAAAGTTTTCTAAGGTGGTTCACGAGATCCCAATGTTGTCGCTAGGCAATGTTTTTTCTAGCTCCGAGCTTCGGGATTTTGATAATAAAATCAGAAAAGAAGTTGAGAAGTATACATACACAGCAGAACTGAAAATTGATGGATTGAGCGTTTCTTTGAAATACCTCGATGGGTTTCTTTTTCAAGGAGCCACAAGAGGCGACGGGTCGGTAGGTGAAGACATAACTGAAAACGTAAAAACAATAAATTCGATTCCATTAAAAATTCCCTTTATTACTCCGGTCGAAGTAAGGGGAGAAATATTTATGCCCAACAAATCATTTAATGATCTGAATGCTCAAAAGGTCAGACTTGGAGAAGAGCCTTTTAAGAACCCACGAAATGCTGCCGCAGGTAGCGTTCGTCAATTGAACCCACAAATAGCGAGAAAGAGAAACCTTGACGTCTTCATCTATTATCTTATGGATAGAACTTTGACAGACAATCATTATTCTGCTTTACAGCTTGTAAAATCTTGGGGATTTCATGTTAATCCATTGACGCAATTCTGTCCTACTATCGATGATGTAATTAATTTTGTACATGATATTGATAATAAAAGAATTGAACTACCATATGAAATTGATGGAGTCGTAATTAAAGTCAATGAATTTTCTTTGTATGAAAAGATCGGATATACATCCAAATTTCCCAAGTGGGCAATCGCCTATAAATTTGCTGCTGAAGAAGTCGTCACCGTCCTTGAAGATATCCGTTTTCAACTGGGCAGGACAGGTGTCGTCAAGCCTGTCGCCGAACTCTCTCCACTCATGATTTCTGGCTCACTTGTTTCCAGAGCCACGCTTCACAATGAAGACTTTTGCATGGATAGAGATATTCATGTTGGAGATCATGTCGTTGTCAGAAAAGCGGGAGAGATTATTCCAGAAGTGTTAAGAGTCATTCCTGAAAAGAGAACCGGAGTTGAAGTTCCATTCGCGATGATTTCTAACTGCCCAATCTGTCACAGCCAATTGCAAAGGAAAGAATCAGAGGCCGATTATTATTGCATGAATCCGAATTGTGAGGGAAAGCACCTTGAAGGTTTAATCCATTTTGCATCCAGAGACGCATACAATATTGACGGTCTTGGAGAAAGAATCCTAACTGAACTTTTTAATGATGCGTACATTAAGAATATCTCGGATATCTTTATTTTGAAAGAAAGATACGCTGATCTGATTCAAAAAGAACGCTTCGGAATCAAAAGCGTTGACAATCTTTTGGCCGCCATTGAGGTAAGCAAAAAGAATCCTCTTGATAAACTTATCTTTGGACTGGGAATCCGTCATGTCGGAGCAAAGATTGCAAAAGTGCTTGCGTCGACCTATGAAAAATTGGTTCTATTACAACAGGCGTCGATGGAAGACTTACTTGAAATACCAGATATCGGGTCTGCAATAGCCAAGAGTGTGATAGACTATTTTCAAGATGAGAAAAATAAGTTTGAAATTGATAGACTTGAGAAACTGGGCCTTAATATGGCCTCTCCTAAAATTTTTGAAAATCGGACATCCTATTTTTCAGGCAAAACAGTTGTGCTCACAGGCGGGCTCGATAGTTACTCAAGAAAGGATGCCACAGACCTTATCGAACAATTGGGAGGGAATGTCGCTTCTTCTGTTTCGAAGAATACAGATCTGATTGTAGCGGGAAAAGATGCGGGATCTAAGCTTAACAAGGGACAAGAATTAGGAATCAGAACCATCAACGAAGCTGAATTTATAGAATTAATTATGAGAGAATCGTAACTAGACGATTCTTTTTTTTACATGAATCAAGAGTGTGTGGTATAATCTATCTAGATTATATTTCTCGATTTTAAGAAAGTTAACAATTAGTTAAAGACATATGAAAAGGTGTTTTCACATGAACGATAAAATCATAATCAAAGGCGCAAGAGAAAACAATCTCAAATCAATTAACCTTACGCTTCCAAAAAATCAACTCATTGTCATGACAGGCCTTTCAGGTTCAGGAAAGACCAGCTTGGCGTTTGACACAATCTATGAAGAAGGACGAAGACGATATGTCGAATCATTATCTGCTTATGCTAGGCAGTTTTTGGGAAACATGGAAAAGCCTGACGTTGATTCGATTGAGGGCTTGTCTCCTTCGATTTCAATAGACCAGAAAACTACTTCTCACAATCCGAGATCAACAGTTGGAACCATAACGGAAATTTATGATTATGTCAGATTGCTTTATGCCCGAATCGGTATTCCGTATTGCCCAAATCATGACATAGAAATATCTTCTCAATCAATCCAGGAAATGACAAATCGCATTTTGGAAAGAGTCGGGTCCAAGGCCGTGATCATGTCTCCGATAGTAAGAGGAAAAAAAGGCACTCATGAAAAAACGATTGAAGAACTTCGAAAAGAAGGTTATACAAGAGTTAGACTTAATCATGAATTTATCGAACTTGACAGCGATATCGATCTAGAAAAAAACAAACGCTCGGATATTGATGTTGTCATCGACCGAATCGTCGTCAAGCCGGAAATCAGATCAAGACTTTATGATTCGCTTGAGACTGCTTCAAAATTATCTGATGGTCTTGTGAAAGTATTATTGGATGAGGAAGAGATCCTTTTCAGTGAACACTTCAGTTGTCCAATCTGTGGTTTCACAATCAGTCAACTAGAGCCCAGACTATTTTCGTTCAATTCACCTTTTGGAGCCTGTCCGGAATGTTCGGGATTGGGATTCAAAAGAAAGATTGATCCAAACCTGTTGATTCCATATCCAGAGAAGTCTATTTCCGAGGGCGTCTTTGACAAATACGCCAATACAGAATCGATATATCTCCAGCAAGTCATTCAGATGTGCAAGTCACAAAAAATCGATATTCACAAACCATATCGAGACTTATCCAAAGAAGAACAGGATATCATTCTTTATGGGATTGACAAACCAATCAGTTTTGAATTCAAATCAAAGTCAAGCGATTACACACATCAATCTGTAAGAGCATACGAAGGCATCATCAAGAGTCTGGAAAGAAGATATCTCGAGACAACATCGAGGATGATTAGAGACTGGATCGAGACAATGATGAATGACATACACTGCGAAGTGTGTCATGGAAAGAAACTAAATCCCGAGGCTTTGTCTGTAAGAGTTGGTGGAATAAATATTTATGATTTCACTTCGATGAGCGTGCTTCATCTTTTAGACTTTCTTGATAAGATAAAATTAACCGACAAAGAATATGAAATCGCAAGATCGATTTTGAAGGAAGTTAAAGAAAGACTCCTTTTTCTGATTAATGTCGGCCTCGATTATTTGACCCTCTCCAGATCATCTGGATCTCTTTCTGGGGGTGAGGCGCAAAGAATCCGGCTTGCGACTCAGATTGGATCCAGACTATCCGGAGTTCTTTATGTTCTCGATGAACCATCGATAGGCTTACATCAGAGAGACAATCTGAGGTTAATTCATACTTTGAAAGACATGCGCGATCTGGGTAATACAATGATCGTTGTTGAACATGATATGGAAATGATTGAAAACGCTGATTTTGTCGTTGACATGGGGCCCGGAGCTGGAGAGCACGGTGGAGAAGTCATTTTCGCAGGACCACCTAGCGAGATTGTCAATTCGGAGGAATCAATCACTGGAAAATACATGTCAGGGAAATTATTTATTCCTCTTCCAGAAAAAAGAAGAAAACACAATCGAGGCTACTTGCAAGTCAAAGGCGCTAGACAAAATAACCTAAAAAATATCAATGTCGATTTTCCTGTCGGCTGTTTGACTGTGGTAACAGGTGTGTCCGGTTCGGGCAAGTCAAGTCTTGTCAATGATGTCTTGTATAAAGGCCTCGTGAACTTGTTGACAAAAAGAAATGAAGTTGCCGGCGATTGCGACACAATCAACGGCTATGAAGCTTTTGATAAAATCATCGACATTGACCAATCAGCTATCGGCAGAACTCCCAGAAGCAATCCCGCGACCTACACTGGGGTTTTTGATGAAATAAGAAATCTGTTCTCACAAACCAAAGAGGCAAAGATCCGTGGATATGATAAAAGCAGATTTTCTTTCAACGTCAAAGGCGGAAGATGTGAACACTGTTCCGGAGATGGAGTTATTAAAATTGAAATGCATTTTATGCCAGACATTTACGTGGAATGCGAAGAATGCCACGGAAAAAGATATAATAGTGAAACACTTCAAGTGAAATACAAAGGCAAGACCATATCTGATGTTTTAAGTATGACTGTAGAAGAGGCGGTTGAATTTTTCAGAAACATTCCCAAAATACACAATCGCTTGAAAACGATATTTGATGTTGGATTGGGATACATCAAACTCGGACAATCCTCAACAACGCTTTCGGGCGGAGAAGCGCAACGGGTCAAATTGGCCAGCGAACTATATAAGCGCATCACAGAGAGTTCGATATATATACTTGATGAACCGACGACCGGTCTTCACAGCCACGACATCGTCAATTTGCTGATGGTTTTACAAAATATTGTGGACAAAGGCGCTACCGTAATCGTGATTGAACATAATCTCGATGTCATCAAAGTTGCTGACCACATTATCGATCTCGGGCCTGAAGGCGGAGATCGAGGCGGAGAGATTTTGATAACCGGAACACCCGAAACCGTTGCCAACAGTGCAAATAGTTATACCGGACAATATTTAAAACCAATCTTGGCGGGTTTGCGCAGGAAATAATTACCAGATGCGCCTTAAATATATACTCAAATTTGCTCGAAAATGACGCGTCCATATGTTATGATAAATATATGCTGTATGAAAATTCAGCTGCAATAGAGGTTTTAAAATGGGAAAAGACGAAAAAGATTTACGCAAGGAAATCGAAGAACTGGAAAAGTTGATTGAAATCGTCAAAGAACAACATAAAGAAGAGAAAAAGCTACAAAAGAAATCCAACAAACAAGCACCGGGCAATGTGATTCGCATTGACCTGGCCGCAAGGTACTCTTCAAACCGACTAATAAATCTAATTGTCAGTTTTTTGGTGAATTTCATTTTACTTTATGCCATTGTCAAAATATTCAAATTGACTGAAGTCAGGGTTGATTACATTTATCTGCTTGTTGCATTTGGGTTTACCTTGTACGAGGAACTTTACAAGGAGCTAATGATCAAGCGATATGTGAAACTCGTCCTGTATTCTTCCGGTTTGATTTTTTTCCTGATGAATCTAATCTTTTTCTATCTCATAGATATTGCCATTCTGGGAAATGCGTTTTCCTTTGCAAATTACCTGTACCCGATTGTTTTCGTAATCATATTCCAGTTTTCGCGGATGTTTTTCAAAACTGCATATATCCAAATAATTAACAGAATTAATTTATTAAATTCAAAAAAATCGTAAAGGTTGGTGCACATCATGGGATTGTCGCTCACCATTCAAGAAATCATCGAAGGCATGCAACTCGAAATCCTTTCCGGTGAAAAAGGCGTTTTAAGAAAAGTCAACAATCCAAGCCTGTCCAAACCGGGTTTGGAACTGGCAGGAATGTTCGATTTTTACGAACACGATAGAATTCAGATCATGGGTTCAAAAGAAGGCACTTTTTTTCATTGGTTGAACGAAAATGACCAATTGGTGAGAGTTAGAATGCTATTTGAAAAAGAACCTCCAGCTTTTATCTTTTCCAAGAATGTTCAAGTTCCGGAAATCTTTTTGCGACTGGGGGAAGAATTCAGCATTCCTGTCTTGAGAAGCAATTATTCCACCACGTCACTATTTAGCGAATTGTTCGCTTTCCTGCAAGCCCGTCTTGCTGAAAGAGTATCTTTACACGGAGTCCTGATGGACATTAATGGCGTTGGAGTCATGATAACCGGTGAAAGCGGATTGGGAAAAAGCGAAGTCGCCCTTGAACTTATCAGAAGAGGCTATATGTTGGTCGCGGATGATATGATTGAAATATACCAAAGAGAAAAGGGCGTTGTGATCGGGGAAGCTCCTGAGCTGTTGAAAAAATACTTGGAGATCAGAGGCATAGGAATTGTAAATGTTATTTATCTTTTCGGAGCCAAAGCCTATCGGGAAAATAAGAAAATATCATTGATTGTGGAACTTGAGAAATGGGATAAATTCCGCAAATTTGACCGGTTGGGTCTCGAGCAGGAAAAACGCAAAATATTTGACACGGAAATAGCATATGTGGTATTGCCGATTACAGAAGCAAGAAACACCGCTACTTTGGTCGAGGCAGCAGCATATGATTTCAAATCGAAAAGTATGGGATATCATTCCTCGCTGGAATTCAACGAAAAGTTGAATGATCAAATTAAACTAAATAAAACCAGAATTGAGGATGAAGAATGAAAAATGCAATCAAGGCAATAATCATAATATTTGTTTTATCTTTAACCTTTTTACTCTCGGGGTGTCTTGCGACAACCGCGCCTTCCGATACCTATACAGTTCAATTCGTCGATTATGATGGAATGATTCTTAAGTCGATAACATGTCAAACAGATGAAGCTTGTGACATAACACCTCCTGCAGACCCAGCTCCAGGGAACAAAGAAAACTGCACTTTTACCCGCTGGAGCCTTTTTGAATCGCAATATGCCGACATCGATCACGACACTACTATAAAGGCCATTTACACCCTTGACAACAGAGTTGTCACCATCTTTGGAAGAAGTATTGTCTTTTATTCTTTTTTCATCATGATGGGTATTGTCATCGCTTTAACTTTAGGACTCAAGGAAGCAAAGCGGCACAAAATCAAATCAGATGACTTGATTGACGGATTTCTTTGGATCGTCCCAGTCGCTATTCTCGGATCCCGATTATGGTATGTCGTGTTTGAATGGGATCAATTTGTCTATGGTGGCTTTTTTCCTTCACTTTTAAGAGCGATTGGTTTTTCCAGCGGAACGCTTGACTTTTCCAGTTTTGGCTTGGCGGGGCTTGCCATCCACG
>CAYWOK010000056.1:0-9359 GCA_964459895.1 uncultured Candidatus Izemoplasmatales bacterium
ATGAAATATCACAAACTAGAAACGGTGAAGGCATGAATAAAGATATTTTCTTCTTCGAACCAGTGTTGGCTAAAAGAATCTGGGGCGGAGATTTCTTAAAAAAACTATATGGTAAAACAGACTTGTCTTATCCTGTCGGTGAGGCTTGGTTGATCTCGGGAATGGAAAACAATAGCACCAGAATCCTTAGTTCGCCCTACCAGAACTTTAGGCTCGACAAGTTTTTCACTTTATTTCCTGAGTATTTTTCCAATGCGAAAAATCCAGATTTTCCCTTGCTGGTGAAATGGATTGATGCAGTTGACAAATTGAGTGTTCAAGTCCATCCTGACGATAATTATGCTTTAGAACACGGATTGGGAAAAGGTAAGAACGAATGCTGGTATGTAATCGATGCATTACCGGATAGCTACTTGATTGCCGGACACAATGCCTTGACCAGAGCCGAATTAAAATCAAAAATCACCAATAATGACTACGATTCTCTGCTGAGAAAAATACCGATTAAAAAAGACGACTTTATCTATATTTCCGCTGGAACTATCCATGCAATCGGAGCTGGAGTGAGGCTTGTTGAAGTCCAACAGCCAAGTGATATCACATTCAGAATCTATGATTATGAAAGGCTCGACGATTCAGGCGCTCCGCGAAAATTGAACGTGTCTGAGGCTTTGGAAGTAGTAATCGTTCCCTCACCAATACTAGAAATAAAAAATTTCGCCAATTCCACAGGTATTGTGAACTTGGTCAAATCACCAAATTTCCAAGTTGACAAGTGGAAAACCAACAAAGCGATTAATTATTACAATTTTCGCAAACTTGTTTTTTTCTTCGTCGTTTTGGAAGGCGAGGGTATCGTCAATTTGCATAAAGTAAAGCAAGGTGACGCCTTCATGGCCGCAAGCACCAACGAAAACATTAATGTCTACGGAGATATTTCATTGTTGACCATCAGCCTACCTGATGAGGTGCTAAGATGAATGTTGGCCTTATATCTCTTGGGTGTGCTAAAAATCTCGTTGATTCAGAATTCATTTTAGGCATTCTCCAGACGGCAGGATGTCAGATTGTGAGCGACCCTGATGAAGCGGACGCGATTATTATCAACACCTGCGGCTTCATCGAATCTGCCAAACAGGAAACAATCGAGACAATCCGTGAAATGAAAGAATACGGAAAAAAGCTGATTGTGTGCGGCTGTTATGCCCAAAGATACAAAGAAAAACTAATGGTGGAAATGCCATTTATTGACAGGATTATTACGCTGCAGGAATATCCTAAAATCCATTTGATCCTTTCTAATCTGTTCCGCGATTCCGATTTGAAGTTTCAACCGTTGCGATATGAATATAGAATGCTCACAGGTTCGGTATTTTCTCCATATGTAAAAATTAGCGAAGGCTGTGATAACCGATGCACATATTGTGCCATTCCTTTGATAAGAGGCGATTTCAGATCAAGAAATTATCAAGAGATCATTGACGAGTGCAAGAAGTTGGCAAAAGCCGGAGCGAAGGAAATCAACCTTATTGGTCAGGACACAACCAAATATGGCATGGATTTGCATGAAGGCAAACTGCTCGAGGACCTGATAAGAGAGATCACAGATATCCCCGGAGTGTTTCTTGTCAGAGTGTTGTATCTATATCCAGATGAGATTACCGATTCTTTGCTTGAAGAAATCAGGAATAACCCAAAAGTTGCTAAATATTTTGATATTCCGATTCAGCATATCTCTTCACCGATTTTAAGAAGAATGAACAGGCGGGGCGATGAAGCGTTTCTATCGACTTTATTATTAAAAATCAGGAAAATGATTCCCGAAGCCATCTTCAGGACAACATTGATTGTCGGATTTCCTGGAGAAACGGAACAAGATTTTGAGAAACTTGTCGAATTTGTCAGAGAGTTTCAATTCGACAGACTCGGCGCCTTCGCTTACTCAAAAGAAGATGACACGAGGGCATTTGCTTTTCCTGATCAAGTTGAAGCAGAAGTCAAACAAAAACGTTTGGATACAATCATGAAAGTCCAAAGCAAGGCCGCCTGGAAAAAAAACAGGGGTCAAATCGGGAAAACCCATATGGTTTTGGTAGAAGCATATGATGAAGAATCAAAATTCTATTACGGAAGAAGTTATGCTTTCGCTCCCGATGATATTGACGGATACATCGTGTTTCAAAGTCTGATGCCTCTCAATATCGGAGATGTAACAAATGTATTGATTAAAGACTCGATCAGATACGATCTGATCGGGGATGCATTAAGCGAGGTGAGATAAGTGGCTTTCATAATCTTGGCCTTAAAGGGATTTTTGATTGGGATCGCATTTATCATTCCTGGAGTAAGTGGCGGAACAGTCGCCATCTATCTTGGAGTCTATGACAAAATGCTCCATGCCATCGGAAATATATTTTCGGAATTCAAAAAAAGCGTCTTATTCCTGATGCCGATTTTTATCGGTATCGCGGTTTCAGTAGTTGCTTTGGCAAAACTACTGGGTCTTTTGCTTGATTGGAATTCATTCGCGACTTTGATGCTGTTTATCGGTTTGATTGCCGGAGGAATTCCGAGTTTATGGAAAAAACTCGGAGTCAAGCCCTTCAAGGCAAGTGCTGTCATAGCGTTTTTAATCTCGTTCTTGCTTGTTTTGATGCTTTTCATCGGCAAAAGTGTCGGATCCGAAGCCGGTGTCTCCAATTTTGCGATGAACTGGCCCAACATCATTCTGATTCTTTTGCTTGGCATGATTTCTTCAATGACGATGATCGTGCCAGGAATCTCTGGCTCGGCTTTACTGATGACACTGGGTTTTTATACCGCTATTGTCACAAACGTCGTGGGTGACATTCTGGATTTCACACAGATAGGTTATAACCTTTTTGTGGCAATTCCTTTCGCTATCGGCGTTGCAATCGGCATCATTCTTTTCAGTAAGGTGATCGAATATCTGCTCAGGAAGTACAAAGTAACGACCTTTGCGGCAATCATCGGATTTGTCCTGGCATCTGCTATTGTGATTTTTTTGGAAATCCGCGATCCGGGGACCGCAAGCGTTTATACAGAACAAACCCCAATTTATTTAGATTTGTTCACATATATAAAAAATAACATTCTTTCCACAATCATCGGTATTGTGACATTGGTTGCCGGGTTCATTGTCGCTTTCAAATTTGTCGCAATCGAGGAATCGCCAAAGCAAGATGAAAGTTAGCATCGTACCCGCGAAAAACTTTATGAACAAATCGAATTTGACGGGAGGATTCACATGCAACCCTTATGTCGGGTGCATGCATGGCTGTATTTATTGCTTCGCCAAATTCATGTTAAGAGGCAGAGATAAAGCTGATGTCTGGGGAAAGTTTGTCGACATCAAAGAATTTCCCAACTATTCGATTCCTAGAAACACAGGAGAAGCGGGATTATATCTGTCGACAGTCACCGACTGTTACCAACCGTTGGAACTGGAAGCAAAGGCAACCAGAAAAGTACTCGAAGCTGTCAAAGAAAGCAATCTATTAGTCACGATCTTGACGAAATCAAAACACGTGCTGCGCGATCTGGATTTATTTAAATCGATGAAATCAATCGAAGTTGGCTTCAGCATTGCTTTAAGTGATGAATTTGCTGAAGTGATGGAACCTTTCGCCTCCAAGCCATCAGAGAGGCTCGAAGCCTTGAAAACACTTAAGGCCAACAATATCACAACCTTTGTTTTTGTAGCCCCGATCATTCCCTACATCACTGATGTATTCTCGATCATCGATGCCGCGAAACCCTACGCTGATTATTTCATGTTCGATTCCTTGAATTTGAAACATCCAGACAATATCAAAGGCATTTTGAACTATGTTAATACATATCATCCTGAACTAAAGACTAAATTTGAAGATATCTTTTTACGTCATGACCACACTTTTTATGATAATTTGAGAACCGACATCATAGCGTATATGAACCGGGAAAATCTTAAATATAAATACATTTACGACTAGGAGGAAATCAATTGATTAGTGTTGAACAAGTAATGCCACTGGCAGAATATCTTATCAACCATCGACATGTCATCCACCAATATCCGGAAGCCGGATTCAATACGTTCAGAACGCATGACTACATTTTGCATGAACTTGAATCATTAAACATCAAAGTGATCCCTCATATAGGCAAAAACTCGCTTGTCGGAGTCATCGCAAATCAGAAAGGGCCCGTGATTGGTCTCAGAGCCGACATCGATGCTCTTCCTTTGGAAGAACAAAACACTTCTTTGCCATATGTTTCACAAAACCACGGGTTCATGCACGCTTGCGGGCATGATGCGCATACTTCGATGCTACTTGGAACTGCCAAGTATTTGTCCGAAAACCGTGATTTATGGAAAGGAACTGTCAAGTTGATCTTTCAGGAAGCTGAAGAAGGTCCAAATCCGGGTGGTGCCAAGGCAATTGTCGATTCCGGAAAGTTAGATGATGTTTCGGCATTTTTCGCTTTGCACGTCTCACCTGATTATCCTTCCAAGCAGTTCGCTATGAAAAAAGGAGATGCCTTCGCTGCTGTCGTCACTTTCAAAATCATGTTGAAAGGTAAAGGCTGCCATGCAGCATACCCTCATTTGGGAATTGATCCGATCATCATGCAAGCAGAAGTGATCCAAGCTTTTCAAACCATCATTTCTAGAAAATTGGCACCTCTTGAGAAAGCGGTGTTGAGTGTCACTCAGTCCCATTCAGGAACTACGCACAATATAATTCCCGATAAGGCATACCTTGAAGGCACGATCAGATATTATACTCCGGAGACAAAACTACTGATTAAATCAGAAATGACAAGAATATTGGATTCCATCACACAAAGACATCAAGGCGGATATGATTTCGATTTCATCGAGGAATATGATGCCGTATTCAATAGTCCGTCTGCATTTGAATATTTCAAAAACGTGGCGATAGCAACTTTTGGAGAAAACAGTTTCCAAGAACTATTCAAACCATCCATGGGTGGAGAGGATTTCTACCGATACGTCAATTTAAAACAGGGCTGCATTGCCTGGCTCGGAACGAGAACGGACGAAACAACCGGATTTGGTCTTCATCATCCGAAATTCAACATTGATGAGGATGCATTGATATATGGAACAACGCAACTGATTAATCTAGTAATCGACTATAAAAGGAGTGAATCCAGTGTATCTGATTAAAAACGCAAATCTTATCAGCATGAAAGACATCAACTATGAACCAGCCGACATTTTGTTCGATGAAAGAACAATTAAACAAATCGGCAAAATCAAGGAATCAGACTATCCGGAAGCGAAAGTAATCGATGCCCAGGGCAAATTCGTGACACCGGGAATCGTCGATCCACATTGTCACATCGGAATTTTCGAAGAAGCAATCGGTTTCGAAGGAGCAGATGGAAACGAAGCTACAAATCCGGTCTTTCCGGAATTGCGGGCAATCGATGCCATCAAACCCCAGGATGTAGCATTCGAAGAAGCACTTGCCTCCGGAGTGACAACCGTCTGTACGGGACCGGGAAGCGCCAACGTCATCGGGGGCACTTTCTGCGTGCTGAAAACCAAAGGAAAAACCATTGACGACATGTTACTTGTCGAAGAATCTTCGATGAAAATGGCTTTGGGAGAAAACCCAAAACGTGTCTACAACGGGAAAAATCAGGCACCTTCAACCAGAATGGCCTCAGCTGCCATGATTCGAGAAGCTTTGTCCAAAGCCAAAGAGTATTTGGCCAAGAAACAGAAATATCAGGATGATCTCGCTAGTGGAAAAGAAACAAGCAAACCTGAGTTCAATATGAAATGGGAATCGCTTTCCAGAGTATTTTCCGGTTTTCCGGTTAAGATCCACGCTCACCAACAAGACGACATCGTCACTGCAATCAGGATTGTCGAAGAATTCGGTCTAAAGGCCACAATTGAACATGCCACCGAAGGACATTTGATCGTGGATTATTTGAAACAGCATAACCAAAGCGTCATAATCGGGCCGACTTTGGGCTCGAAATCCAAATATGAATTGCGCAACAAAAGTTTCAAAGCTGCGAAAATTCTCTATGAAAATGGTATTGATTTCGCAATCATGACCGACCATCCAGTCATCCACCTGGCAAACGCCCTCACTCAAGTCGCAATCTTCATCAGAGAAGGATTGCCTGAGTTAGAAGGGTTCAAGGCAGTGACAATCAATGCGGCCAGAGTCAACGGCATCGACCACCGAGTCGGCAGTATCGAAGTCGGCAAAGATGCTGACATAGTGATTTGGGACGGAAATCCTTTCCATTATATGACAAGACCTGAATATGTGTTTGTGAACGGAGAAATCGCTCATAAGAAAGCCTGAATCAATTGCCCCGTCAAGTAGTTTTTTTGAAGGGGTTTTTCATATATTTAAATCATGATATAATTATTCAGTAATCTGGGAAAGAAGGTGAGACCATGTGTGGAAGATTTTCCCTGAGCGTAAATAGAGTGGAAATGGGAAAGTATCTGGAAGAAAACTACGGTATTGAAACATACGATGAAGCGATTGAGTTGCCAAGGTATAACGTGGCTCCGGGACAAAATGTCATTTCCGTCATCAGTTACGAAAATAAATACCGGGTCGGGCTCTTGAAATGGGGTTTTGTGCCAAGTTTCGCTAAAAATGAAAGTGCTGGATATAAAATGATCAATGCCAAAGCCGAAACGTTGACAGAAAAACCCGCCTTCATCAATTCATTCAAACATAAGCGCTGTGTCGTGCTCGCGGATGGTTTTTACGAATGGCACAGAGATGGCAAAAAAAAGACTCCGTATAGATTCACACACAAGGACAAGGTGATTTTTCCCATGGCGGGGTTATGGAGCACATATATAAAACCCGATGGGACGAAGTTGTATTCTTGTACAGTAATCACCACTTCTGCAAACGAAACAGTAGAAAGCATCCATAACCGGATGCCTGTGATTCTTTCTGAAGACATGAGAAAAATTTGGCTTGACCCCGAAGTAACAGATTTGCGAAAGCTTACTGATTTGTTAACGCCTGCAGACAAAGAAGTTCTTTATGCCTATCAAGTGTCTGATGGAGTGAATAAAACGAATAATGATATCCCAGAATGCATTCAAGCGATTGATACATAATCATGAAAAAGGCCTGAACCGGATTGAATCCGGATTCAGGCCAAAAGTCATTCTTACTTGTTTTGAAAAGCTATCTCATATTTTTCGATTAGCCTCAAAGCATCAGCTTTGGGATAATAATCAAGCACATCTACATGATGCCCTGGAAGCAGTTCCTTGTATGTCCGGAAAAAGAGTTTGATTTCCCGAAGTTGCAGGTCCTTGATGTCCTTGATGTCGTCAATATCCTCAAACCTTGGATCGGCGTCAACTACAGCGATGATTTTTTCATCATGCTCTCCAGAATCATACATGTCCAGATAACCCACAACCCTAGCATCGACAATACAGCCTGGGAAGGTTGATGTAGTTGCTAGAACCAAAATATCTAGTGGATCACCATCTTCTGCCAGAGTATTTTCAATAAATCCATACTCCGCAGGATATGTCATCTTGGAATAGAGTACCCGGTTCAATTTGATTCTGTTTTTCTTTTTGTCAACTTCGTACTTGTTTTGCGTCCCCATGGGGATTTCGATGATTGCTTCAATTACTTTTGTCATAGTTTCCACCTTTTTCTAGTATGAGATTATAGACTATAGCGTCTTCGTTTTCAAGCATTTCGTTTTGAAAATATTTGCAAACTGGACTAATTTTTAAAAAATATGATAAAATATCTTTATAGAGGTGATCGAAATGTCTTTTCAACCGGTGATGCTTTTTGTTTTTGCCTGGTCTGACAATATCCGGAATTTTTGGACAGGAATCATCATGGCAAGTTGGATAATTACCAATTGGTGGTGGATTGCCCTATTGGTCATTGCTATGGTATTTGCCTTAATCTATTTTCTTTATCAAGGCAAAAAAAAGCAAGCAAAACCAGAAATTGATGTTTCAGAAATAGATAAGATGATTCAGGTTTTAGGCGGTATTGATAACATTGAGTCTATCTCCATGGAAGGTGCAAGATTGAAAGTCTTACTGAAAAATCTAAAGAAATGCGAATATGCCACTCTAAAGGAACACGGAGCCATGGGAATATTTGTCTCTGGCAAACAAATCAAATTTTTACTTCCCAAATCTGCAAGTCAACTCGTAAGCCTTATTCAAGCAAAAAAGAAGGAGAGGACAGAATGATAGAGTATAAATACAAAATCGTTTACCCTTTTGGTCTTCATGCAAGACCTGCAACCATGCTTGTCAGCAAAGCCAACAGTTATCAAACGGAAATGATCATCGAATTTGATGATAGAAAAGTCAACCTAAAATCGATCATGGGAGTCTTGTCCCTGGGCGTACCCAGCAACAAAACATTCAAAATCACTTTTAACGGCCGGGATGAAGAGGAAGCTTTCAAAGCAATCACCAGAGTGATCAACGATATCAACGATCTGGAATAGACCATTTTTCTCCATCTAATAAATAAACCGTTTTTGACTGTGGATAAACCATCAAGAGATGGTTTATTTTTTTCTGCCCAAGCCTAGTTTCTGTTTGCATTTCGCGAGTTTTTTACTGGCATATGCCTGAGCGGTTTCTCGTCCGGAATCTAGGATATCATCGAGTTCTTTGGAATTGATGATTGCTTTATACCTAAGTTGCAAAGGCATTAGCGCTCCGACTACGATCCTTGCCAGATCTTCCTTGAATTCTTTATAGCCTAGGTTATGGTATTTTGACACGATGTCATCGATATTTTCGCTGGTGAGCGCAGAATAGATCGTTAACAGATTGGCGACTCCCGGTTGGTTATCTGGATCATACTTGACAATACCGATTGAATCTGTCACGGCGGATTTGATTTTCTTCGTAATCGTTGCTTCGTCATCAAGCAAGGCGATATAGCCTTTGTCAGAAGAATCTGACTTACTCATTTTCTGAGTTGGGTTTTGTAGATCCATGATCCTTGCCCCAACCTTGGGAATGAATGGTTCCGGAACTTTGAAAAATTCACCAAAACGATTGTTGAAGCGATTCGCGACATCTCTTGTAAGTTCAATGTGCTGTTTTTGGTCATCGCCAACTGGGACGAAATCGGCATCATACAGCAAAATGTCCGCAGCCATCAATGCGGGATACGTGAATAACGCTGCAGTTATTCCTGATGCTTGTTTCTTTGATTTGTCTTTGAACTGTGTCATTCTTTCAAGTTCGCCGATATAGGTGAAGCATTGCAAAAGATAGCCGAGTTCGGCATGTTCTTTGATTTCCGATTGGATGAAGAGAATGGTTTTTTCCT
>CAYWOK010000057.1:0-9116 GCA_964459895.1 uncultured Candidatus Izemoplasmatales bacterium
TTCAAAAAAGTCACTCCTTCATCAGTGTTTCTCTAATTTCATTATACTTCTTTCTCAAACTTTTGCAAGTTCAATTGCTCACAATTTAATCATAATATTATAGGGAATTTTGGGTAAATAAAGCATACAATCTCTCAACATCTAAAGATAGGCATTTATATAAAATCAAGGGCGAATGGATCTCTCTTATCTGCTATGAATTTACAATAAAAAAAGCGCAAGAAGGGGTCTTCCTACGCATTTCAATAATGACTATTTTTTTGTTTTGTGTTGGAACAAGTTCTTTCGGTTTAAAACTGCAGTCCTTGATAACTCTCTTTGCATTTTATGGTAGTTTTTAAGTCTGCTCGAGTCCATTCGATTTTCTTCAATTGCTTGGATAACGGCACACCCGGGTTCGACCGTATGCGAACAGTCACGAAATTTACATTCTTCTCCCAGTTCTTCAATGTCAGAAAACGAAGAGTCAAGATCAAGCGATTCAATCTGGACTTCTCTCATCCCAGGCGTATCGATTATTAGCGCTCCAGAAGGGGATAGAACCATTTGTCTAGAAGTTGTCGTATGCTTTCCACGATGATCTTTTCTAAGACCGTTGGTTTCAAAATGTTCTTCTTTCAATAAAGAATTGATCAGAGAAGATTTGCCTACACCACTTGAACCCACCAAGGCATAAGTCTTGTTAGGTTGAATGTATGGCAGGAGTTCATCATACCCAGTTTCTTCTTGATTGGAACAGGTTAAGACTTCAGCACCAAATGAAATGTTTTCTGTTTCAAGTATTTGTTTTTCAAAATCGGTTGCTAAATCAGATTTTGTCAGAACGACGATTGGATGTGCACCACTATTCCATACAATGCTTAAATACCGCTCAAGGCGCCTAAGATTAAAATCAAGGTCCATGGACATGCATATAAGAATATAATCGACATTTGCGGCAATTGCCTGGGTCATTTCTTTAGAACCTGCCGCTTTTCTCGTCAGGCAGTTAATTCGTGTAAGTACTTTGTGAATGATTCCTTTTTCATGCAAGTCATCTGTATATTTAAATAATACCCAGTCTCCGACAATCGGAAACTCGATTTCTTGAATGGCCTCATAGATAAATCGTCCACGAACCTCTGCAGAGATTTCTCCTTCTTCCGTTTCCAAAGAAAACCAATCACGTTGTTGCGTCGTTACTCGTGCCAAAAAAAGATAGTCATCATTTCTTGCCTCTTCTAGAACTTCTTTTGTCAGTCCATAGGCAAAAAGATGTTGATAATTCATTGTTTCCTCCATCATTAAGTTTGAGTGAAGGTACTTTTTATGCCGCGTTCATACCCTCACCATCATTTGTGTTTGCGGCTAGAATTTTATCAATCATAATCATGACCTCCTTTATAAGTATCTGATAATAGTATATCAAAAAGTATTTATAAAGAAAAGGGCTAATTTTAGCGAGTTTTATAATATAAAAAAAGTTGGAAACCGAAGTCTCCAACTTTTGAGTCAAACATATTAAGGAATCGGGTTCGCATTGATGAATTCAATTGCGTCAATGGCACCTTGTTTTGTGAAGAATAATCCCGGATCATCATTCTCATAATCCGTATTTTCAATCGTATAGAATGGTCCAGCAGGGAAGTTATAGATGTTGATAGATGCAATGGCTGTCTCAACATCTGATGTTATCATGTTTCTAACAATCATTGAAGACAATACGGTATCTTGTTCGGCAGGAGTTAACGCTGCGATAGCTGTGAGATCGAAGTCTACATTCGAAATACTAGATCCACCCACGGTGTTCGCTGCCTTGATAAATGCTTTGATTTCCGTAACTGTCGTAATATCCATCATACCAAATACGTCTTCTACAGCGAGGTCAGGAATTGAGGTGTTGATGTTAGCATTGCCTTTCAACATATTGTCAACCGTAACCTGCATTGATCCACTGGCAAGAAGAATATCGAGGTCAGCGTCACTTAAATCCGTAACGACGCTTGCATCTACGGCTCCACTAAAGTCGCTGACACCCAGTGTTTGTAGTGATGTAAGTAATGCTTTAAGTTCGGTTTTCTCAATTTGTTCGTTCGTTCCCACTCCTACATTCAGTGTTTCACGGAAGTGGTTCACTACGATGAGTGAACCGCAACCAGCGGCTGCAGAATCGTCTAATGCTCCACTTAACAATGTATCAGAAACGGTTGCCTGCATTGAATATGAAGCAAGTAAGATGTCATAATCCGCTGCGAATACGTTGGCAGGATTGATTGAAATCGCGCTGAAGTCTGTTAAGCCTAGTAATTCAAGGGAAGTAAGGATGGCTTTGATTTCGACCAGTTCAATGTATGTAACATCACTTAATACGATACGGATGGTGTAGTCTGCTGCATAATTGGTGTTCGGAATGATTAAATTGCCTAGAGTATCATTGAGCAATTTATCAGAAAGTGTAGCTTGAATTGAACTTGACAATAATAGAGTATCCGGATTGTCGAAGAACAGAGAAGAATCGATGGAAGCACCGAACGTATTCAGATCGGTGTATCCCATAATGAGGAATGCGTCAATTAATGCTTTAATTTCTGCTTTTGTAATGAAATCAGTTGAACTGACGGTCTTTTGAATACGATTGATTTCTGCGACGCCTGCTTGTGTATAGAGTGGCACGATCAATACTGCATCGTCTAAATCAAGCATGGTCTTCGAAATGGTTGCGTGCATGGATGCACTGAGAAGGACGGTCTCTTGATCACTTGTAATAGCAAGAGTGCTAATGTCGAAAGTTCCGTCAAATGAAGTAATATCATTGATTCCAAAGACTTCAAGGGCATTGATGATGGCCTTGATTTCGTCTTTGTAGATGAAATGCGTGAGAGATACAGTACCTTCTACGACTAGCCCCTCAAAATCTGTATGTGGAATCAATAAAACACTGGAGCCAAGGTCGTCGAGTTGTTTGGAGATTGTCGCATGCATCGAGGCTGAAGTTAATAGAGTGTTTTGATTTCCATCACTAAACAGATTGAGTAAGGATACAGTTCCATCAAATGTCGTGATGTCTGTGATATTTAAGATTTCAAGAGCATTGATGATGGCTTTGATTTCATCTTTGTAAATGAAGTGCGTTAAGGATACGGTTTCTTGGATAGAGATATTATCAACATCGGTGGACGGAATCAATAAGACGCCAGAGCCTAAATCATCGAGTTGTTTTGTAATTGTCGCATGCATGGATGCGGAAGTTAATAAGATGTCTTGATTGACTTCATTAAACAAATTTGAAAGTGATACGGTTCCGTTAAATGTCGTAATATCTGTGATGTTCAATACGTGAAGTGCATTGATGATGGCCTTAATCTCGTCCTTGTAAATGAAGTGTGTTGCGAAAACAATTCCTTGGATAGAGACATTGAGTACATCAGTATCTGGAATAAGAAGAACATCATTACCAAGATCATCTAGTTGTTTTGTGATTGTCGCATGCATCGATGCGGAAGATAATAGTGTGTTTTGATTACCATCCTCAAACAGGTTGACCAATGAAACCGTTCCGTCAAAGGTCGTAATGTCGACGATGCCTAAAAGTTCAAGAGAATCGATAATGGCTTTAATTTCGGATTTGAAAATATAGTGGGTTCCGGAAACGGTACCTTGAATGGATAGGCCGTCAACGTCTGTAAGTGGAATAAGCAAGACGCCAGATCCAAGATCATCGAGTTGTTTTGTAATCGTTGCGTGCATGGATGCACTTGCGAGTAGAATGTCTTGATTTGCTTCTCCGTAAATCAATGCCAAATCAACGTTTCCGTCGAAGGAGTTGATGTCTGTAATCTCGAGAAGTTCGAGTGCTTCAAACATCGCATCAATTTCACCTTTTACTACAAATTCGGTTGTAAATCCAACGCCACCGATTGTGACACGAACGTCAATTGCGTCTTGATTTTGAAGAGGAACGAGAAGAACTGCATCTCCTAGGTCTAGAAGTTGTTTCGAGATTGTCGCATGCATCGAGGCACTTGCAAGCAAGATGTCTCTGTTTGCTTGTTCATAGAAATCGGATAAGTCAATGTTTCCATCAAAAGTAGAAATGTCCGTAATACCTAAAATTTCAAGAGATTCGAACATAGCGTCAATTTCTGTTTTAACGACATATTCTGTCGTTTCTCCTACTTCTCCTACGGTTACGCGGATTATTGTTAGGTCATCAATTGCGGTATATGGAACCGTCAAAGTCGCAGGTCCTAAATCGAACAGTTGTTTCGAGATGGTTGCGTGCATAGTTGCACTTGCAAGCAAGATGTCTCTGTTTTCTTGAACATAGAAGCTTGTTAGATTAATGTTTCCATCGAATGTTGTAATGTCTGTAATACCTAAAATTTCGAGTGATTCAAATATAGTGTCGATTTCAGTCTTGACAACAAATTCAGTTTCATTGCCTAATGGCCCAACTAAAATTCGAATTTCAGTAGTATTGTCCGAAGCCATAAACGGAACAGTTAATGTTGCATCTCCTAAATCCGTTAATTGTTTGGAAATCGTCGCATGCATGGACGCACTTCCAAGTAAGATATCTCGGTTCTCTTGAACATAGAAACTAGTTAAGTTAATATCCCCAGAGAATGTCGTAATGTCGGTGACACCTAAAATTTCAAGGGACTCGAAAATCGAGCTAATTTCAGCCTTTGAAACGTACTCTGTTTCATCGCCAAGAGGTCCTGTCATTAATCTGACATCTACGAGTAAAGAGTCTGTATAAGGCACAGTTAAAGTCGCATCTCCAAGATCAATCAATTGTTTTGAAATCGTTGCTTGCATGATGGAAGATGACAATAGGATGTTTCTGTTCGTTTCGTCGTAGAAACTGGTGATATCGACCGTTCCATCGAATGTTTCTACGTCGGTGATACCAAGTAGATCCATTGCATGAATCATTGCGACTAATTCAGAAGCTAAGACATAATCTGTCGCTTCTGTAAGTAATCCGACTGTGAATCTGATTTCAGTTGAGTTATCATCAGCAAAGAAAGGAACGTTAATGGTGTCGGATGCATCTAAATCCAAGACTTGTTTTGAAACCGTTGCCTGGATAACTGCAGATGCGAGTACAGTTTCTGCATTTGTGCCTTCTGCTAAAGTATCAAGATTGACACTTCCTGAGAACGTTTCAAGGTCAGTGAGACCAAGAATATCCAATGCATCGAAAATCGACTTCAATTCTGATTTGATGAGATAAGTCGTCTCAAGTCCAGAAGGTCCTGTCAGGAGCTGAATCAAGGTCACTCCGTCTTCTTGATAAGTTGGAACTTCTAAGGTGCCATCGACTCCAAGGTCAAATATCTGTTTGGACACTGTTGCTTGAATGACGCTTGAAAGTAATAGGGTGTCTGCATTGTCGCCTTCTGTGATAACCGAAAGGTCAACACTTCCATTAAAGGTTTCAACGTCCGTGATGCCAAGAATGTTCAAAGCATCAATCATAGCAGAAAGTTCTGATTTGATGATGTATTCTGTATCGTTGGGTGAAATACCAACGGTGACTCTAATTGCTGTAGTATTATCATCAGCCATGTAAGGTACCGTTAATGTACCAGCTACACCAAGGTCGAAGACTTGTTGGGAAACGGTGGCTTGGATTGTCGATGAGGACAATAAGGTCTCACTGTTTCCAGGAATGGCTAGCAAGCTTAGGTCAACAGATCCGCTAAAAGTGGTGACATCGGTAATTCCTAAGACATTCAAACCATCAATGATGGCGCTAATTTCTGATTTAATTAAGTAATTTGTTTTAAATCCGTCGGGTCCAACAGTCACTCTCAGTTCAGTGACTCCATCTTCAGCTATATAAGGAACCGTTAATGTACCAGCTGTATCTAAGTCGAAGATTTGATCTGAGATGGTTGATTGAATGATGGCTGAAGTTAGTAAGATGTCAATATTGCCTTCTACACTCAACAGGCTTAAGTCAACGTTTCCATCGAAGGTTGTAACGTCACTGATGCCCAAAACGTCTAATGCATCGAATACTGCTGAGATTTCAGATTTTGTGATATATTCTGTTTCTTGTCCAACAGGTCCCACAGTGACTCTAACGTTGGTTAATCCATCTTCTTCTACATACGGGACGTTTACGAATCCGTCATCGGAAAGATCGAAGACTTGTTGGGAAACGGTGGCATGAATTATCGAGGAAGCAAGTAAAATATCGAGGTTTCCTTCGACGCTTAGCACACTTAAATCAACATTACCATCAAAAGTGGTGACGTCGGTTATTTCAAGGACGTTAAGTGCATCAATGATTGCATTGATTTCTTCTTTAGAAATATATTCGGTAACGTTTCCAACTGGTCCCACAGTTTTTCTAATTTCAGTGGTCCCATTTGACGCTACATAAGGAACTGATAAAATCGGAGTGTCGCCAGCAGTTAAATCTAATACCTGTTTAGAGATAGTCGCATGAAGAATTGCGGAGGAAAGTAGCGTCTGCAAGTTTTCACCCTCTGATAAAATTGAAAGGTCGACATTTCCGTCAAACGTTGTAATATCGGTTATTTCCAAAACGTCTAAAGCATCAAATGCGGCTTGAAGTTCAGCTTTTGCAATGTATTCTGTTTCAAACCCTGAATCGCCCACCGTGATACGGATGGAATTGTCATCTTCGTCAACATAAGGAATAGAGACAAGATCTCCTTCCAAAGCAAACAGTTGGTCAGAAATGGTAGCATGTAAAATTGCAGAGGCAAGTAATGCTTCTGAATTTTCAGTCACGAGTGATAAATCGAGTGAATCAATATTGTTGAAGTCTTGAATGTCTAAAGAAAGAATGGCTTGAAGGAGGGCTTCAAGTTCATCTCTAGAGATAAATTCGACACTTCCAACAGTGTATCTGACGGCAATGCCGTCTTGGTCGACATAAGGGACTAAAAGAATGGCTTCATCTCCTACTGCAAATCCTAAAATGACATCGGATAATGTTGCGTGCAAGATGTCAGAAGCAAATAGTTTTTCAGCCTTGGCAGGGTCTAAAGTCGTTGGGTCACTTTCTAATCCAAGTTCTTGTAGAATCGAAGGATCAATGTTGAGGTTTGTAAAATCAGAAATCCCAAGCACTGTTACAGCTTGAATCATTTTTGAAATCTCTGTTTTGGAGATGACATTTTGAGGAATGCCTTTGACTTCTATTTCAAGAATGGCAGAATCGGGAATCACTAAGGCGTCTCCGCCCATAGTAATAATCATGTCACCCACTGTAGCCGCTAAAATGTCTGAGCCGACTAAAGTGTCAATCTGTTCTGAGCTTAGGTTAAAGGCTTTCGTTATGTCAAATCCAAATCCATCCTCTTGGCACGCTGTATCGTCTTCATCACAAAGAAGGTTTTGAGTAACAAGTGAAAGCGAAGCCGATAATGCTTGTAATTCGGTTTTTAAAAGGTATCCGTCTTCATCAAATACGGAATCAGGAATAACCAGTGCAAACCCTAAATCCTGATTAAGTAGATAATCAGAAATTGTCGCAACTAATATCTTAGATTCAAATAAGGAATTGATGCTTTCTTCGGTTAATCCCGAAATTGAACTAATTGAAAGATTATTGAAATCGATGGTTGAAGCAACGCCACCGAGCGCATTCACGGCTAACAAAATGTTTCTTAACTCTCCATTTGAAATGATGTTACCATCTCCGTCAAATTCGTCAAGCCACTGAATACCGTCAGGAATAATGATTAAGTTTAATTCTTCAATGTTTAATGCCCCTTCAAAAATATTAATCAAGGCCTGTGTTACAAGTTTAGAGTCGAGAATGACTGTAAAATCAAGTGTTGATAGTGCTGAAACAATCGCAAATGGATCACCACTATTAATGACATCAAAAGAAACTCCTGTATCCAAAACAGCACCAGCAATTTCTCCAAATGCGACGAATTCGTCTTTCCAAACGATATCAGCCGGAACGGTGACAACCGCTCTAATTTGCTCGGAAGCCATTTGGAGAACAGGTTCGATGGCAACATAGGCTGCTAAAGTTACAAGTTGTGAATCGCCAAGGGAATCAAATACACTTCGAACGTCATCACCATCTAATGTTAAAGTTTGGAGGTCAACCGATCCACTCAACAGACCCGCTGTATTTGCAATATCAAAAACCGTTCCAGCGATTTCTCCCAATTGGGCAAGTTCAGTGGTCCAGTCAATTGCATATAGTTCTTCTGTTGGAAGAGCGACTTCGACATCCATGATGTCTGCACCAACTTCAATTGCGATTGGAATTAAACTAGTCAATAATTTCGAACTTGCAATCGTAGTGATAGCTAGTCGAATCTCATCTCCGGTTAAATCGGTTAATTCATTCGTATTCATAAATTCTGAATCAAGCAATTGCGCAGCAACAGACGTAATCACCTGAAGTTCATGGCGTATCGCAATCTGATCGTCGTTATAATCAAAGGACAATACTTCGTCAAATAGATAAAGGTCTAGTTGCATTTCTTGAGCGCTTGTCGGATCCGTCACCGTAATCTGTGCCGTGGTGCTAACAACGATATTTGCTTTATATGCCGTAACCATGTCGTTAATCATTGTTACAGCTTCTTCAAATTCAGGTGGTATCTGCAATGAAACACTTGTCTGAATGATTGTTTGGCTTGCCTGGTAAATTTCTCCTCTTGGGAAGTCGAGTTGAACCGTTGCGGGATCATTTTCAGGAGCGATGGCGACCAAACTTTCAGATATTGAGATTAATCCTCCGAATAGAATCAGTGATACGAAAACGCTCACGACGCCGTTCAGAAGTCCGAACAACGCTCCCATTCCGCGATTCTTTGAAGCGTACTTCTCGTTTTTCTTGTTTGATGAAAAGAAAATGACTCTAATCAGGAAGAAAAAGAATCGATAGATTAAATTGAAAACAGTGAAGTAGAAAATCAACCACACGATTTTCACAACGAACAATGCAAGCCCTGTAATGAAGGCCATTAATTCAACGTTTGTAAGAGCTGATGCGTATTCGGCTGGGATGAACATTTGAAGAGCCATTGGCAAAGCCGCCTGAAGTGAGGTTGCCGAAGCCAAATCGGGTGAGATCATTCCTAATCCTTGTCCGATATACGGAGAGTTGACTGTCCATAAAAAATTGA
>CAYWOK010000058.1:0-8927 GCA_964459895.1 uncultured Candidatus Izemoplasmatales bacterium
TCATGCCTAGAGTAAAAGGTGGCCCTGCCACAAGAAAAAGACGTAAAAAAATATTAAAATTGGCCAAAGGATATTATGGCGCAAAGCATTTGTTATACAGAACTGCAAAAGAGCAAGTGATGAACTCGCTTGCCTATGCCTACCGTGACCGTCGCAGAAAAAAACGCGATTTCCGCAAATTATGGATTACCAGAATCAACGCAGCCGCAAGATTGAACGACCTTTCCTATTCAAGATTAATCAATGGTCTAAATTTGGCAAATGTCGAAGTAAACCGCAAAATGTTGTCTGATATCGCTATCAATGACCCATCAGGCTTCAAATCGATCTGCGAACAAGCAAAAAAGGCCTTGGATAAAGTCGCAAAATAAAGACATAAAGTCTAGCAATAGACTTTTTCTTTTTGTCTTAATGTTGAGAGATGTCAATAAGCATTGTAAAAAGTAAATATATTTGTTAATATAGTAATAACAAGATTGTATCGAGATTCAGAATGGCCAGGTGATATTTTTGAAGCAGGCGAAAGTTATCCATATTTTCGGAGCATCAGGATCGGGATCAACAACTTTGGCTAAAGCCATCAGCAGTACGCACGGTTATCACTTCATCGACACCGACGATGCAATCTGGGAAAAAACAGATCCTCCGTTTTCGACAAGGAAATCAAAACATGATTCACAAACCTACGTCAAAAACGAAATGGAAAAACATGCCAAATGCGTGATTTCCGGTGCTTTTGTTGGCTGGGGAGACATTTTCAAAGACAAGATTGATTTGTTTGTCTATTTACACTTGCCATTACCTGTCAGGCTCGAAAGAATTCAAAAGCGGGAACTAAACCGCTTTGGCAAGCGAATCATGCCAGGTGGCGATCTTTATTCCCAACATATAGATTTTTTAAACTGGGTCAGCCAGTACGAAACTGCTTCCAGTAACATCCGAGGGCAGAAACAACATGAAACATGGCTCGAAAATGTCACTGTCCCAGTAATCAAAATCGAACAAGAAAAAACTATCGATGATTTGTTGAAAATTGTGGAACCATACTTCATTTAACCTGTGTAATGCAATTTTGACCTCAAGGAGAAAATTCATGGAATTGTATTTTGATCTATTTTTAAAAGGAGTGACCTCGGTTGTCATCCTTTATATAGCTTTCAACACCATTTTCCGTTATCATCCATCAATTCGCCTGACTGATCTAACAGCGGTTGTCGTTTTCACTATTGTCAGCTATTATTTCATCGGCTCATTCAAACTTGTAGCCTATGCAATCGTCATCGGTGTCTTGCTTGTGATTTATCTTGCCACAAAGTTTATGTTGAAAAAGAAACATATAGACTTTATCTTCTTATATTCTGTAGCAAAATTTGACCAGGAAATGTTGCATGGAGCCATTGCTGAAACAGAAACCAAACTGAACCTTCCGAATCAAGATATTTTATACATTCGAAACTTGCCTTTCATCTTCAAAATCAGTGACAACGGTAAAAAGAAAGTTAAAACGTTTCAAAAGGAACTTGATCAACTTTTGGCAAAGAAACCAAAGCGATTTGGTTTTTATCAATATTTTCATATCATCGTCGCTTTGATTCTCATGGCCGCAATCTGGCGGTTTTAGGAGGAATAAATGTCCGGTTTCAAATACAAGCGGATCCTTTCACCAAGCAAAAGCCCTCAACGCTATTTCGGAGTTGATTTTTTTGCTTGTTTGTTTCACGGTTCCCATCCCGGACGTCAGTATCTTGCTTCGATAGCCGATGTCGACCAGACTTATAGAAACGAATCCATCGCTCCAAAAACAGATATTTTATTTCTTTTCACCCAAGAACTGTCATTAAAGGCAGAAGGCTCGATTATTGGTTTTTATCAGAATCCGGATGTCTACGACAAATCGCAAAAAACTCAAGGTTTCATGCGCCAAATTCTGAAAATCATTCTGGACAAAAACATGGGATTGTATTTAGAGACTTCATCAGATTTGGTGCTTAACGACATTGACATTATTAAAAAAATCTATGAAAAAGCCCCCGTGGCAATCACTGTCCCCATCGGTTTCTCCAATGACCTTGTCCAGGAAAAAATGGATTTTCTCGAACCAGATTTTACACACAAATTACGACTTATCCATAAATTGAGCCATGAGACAATTCCTGTTGGCGTGATTATGAAACCGATAATTCCTTTCATTAACGATAACGAAGAAAACGTCCGAGAAATTCTTCAGAAGACCAAAGAAGCAGGTTCTTCATTTGTATATCCAACATTTGGCATCATGCTCTTTGAGGAACAGCGATCAAGATTTCATGACCTGATCGACAATGAATATCCTGGATTAAAAAATATATATATGGACACCTATGGCAACAGAAAATCCCTTGCTTCGATGAACTCGGGGAAATTAAAGAAAGCTTTTGTCTTTGAAGCAAAAAAATTGAAAATCCCTTTCGGCATGAAAGATATTGTCAAATCGATCAAGCCGCTAAATGAAACGCAACTCAAATTATTCTAGTCTGATAGGAGGCGTGTTATTATCATAGAATTCATCAAAGAAAACTGGCTGTATCTGGCAATCGTCTTAGGCGTTATTTTTGTCATGACGTTGATTTACCTGATCTATAATCTTGTCAACAGAAGCCATATGAAAAATTACGATAAACAACATACTGACAACAGCGATTCCTCCGAAACCGTGAAATCCATCTCTCTTCAAGATTTGATTGACCAGGAAATCATTTCCAGTTATGAATCCAAAAATAACAAAAACGCTCCTGAAAAGCCAATCTCCGAAGCTGTGGTTTTGGAAAAAAAGCCTGTCCCTGAAATCAAGGTTCAACCAGTCGAAAATCAAGCCCTAAACAAAATATTTTCTCCTTTATCCGACGACGATTCGGCAGAGCCAGTAATTCACACACAAATTGCTCCAGTTGAAATTTCCTTGCCTAAGAAACCGGATATTGAAAAACCAAATCCGGTAGTAGAGCCAAAAGCCGAAACAAAGAAGTTGCCTGTAAAACCTGCGGACAAGCCTCAAGAACAGAAAAAGGATCTTGGTCGCTATCACGTGTTGTTTCGCAAAGAAGACAGAAAGTGGTTTGTTAAACGAGAAGGATCAGATAAGATCCTACGCATTCTCGAAACCCAGAGAGAGGCAATTGCTTTCGCAACCATCAAGGCAATCACGCAAAACACCAGTTTTGTCATTCACAAACAAGACGGCAAAATCCGGAAACAAAACTGAAACTTGGCGAAATCTTCAGGATTTCGCTTTTTTTTTACAACAAAAACGCTTGCGAGATTGTTTATATTGTTGAAAAAAGCAAATGAGAGTGTTATCCCTCAAAAAAAATGTTAAAATAGTCTCAAGAACGGGGTGAGACTATGAAGGATAAGCTCAATCATCTGGTACGGCTTCTCAAGCAAGGTGACATTAGCGCCTTTGACGAGTTGTACCACAATACTTTCAGACAAGTTTTTTTTGTCATCCTTCCAATTTTAAATGACCGTTCGCTTGCGGAAGATATCATGCAGGACACCTACATCAAGGTTTTGCAAAACATAGAGAAATACACAGAAAATAATTTTCTTGCCTATCTTTTGACAATTGCCAAAAACCTGGCATTGAATGAATATAAGAAACGAAAACGGATGACTCTTGTTGATGACGTAGAACATGATTATTCAAATTACCCGTTCCAAAACCATATTGAAGTGTCGCTTGAAAAAGAAGAATTGATTAGAGATATGCTTGCAATTCTTGATGAAACAGAGAAAAACGTCGTATTGCTATATAATGTTGAAAACTTGACTCACAAGGAAATAGCATTGATTCTGGACAAACCGCTGGGAACAATTACATGGATTTATTCCAAGGCTGTTAAGAAATTGCAAAAGAAATTTAGGGAGGGAGACAGATGAACTATCGGGATTTTCAAAAAACATTAAGAGAACACGTTTCGTTCAATCTGGTTGAAAAAACGGATTTTTTAAACAATGTTCAAATGTATCACCAACCAGAAATCTCCAAATCCCAATTCCGACATCCTTGGAGAAAATTTGCGATTGGCCTCGCTGGACTTGCCTTGGTCGCATTGCTTTCGCTGGGTTTAGTATTTCAATTCGATACCATGGCTTCAATAACTATCGATGTGAATCCGTCACTTGAAATCAACATCAACCGCTTAAATCGGGTGACATCTGTGGAACCCCTAAATCCTGACGGTATCACAATCGTTGACAATCTCAGGTATGACTCGGGTTCGCTTGAGAAGGTTCTTAATGAAATTAAATATCAAAATATCGTTTTGGGTTATGGAACTGAAGACAGTCTCACAATGCTGTTTGGAGTAAGTGCAGATGATTATGACACAGAAAACAAACTGAAAGCCAAAATTCTCAGTTGCTACTCTGAAAACGATATAACTGTCCTTGTTCTCAACAAACATTCTGAAGTCCCTTCAAGCATTTATTCCGGCTACGCTTTTGTAATTGCCGATTCAGAAACCCCTGAATACATTTCTACTACCGCAGCCACGATGCCGGCTACGACTGCAGCTACGATGCCAGGAACAACAACGGCATATAATGATTCGACAACGAACGATGGCACTGGTGTCATAACGGATAGCTATAAAATGCAGTTGTCTGCAGCCTTAGTATTGAGTGAGGAAGAATACGTCAACCTTGCCCAAACACTTGGCATTACCGATGCCAAGTTGCAGGTAGTACTTCGTGTTTTTCTCTATTATTCACAATATGTCCATGAATCAGATTTGGATCTTCTGGCAGAAATGGATTTGTCCGAGTTGCTAAATTTATATACTGTCACCATCAATCCTTGATATTAACTTGATATTATTTGAACTTCTGCACCTGGTCAATTTTCCAGGTGTTTTTTATGTCTTGTCCGGTAATCCGAACAATTGTACACAGATAATAAATGCTTAAGAAATATTCTGCCAAAAATTTCGGATTAAGGCTGTAAAACCGCGTGAGTTCTTGTATTATCCGAGTGAATATTCTATAATAAGCAAAACATATTTAGATAGAAACTGGAGGTATATATGAAAATTCGTCTTTACTATCTTTTTACCATATTAGTGTTTGTTTTATTGTTGTCAGGTTGTAGTCTTTTTGGAAATACTACAACTATTACTACGATTTCAACAACAACGACAACTCAACAAGCATCAACTAGCAGCTCAACTTTGACAAATTCAACTTTGCCATCTACAACTACGAACACGACTTCAGCTGCCTCGACTACAACAGCTACAACAACAGTTGCGCCAACAACTAGCACTACAACGACAGCATCAACTAGTACGACAACTTTAACTACTATACCGGCGACTACAACAGAATTGACGACTGTTGAAACCACGACTTCGGAAATGGCTTCAATAGCGATTGATAATGCCGAGGATCTCTTGGCATTCATTACATCAGGAACTTTAGCGAATTATTATCTTACTGATGACATTGACATGTCCGAAATCACTTTGACCGGAAGCAATCTCGTGTTCGGAGGAACTTTTGACGGACAAGGACATACGATTCGCAACGCAGTCGTTAACTCGTCAGCTCAAAAAATGGGTTTTCTGTTCAAAGAACTAGTTAATGGAGCCGTCGTCAAGAACGTCATTTTTGCGGACAGTATCCATAATGGCGGCGGAACAAGTGAATCTTGCGCTTTTGTTTCCGCATTTGCCAGGGGTGGAGTGCTTTTTGAAGATCTCAGTTTCTACAATGTATCAGTTGTAAATAACTATGCCTATGCAGCTCTCGTATTTGGCGATGTCATCAATACTTCCGAAGCAGACACGATTACCTTAAGGAACATCACTGTCATCAATGATGACAATAACGAAATCGCTGCAGCATCTTATATTGGAGGTCTAATCGGATCTTCAAGGCAACCAATTATCATCAACGTAGAAAATGTGTATTTTTCTAGCGCGGTCAGCGCTTCAATCCAAGCTTGCGGATCCATCATGGGAAGATTCAACGCTGCAAATATCCATTTGAACGTATCCAATGCTGTTATCAAAGGTTCGACAACCTCAATAAAAAACGTTGGAGCAGTCCTTGGTGTTGGGACAAGTGGTAGTGATGTTCACGCAAACAACATATTTGTCAGTAGCTATACCGGCTCTGCGACAGGCCAGTCAACCGTAGGTATCGTCGTCGGTAATCTGAACGGCGGAACTGCTGCAGCGACAAACATTTATTATGATTCCGACTACACTACTCTACTGGCTTCGCTTGTAGCTATCACAATTTCCGAAGGCAGTGCCTTGTCACACGCTTCTATCACTGAGGATTGGTTTGATACTAGCGGTTTTGACAACGAATTCTTTAAATATCTCGATAATTCCATTGCCAGGAATATCGTTGTGGAAGGTCCGATTGAAATTGTCGGATTCTCAGTTATTTCCAACAATGTGAAAAAATATTATTTTCTTGACGAAGAACTTGATTTGAGTGAAATGCGGGTCTATGCCAATTATTCTGACGGCTCCAGTGTACTTGTTGAAGAAACAGAATATACAGTCGATTCGTCCGCTTTCAATAGTTCAATAATCGGAACATATCCGATTGTTGTCACCTATCTTGAAACGACCAAATCATTTACCGTGGAGGTAGTGGCGATGACGGACATCGAAGTGAATGACCTGTTATTCAAGAACACTTATCTTTTGAACGAAGAACTGGACTTGACCAATCTTGTGGTCAGAGCGATACTCAGCGATGGTTCCTCTTTGATTCTGGATCCGAGCGAGTACACTGTCGATACATCGTCATTTGACAATCAATTAATTGGAACATACGAATTGTCGGTAACGTATCCTTCATTTGCGTCTAAGCTCGTCAAAGTATATGTCACTACAAACACATGCACCATCACGGAAAACCTAGTCACAGTGATTGTCGATCAGGCTTACACATTGGATGAAGGCAACTATACTGGCGAAGCACATTATTTTTCAAATTTGAAATCAGCTTTGCTCTTTCTTGAAAATGTCGGTCTCGACGCTTCTGTCGAAAAAATCATTTTCATAAAATCAGGCACTTATTACGAAAAAATAGTTATTTCGATTCCGAATCTGACAATGATCGGTGAGAACAAGGACACGACTATCATTACTTATGATGCTGCTTCAGGTTTACAGATGCCAAATGGATCCAATTGGGGAACGCAGGGATCTGCAACAGTGGCCATCAAATCTTCCGCAGTGAATTTCATGGCGAGAGACATAACCTTCGCCAATGGATTTGATTACAATTCATCTTCTATCAGTGACAAACAAGCAGTCAGTCTTGTGACCGAGGCAGACCAAGTTATCTTCTACAACGTCAATTTCCTCGGATATCAGGACACTTTATATGCCAAATACGGCAGACAGTATTACATCAATGTCTATATCGAAGGTGTTGTCGACTTTATTTTTGGGAATGGTGGCCCAGCATATTTTGAAAATTCTATCATCAAGTCGCTGGCTAGATCTACTGGCTGCTTGTCGACAAACAAAGGTTATACTACATCGATTTCGCAAATGCTAGACTATGGATATGTTTTTTATGGCAACGAATTTATCTTTGAAGAAGGAGTTCCTGCTGGGAGCGTCGATCTGGGAAGACCTTGGGCACCCGATGCGGCGATTGCCTATATTAACAATACGTTTGGTGCCCATATCTCCGCAAGAGGCTGGACGGAAATGTCTGGAAACCTTCCTGAAAATGCCAGATTCTATGAGTACAATAACAAGAATACATTGGACGAGCTTATTCCAACAACCACATTGGGAAAGACATTGACAGCGCTGGAAGCAACAAGTTATGCTAATAAAGATGTTGTCTTCAACCAAATCAACGGAGATGTGGATTTTGGTTCTGTATGGGATTATGCTTCAGATCTTACTGCTATGCAGAACATTGTCTTCTTTGACTTAATGGAATAAACAAAAAATAAACGATGACCGAAATAAGGCCATCGTTTTTTTTATGAGTATTTTAGCTCTCTCCACTTGTTGTATTTTCCAGCAATCCAGTAGACCAAGACAAAAGCAAACAAGACTAAAGTATATAAAAATACCGTATGGACTCCATTTGGAAGAATATTTAAAAATGGAATCGGACCGCCAAGAAACGGATTGTTCATCAAATACATGTTATTGGCACTAGGATCGACGAAGATATTGCCATACATTCCCCAAATATTGATGAGCAGAACTCCGATGAAAGTATTCTTCCAATTCTTTTTTTCTAATTTGAACTCTCCCGTGGCAATCAGGAAACAGGGAAGAAATACGAGCAGGAAATGAACAACCAATGTTCTGATCATCGGAAACGTAACGATAAACGGATCTCCATACAACACTCCGACAGGATAGATGATCGCAGCAATTCCACCGATGATCGAAGAAGTATAAATAAAGTCTTTCATCCACTTGATATTAAACCAGACGACAATTGGCAGCAAGACATTGGTTATGCCGCAGACCTGAAAGGAAATCAGAGTTCGCCAGTCCCAGAAAGGATGGGAAAAACTTGAAATTTGATCCCCGTAGAGCCCCCATTCAGTCACAAACAAAATCTCTCCACCATACTTTAGTCCCAAAAGTAAAATTCCTGTAACGATGATGATGATTTTCCTTGTCTTCTCGCTTTTGTGGGCAAAAAGCCGCATCAACAAAACAAAGCATAAGATTGATAATGCTATATAGAGAAAATGTTGCCATTTGAACAGATAGGCGGTGGGATTTTCATCCATTCCCGAACTAGTGAAGAAATCTGCAAGAAACATCTAGAACCTCCATTGGTTGATCATCTATTGAACATTATATATTATCTACGCCACATATTTCCAGCGATTTCAGGTATTTTGAAAAATAGTTGCAAAATCAAGAAAAAGTAGTAGAATATTT
>CAYWOK010000059.1:0-8680 GCA_964459895.1 uncultured Candidatus Izemoplasmatales bacterium
TGAAGACGGCGATCGCATCCAGGCGTCCATTTTGGCTGATGGCTGTCGAAAGAAATATCGTCTCGGCATGATGGACTATGATTTTATTCAATTGTTTCTTGATGGTTTGATCGAAAACTACCCCCAGCGATTGCTTAAGTTGCATAGGATCATTCAATGCATCTTTAATGGAGGCTTTCTCATCATCTGACAGATAGTCTTCTTCAATCAGATTCTTGGATACTTTACGATACATCGCAAAATTCTTTTTGGCATTCTCTTCCTCGGAGAATAAAGTGTCCATCGAAAATGTCGGGGAAAAAACGATGAGAAAGATCGGTCGCATAATCAGAAGATAGAACAGTATGATTGCAACCGCGTAAAATGCATAAGCAACAAAAGGATGAATTGTAGTTAGCCTTTCACCCAGTTGCAATACGCTTGAGATGATCACTAGAATCGCAAAAAACAAAGCTCCAATACCTATGGTAATCCAAAACGCCTTACCTAATTTTTTCATATATTCCTCCTTGACGGAATCAGTTTATGAACACTTGATTCGTCTTTTTTTATTTGCGCTATTAATGCTTCTTTACTGGAAAATGACATTTCCGGTCGGATATATTTTTCAAAGTAAATCGTAATAACCTCATCGTAAAGTTCCCTTTCAAGTCCGAAGATATGTGTTTCCAGCGCCATTTTTCCGTCCTTGAAAGTGGGGTTGTATCCGATATATGTCATAGCATCGTATAACGAATCAGATAGACGGATTGTCGTATAATATACGCCATCTTTGGGAAGATAGTACCCATTGTAGTCCACGTTAGCCGTCGGATACCCGAGAGTTTTTCCTCTACCATGGCCTTTTATGACAACTCCGTTGATCTGATACTTTCTGCCAAGCAGTCTGTTCACCAAGGAAATTTTCCCGAGTGAAAGCTGTTTTCTGATTCTTGTCGAACCAACCTTTTTGTTATAAAAATCCATTTCAGGAATGATGATGGTTTGTTCTGGAAGTCGGGACTTTAGATACAAGGCATCACCAGAGCCTTTGTGTCCGAAGCGAAAATCAAAGCCCACAATCACTTTGGCGCAGGATACGAGATATTGCCTGATGAATTGATCGGGTTCCATTATCACGAGCTCTTTGGACACATCTAAAATGATGAAATAATCAAATCCGTAACGATTGGCGATTTCGATCTTATCAGCCATGAGTGTCAGAGCGTAATATTGCTCGTTTTGCAAGAAAGTGGGAATATGGGTGGAAAAAGTCATGATCCCGGTCGGCTTCTTTTGAGAAATCGTCGCTGCAAATAATTTCTGATGTGCAATATGCATCCCGTCAAAAAAACCAAGGCATAGGGCAAGGTTGGGGATTGGATTGGCAAGAGGAGACTGCAGGTGGATAATTTTCATAATAGTTTCACCGACATTCTCATGATGTTATTTTCCACATCGTATCGATAAATTGCCAGCGGAGTATGATGTAAGTCATAAATGACCGTATCTGATTTTTCTTGGAATAGAGAAACACTCAGAAATCTTCCATCTGAGATAAGTTTCTTTATCTCTTCAGTCACAACCAGCTCTGGCATTCCTAAACAAGGCAGGGGATCAAGAAACTGAAAGTGACCTGCACTCAAAGCTTCGATTGAAATTGCGTCTTTCAGCTTGAAATCATCAACTGCAGTCCTTCTCAGACTTTTGAGAGTTCCATAAACGCCAAGGCTTCTTCCGATATCTCTTGCGAGCGATCTTATATAGGTTCCTTTGGACACGTGGCAGGTCAAACCGATGGTGACTGTCAAGTCATCTCTATCAACGACTCTGAAATTGGATATACTATTCACGGTCACTTTTTTCGGTTCTACCTGGGGAATTTCTTGGTTTTTTCTGGCATATTCATATAGTTTTCTTCCATCGACTTTGACTGCCGAGAAGTTGGGAGGAATCTGCATGATTTCACCTTCGAATTGACTGACTTTATGCCAAATGGCAGTTTCAGACAGTTTGCCTGCATCGGCCTGGTTGATCACTATACCTGTTATATCGTCAGTATTTGTTTCCATGCCAAGAATTATTTCGGCATCATATTCCTTGTCATGTTCGGAAAAATATTTGCCTAGTTTCGTCGTACTGCCTACCATTAAAACCAAAAGACCTGTAGCAAGCGGGTCCAATGTACCCGTATGACCAATTTTTTTTGTATTGAGTATTTTTCTCGCCTTGAAGACGACGTCATGGCTTGTCAGTCCTTCAGGTTTGTCAATAAGCAAGATTCCATCCATGGCGTTTCTCTCTTTCTAAAAAATTTATAGCACACCAAATCCAAGCAGCCACGAGCGGATTTCCTCTTTGGTTAAGGAGCCGCTGATTCTGCCCAGATCAATGCCATCTTGTAGCACAACAATCACAGGAACACCGCGCACAAGAAAACTTTTGGCGACAACCGGAATTTGTTCGACATCGATTAAAATTCCTTCAAAACCCATTTCTTCTTCAAGTTCCATCAAGTGTCTGGTTACTGCTCTGCATGTCCCGCACCATCTAGTATAGAACTCGATAACAAATACTCCGTTTTCCAGAGACAGTGAACGTTCGTTATTGGGTGATTTCACAATATTCCCCTTCTTTACTTGAAATAGATGATTGTCACACCCTGGCCGCCTTCGTTCATACCGCCGGGACGTGATTTTTTGATGGCTTTGTTTTGTTTCACGTATTCGCCTACACCTTTTTTCAAGGCGCCGGTTCCATATCCATGGATAATCGAAGCGAATTCAAGGTGATGGAAAAGGCAGTCATCGACATATTTGTCGAGCGCCTCCATCGCTTCATCGTAGCGTTGACCGCGCAGATCAAGCTCGGCATGGGCGATACCCTCTTTCTGGACTCTGGTCGAAGACCTTTTCGCTTCCTTTGTTTGAGGCTCGACGAATTCAAGCTGGTTTTCCTGAAATACCGAGGACAAAGATCCCATTTGAATCTCGTATTCGTTTTCATTTCTTTGTTTCATGACGATTCCGGTTCTTTGATAAGGAATGACATTCACGATATCGCCGACATGGATTCTTTTCTGATTAGTCTTCTGATACTCTTCATCACCTTCATCCATATGCTTGACAGCGAATTTCAGTCTGGCCAGTTCGTGCTCCTTGATCGTGGCGCTTTTTCTTAATAGGTCTAGTTCATCTATCAGGCTCATAGCCTCTTGCTTGGCCTTTTCCAGCTCTTCTCTCTTCTTGGCTTCAAGTTCTTTGATTATCTTGTTTTGCTTAATTTTCGCATCGGTGATTGTTTTTTCTAGAGTCTCTTTATCGTTTGACAAAGCAACTTGCATTAAGTGATAATTATCAATCTCAGTTTGCAAAAGTTTGCTTTGGCGTTCGAGTTTCTTGATCAGGTTTGAAGTATCGTTGTCAAAAGTAAGCGACACCACTCTTGCCTGATTGATTATCTCTTCGTTGAGGCCAAGTCTTGCAGCGATATCGAGAGCATTTGAGGTTCCCGGGATACCGATTTGCAGGCGATATGTTGGTCTCAAGGAATCGATATCAAACTCTACAGAGGCATTGACAGTATCCTCTAAATTATAGGCGTAGACTTTAAGTTCGGGATAATGGGTGGTGACCATAGCATAAACAGATTTATTTCTGATGAAGTCAAGGATGCTGATGGCAAGACTTGCGCCTTCCTTGGGATCCGTTCCGGAACCGAGTTCATCCAAGAGAATTAAAGACTTTGGCGTCATTTTGTGTAGTATGTTGATGATTTTGGTAATGTGGGATGAAAAAGTGGAAAGCGATTGTTCGATTGATTGTTCGTCACCGATATCGGCGAATATATTATCGAATACAATGGTCTTCGATCCGCTGTCGATAGGAATGAACATCCCTGACTGAACCATGATCGAGAGCAATCCTAAGGTTTTCAAAGCGACCGTTTTTCCCCCAGTGTTCGGCCCGGTGATGACAATGGTCCGGTACTGCAAAAACGAGATTGTATTGGCAACGACTTCCGCTTTGGGAATGAATGGATGTCGGGCGTTTTTTAGATTGATTTCATTTTCGACTATTTCCGGTTTTTCTTCATTGAAAGCAATGGCGTGTTTGGCTTTTGCGAAAATCACATCTAGAATCGTGAAGATGCGCAGGTTCTCTAAAAAAGAGTCTGCTTCAACAGCTACTTCCTGAGATAGTCGATAAAGGATTTTTTCAATAGCGTCCTGTTCATCGAGGAACAATGACTGGAGTTGATTGTTTAGTTCAACGCACGCCATCGGCTCGATGAAAACCGTCTCTTTACTAGATGACTGGTCGTGCATTATGCCTTTGAACTGGTTTTTGAACTCCGCTTTGACCGGCAAGACGAGTCGGTTGTTGCGGATCGTGATCAAAGAATCGGTGAGTTTTCCGGATTCGGACTGCAGCAAGGAATTCATCTTGTCGGAGATTCTGTTCTCTGTAATCCCGATTTTTTTTCTGACCTGACTTAATTCCGGTGACGCACTATCCATGACCTGACCTTTTTGGTCGATACATTCTTCGATAGCTCTTCTGACCGACAAATGGGTCGTAATCAAGTTATAATAATGGTCTAGCGGTTCAGAAGGAATTTCCAATTGTCTGACTTTTTTGATGAAGCGTTCGGTTCTGGCTTCCGCCTCTGTTAGCGAAACAACTTTCAATAATTCCTCTATTGACATGGTTGCGCCAATTTTAACGCGTTTCAATGCTTCCAACAGATTCAAGACTCCGGTCATCGGTGTCTCGTCATAGCGTTCAATCATGGTTTTTGCCGTAAACACTTCTTCAAGCATGATCATGATTTCCGTTTTGACATTTGTCGGACGGATGGAGAGGATTTTTTCCTTGCCAAGATCGGTAGCAGCATATTTCTCGTATTCTTTGAGAATCTTGGTAAACTCCAGAATTTCAATGTCAGAGTACATCTTCTCACCTTCATTCGCTTCTATTTTATCATATATTGTGTTAAAATATACATAGGAGTTGATAGTGTGAATTATGTTTTTACTTTATCGGAAAAAGACATTCCGGCCATAATTGATTATTATCTGGATTATCAGACACCAGTCAGTCAGGAACACATTACGCATATTTTTCAGTCTCCTGACTTCACCGTCACCATTTTTCGTTCGCTAAAAATCATGATTCAGGGAAAAACCGCTCTTGATGAATATCTGATGTGGTCGGAAATCTTTGGCTTCGTTCCAAAAATCACCGAAACAGAAACAAAAGTGGACGACTTGCAAAAAAAAGAAACTGCATTGCCAAAAGAAAATTCCATCGGTTCCGATGAAGTAGGCACCGGTGATTTTTACGGACCGGTTGTCGTCTGTGCCGCCTATGTAGGGGCAGGCGATTACAATTATCTCGCAAAACTTGGCGTCCGCGACAGCAAGCAACTATCCGATGAAACAATAAAAAGCATGGGGCTTGAACTCATAAAGAAAATCTCCCATTCAGTTTTGGTCGTAAACAATACGAAATTCAATGAACTGACTGAAAAAGGCTTCAATATGAACAAAATCAAGGCCTTTCTCCATAATCATGCAATCAGAAAAATGACAACAAAACACAAGGGTGATTTCCAACGGGTTATCATCGACGAGTTCTGTTCAAAAGACAACTATTTCGAATATCTGAAAGACGAGATTATCTTTCAAGACATCACTTTCGTGCAGAAAGCCGAAGATAAATATCAAAGCGTAGCTGTCGCCTCGATTATCGCCAGATATACATTTCTGGATGAGATGGAAAAACTGAACGAAAAAGTTGGACTGATCCTGCCATTTGGCGCTTCCCAAAGCGTCGATCTGATCGGAAAACGAATTGCTCTCGAAAAAGGATTTTCCATATTCCCGGAAATATGCAAAGTAAACTTTAAAAATATGCAAAAAATCAAGGAAATGATGAGGTAATCATTTCCTTTTTTCATGGAGATATCTGGTCTTAGAAGTCTAGAATCTTGTGTGTTGTCAATTTTGCGAATACAGAAAAATCGATATATCTATAGCTTATTGTCATTATCAAGCGAAAAAAAAGCAATGCACTAAGACGGCTTGAAACGTCTTTATAAAAAAAACAGAAATTCAGGCATTCGCCACAAATTTCTGTTTTCTAATCTCTATTTATCTTTTTGTTGGTTCTCTTCATACCATTTTAGAATTGCGTCTTCTTTCATCGGTCGGGCAAAATAAAAACCTTGAGCCATGTCGCACCCGTATTCTTGCATAATTTTCATTACTTTTTCATCCTCAATGCCTTCTGCGACCACTTTATATCCTAGCTGTTTTGCTAGTTGAATCGTAGCTTTTACAATTTGTTGGGCTGATACATTAGTCGCAATCTGTCGCATGAAAAATCTGTCAATCTTGATGACATCGATGGGAAATTGACTCAAGTATGCTAGTGACGAGTATCCTTTACCAAAATCATCGATTGCAATCTTGATTCCAGAAGCCACAAATTTTTCCAGCATTTTTTTGCTCTCTTCTGGATTGACCATCAGGACAGATTCGGTGATTTCAAGTTGGACAAGATTCATGGCCACATTAGCATTTTCAATGATTTTTATGGTTCTTTGATAAAATGAAGGATCATAGAGATTTTTGACAGACACGTTGATCGAGATCTCGATAGTGAGTCCATCACGTTGAAACTCTCCTATTTTAGCCAACGCTTTTTTCATAACCCAGTCTGTCAGCTTGTGGATCAGTTTTGTTTGTTCTACTAGCGGTATGAAAACATCGGGCATAATCAGACCCTTTTCAGGATTTTGCCATCTCATCAAGGCTTCAAGCCCCACCGGGAGCAATGTTTTCAAATCGATTTTAGGCTGATACATCAGGAATGTCTGGTCCGAGTCCAAGGCTTTGCCAAAAGTTGCGAGTAATTCGTACTCATCGCGTTTTTGAATCAAAGAGTCATCATATACTATATAGGGAAGATTGTTGAGTTCGGCATATCTTGCCGAAGCATCAGAAGCCTTATAGCACGATAGTTTTTCACAGTCAGAATAATTTGCAACCACGCTAGCGCCAATCGCGTAATCTACATACAAGGGAATATTGTCGATTTCCCGAGGGCGATTGATGATCTCCAAGACAAATTCCGCATCACTTTTTAAACCGTTATAGCTTTTTATGACCCAAAATTTATTGCTGTCGGATTGCACAACTATCGAATGAGAATCGAGATTATTCTTTAAATCAAGATAAACTTCATGCAAGAGTTTATGATATATGTCAGTTCCGAGTACATCGATGATATTGTTGTGGTTAGAAATAAGAATGGTAACTACTGTATGTTGGGTCAAGTTAAGTATAGTACTGTATCGCGAAAGATAATTTGTATTGGGTATCAAAGTTTCTTGATTGAATGACATTAATTCATTGATTTTGACATTGTTTTTTCTGAGTCTGTTCGAAGCGAAACCACTGATGAATCCGAGTGAAACGAAAATGATCATTCTGTAAAACCAATTAATAAATAACTGGGGTTCATGCAATACAGTATCAATCGGCATCAAAGGCCCAAGTAAAATTCCGGCAATTATAGCTGTCAGGACTCCGTATTCAGTGCCCAATAGAATTCCTGCAAGCAATATAGGCAAATACATCGTGTGGGAGAACACGTACTTGATACCTCCGGTGTAGTAGACGAGCAAATATACCAAAGGTAACATGATGATAATTCCGATCAGAGCAAATATTTTATAGTTTTTATGCGTGAATTCAACGAATTTATGCACCTTTTTTTCAATATTATATTTCATAACAAGCCTCCTATATAGTGGCCATCAACTTCATTATAGACAAATAACCGGACTAATACAAGGGATAAATTCGTGATTATTGTTCAGAGAGCAAAATTAATAGAAGTGGTCCGCGCACCGCGGACCACTTCTTTAATCTTCGTTTTCTTCTTTGTGTTGAGGTTTGTTGTGTTTTTTCGCTTGCATTTTTTTGAATACAACCAACTTCAAATATCCAATTCCCACAACACCTAATCCAATTAAAACAAACCAATACCAATCCATATTAATCCTCCTATTTTAAATGTGCTCTTTTCAAAAAAAGTCGAAGTGTAAATGCGCCTAGAACAATCATGTATGCGGCTCCGATTACCATGTACAGCCAATAAGGCAGATTGCTGGTCTCAGTCGAAGCCAACACCTGGTTCAAGAGTGGTTTGATTACCCAGAAGTTCGGAGCTATTCCCAAAATATATTGTTTGCCATCTTTAAAGGCGTTGAGAAGCGCCAAAAGCGGAATCATCACCAACAAGCCACCTGATTTCATAAATGCAAATCCCTCAATCTTGTTTTTGGCTACTGAAGCGATTACCAGTGCAACGGTCGGCACGATCAGGGCACTGACCAAACTGAATACAAACACATTTCCCCAAGATAGCTGGTCGAGAAGACGGATCGTATTTCCTCCGTAGACAACTTCATACGCATCCGAGGCAAAGAGTTTCAAACCTGCCACCATGACGAGATTGCTGAAAATCGCCAACACAAATGTATATACAATTTTAAAACTAGTGTATCCGGATACCGTAATCGGAGTTGCTGCAATGTTTTGCAAAGTGTTTTCATCTTTGTTATCTAAAAGTGTAAATCCAAGCACTGCTCCCATGGCGTAGCCACCCATCGACAAGGCCACGATAAAGCC
>CAYWOK010000060.1:0-8577 GCA_964459895.1 uncultured Candidatus Izemoplasmatales bacterium
CGGCAAAACTGTCAAAGGCCGGATTGAGGCCTTGAATAGAAATGTAAGTTTGAAATATCTTCAGACCAAAAACTATACTGTGACAAGTCTAGTCGAATATTCAAGTTTCATCTCTAGACTGAATCAAATCACAATCGGCCGTACATTGCCTCAAAAACAATTGATCTTTTTTCTCAAACAACTCGGGTCGCTTTTGAATGCCGGTGTCAATCTGATGACCGCATTGGAACTCTTGGCTCTACAGCAGGATAGCAGAACACATAGAAAACTGTATTTCGAGCTTTATCAGCATATCTACAACGGACATTCTTTTTCTAAGGCGCTTTCCAAAAGACCCAAGGAATTTCCCAGTATGTTGGTCCAGATGATAGAAATCGGCGAGCTTTCAGGAGATTTGCCTGATACCGTTTTACGAATGGCGGATTATTACGAAAACCAAATGAAAATATCCGCAGGAATCCGTGGTGCTGTCAGAATGCCGCTCATTTATTTGGCGGCTGCGATTCTCATCGCAATCGGCATGTTGCTGTTTGTCTTTCCGAACATTACCAACCTGTTTATGTCTTTCGAAGGGGCAAAGCTTCCTGGCATAACCCAATTTTTCCTTGATTCGGGTACATTCATGGCTAGATACGCTCTCTTTATTTTTGGTGGAATCGGCTTATTGGCTTTGATCGTTTTCCTGCTTGACAAATACAGCAAGCCAGTGCATTTCGGCTTGACGGTATTTTTGCTCAGGATGCCGATTTTCGGAAAACTCATCCAAATGAACAACCAGATATTGATCGCCAACTCTTTGTCGCAGATGTTATCGAACGGAATCAATTCTATCAAGGCTTTGCAGACAATCAAAGGCTTGGTTAAAAATGTCGTATACCAGGATTTGATAGTCAAGACGCTTGCCTATATCGAAGACGGAAAGCCATTTTCGAAATCTTTTGAGGAAAACAGTTTTATTGATCCGATTATGGCGAAAATGATTGCGACCGGTGAAAAGACAGGCGATATTCCGACACTGATGAAGAATTTGTCAGTTTATTACAATGGAATCTCCGAACTAAGAGTCGAACAATTGAAAACTGCCATCCAACCTATTTTGCTAATACTCGTGTATTTAATCGTCGGAGTAATGATCCTTGCAATCATGTTGCCAATGTTGTCTCTAGGCAGTCAAATTTAGCAAAATCTTGGCTAAATCAGGCTTTTCTATTGACATTACTTTATGATATAATATAATAAGAATAGAAAATATAAGAAAAGGGGAATAAATATGTTAAAAATCCTAAAAAACAAAAGAGGCGTGACGTTAGTTGAATTATTGGCCGTCATTATCATCTTGGGCATAATCGCCGCTATCGCCGTTCCGACAATCGGGAATTTAATTGAAAGACAAAGACAAAACGCAGCTGAAGCAGAGTGGACTTCGGTAGAAGAAGCCGCAAGACTATATGCTGTCGATTTGGATGAAGACGCTGTATTTTCGCTTCAAGATTTGCTTGATGGAGAATACCTTTCGTCTGCTGTTGTTCTTTTAAACGGAGACGCAGTTCCGACCGACCCAGAAGTAGATGTCACAGCTGAAGATATATTTGTTGTTGGTGCAAGCAACTCTGTTTCAGTTGACACTTCCGGACTTGATGAAACAGATCTTTTCATTGATGGTTATTTAGTTTACACTCCGTAATATTTTTACAAATAGAAAATGAGATTTCTTCATGTGAGAAGTCTCTTTTTTTTATCTTTTTTCGTCGAGTTTTTCTCACCTATTGTTAGATTATTAAAAACAAGGTATAATAAGGTTCGGGAGTGGTGCTTTATTTCATGTAAAGCGCGTTTTGACGACAATGGCGATATTATACTCAATTCTCTTTTTCGCATTCGGAACTTTGTTTTCATCATTTTTTCATTTGTTGACTCAAAGGCTCGTCCATAAGGAAACTCTGCTTGGCAGAAGCTACTGTTGCGAATGCCATCATGAATTAAGGTTTGTCGACGTCTTACCCGTTTTGGGATATGTCATCAATCGGGGAAAATGTCATTTTTGTGGTAAAAAGATAGCTCTCAATTATTTGATCACCGAGATATTTGGCGGTGCAATGTTTGCACTGTCGTATCTTGTAGTCGGGTTTACATGGGAATTGGGCATTTCCCTGATTATGATTTGTGTCTTGATTGCTGAATCCATAAGTGATTACCAATCGATGATCGTCTTGGACCGGATTTGGATTGTTGGAGTAGTTCTGATAATAATCATCCGCATCATCCAGGGAGAGTTTTTGATTTATTTGCTATCTAGTGCCGGAATGTTTGGTTTGATGCTTCTGTTGGCACTTTTTGGCAAGTGGGTTTTCAAAAAAGAAGCAATCGGTGGTGGAGATGTCAAACTGTATATATTCATCGGTTTTTGCCTGACAATCTGGCAAGGACTGCTATCTTTGTTTCTCGCTTCGCTTTTCGGGTTGATTTATGCAATGTCAAGAAAAGACAGGAATAACCGGGTGCTTCCTTTGGTTCCATTCATCTTTTTGGGAACGCTTGTCGCATTTTTCTTTGGTCGAGCACTGATTGATTGGTACTTACATCTGCTGGGGGTGTGATCATATATGGGCAAATCAAATATTGAAGTAAGTATTTATGTTACCGATCATGCGATCGGCTTTTTCCGCTATGATGCAAAGCATCCCGATAATCCTCTAGTTGGAGACATCAAGCTTGAGACAGAAGTCATCGTCAACGGTTATATCCATGACTCAGTGCTTTTTTACAAGACCCTGAAGTCACTTTATAAACAATTCAAATTGAAACCGAAAAAGATCAAGTTGGTTTTGCACGAACAAAACATGCTGATCCGCGAATTTGTCATTGAGAAAAGTGATCTCCAGAAAAAATCAGTAGAAGCTTACCTTTACAATCAACTAGGAAAGACATTGCATTTTCCGTTCTCCGAAGCTGTCATAAGCCATCATGTCATGGCAGAAACCGAGTTTCAGACATCCGTTGTGGCTTTTATCGCGGATGCCAATCTCCTGCAAGACTACTATGATGTTTTTGAACGGCTAGGTGCAAGGGAAGTAACGTATGATTTGCCTTCTCTGGCATTTTTACAACTCTATGTCGACAAAACCTATTCGCAGTTGGAAAACAATATGCTTGTAAGTCTGTATGAGAATATGATTTCCATTCATATCGTGGAAGACCGGTTGCCTATTTTTGGTATGACGGAGGAGTGCGAGGGCGTTGGTGACAAACTCTGTGAAAAAGTTGAAAATTATGTGGAAAGAATAGCCAACTATTATAAATACAACCTGCGGAAAGGAAAAAGCGCGATTAAGGATATTCTCCTTGTCAATTTATCGGAACGTTTACGACAAGACGATACCATAGATAAAGTGAAGTCAGTTTTGAACGACTTCACAGTTGAAATCATCGATTATCCCGATAAAGAAGTTATTCTGGAAGACCAGGAAAAAATCAGCCATGTTACATATGCTTCGAACATGACTTTTAAAAGACTTCCCGAATTGACTTTGGCTTTCAAAATCGAGCGATTGACAAAATCCAAATTTTATGCAAATTATCTGATGGTCTTGGCATTGACAATTTTCGCTCTTGTTTCGATTGTCTATATTCCTTATCATATCATGCTTGAGGACATCGCGATTGAAGAAAACGTCATCGCCAATCTTGAACAGCAGCTCGACTCGTTACAAGTTGCGATTCCAATCGAATCTTCATATTCGAGCAAAGAAAGAAATTTCAGCAATGCCTATGATTTCTTAAGTGAAAATGAAACGGCTCCGACAACATATATTTCCGATTTGCTAAGTCATGTCACGGGCGACCTCGAACTGGCAAGCTACCGGGTCGATGCCTCTTCAAAACAAATCATAATGATTGTCCAAGGTACTTCTGAATCCGAACTATATGAATTCCTAATCGGAATTTATGAAGACTACGGCATCATGCAGGGAATCGACAATCAGGATCGTTGGATTACGAGTCAACCTGCAAGGAGATTTTTGTCTAACTTTACGATCGAGGTGACGATCGACTATGCGTAAACAAGATGTCTTCGGACGCAAAATCAACCAAAGCAAACCTTTGTATCTGCTAATCATCGTTATCGCCCTACTGGTCCTGACCTATTTTATTATTCTCAATCTCAAAAATGCCAACTTAGCTGGCTTGAACGCGGAAGAGGCGCAGATCCAGTCGGAAATTGATGACCTTTTGGACTCGACTCAAACCGTCACATATCACGAGATAGCGGAAATAATCCCTTATCTTCCCATCACATATAATCAGGCTTCGGTTGTGAATGAACTGAACCTTGTGAAAAATCTATCCGGTTTGAGTTTGGCGGAGGACTATCAGTTAGCATTTTCTGAAACTACAAACAGCCCATTCTCAGATGATTTACCTGCAACTATCAAATTTATCCATATTTCGATTTCAATGACAATTGCTGATCCTACATCAATTTTGGATTACATCGACACATTACTCGAACAGGACCGCTTATTCTACATCGATTCGGTTAATGTATCCTATTCCTTTGATGGTGGGGCACATGTGTCCTTGTCGGTTTATACTTTTTATAACGATGTAATTCTTGACTGACGAAAAATAATTACAAAGGCACCTTCTTTAAAGAAGATGCCTTTTTTTATGTTTTGATTAATAAATGTCAGTTTTGATCGTATTCTTCGAAAACTGATTTCAACAGTGAAGGAATATTGGTCATGATCCCATCTGCGCCGTTCTCAATCAGCTTCCGCATCACTTCGGGGTCGTCAATCGTCCAGTAATGCACAGCGATATTGTGCTTGTGGGCTGTTCTGATGAAACCTGCAGTGTCTAGCCTCAAACCATACTGGTCGGTTGGAACCTGCAAAACCGCAACATGGTCAAAATAGAATAGGTCCAACCTCAAAGAGTGAAGCACAAAGTATTTTACAACACCCGATGTTCCTGGTGACAGCATCAGACTTGTCTGATCTTCTTTTTGAATTCTCAGTAATTCCTCGAATATTTCTTTATGAAAAGATGCCAAAACGATTCTTGAAAAAGTATCGTAGTCATCATCAAGATTGTCCATCAGGTCGATGACGGCAGCTAAAGCATTGAGACCTGTCTCTCCCGATTGTTTGATTTCCACATTGATTAGGTTATCTGGAAATGCCTTGATCAAATCTTCGAGGGTGGTCACGAGAAACTTGGAATCGTGTCTCGGAAGTACCCCATCGGGATAAGTGACGTCAAGAGGCGAAACCTCCTCATCCAGATAGTTGGTATATTTGACGAATGTCTCGGTGACGTTGTAGCCGTTGGAACTGGGACTGACAGAATTCGCAAAACCAAAATCAACCTCATCGAGTACCAAATCGGAATAATTGAGTTCGATGATATCTGCTTCAAGCAAATTCGTCTTTCGATCAAGGGTCGTGTCGTGCGAAAGGATGACAACTCCGTCTTTGGTCAGTGAGACATCAGTTTCCATCATGACGCCCTGATCGATCGAATATGCGTTGTAAAAAGCTTCAAGAGTGTTGTCGGGAAATTCTTTGTTTCCGCCTCCATGGGCTATCAAGACAGGCATATCGCCTGTTTTCAAAAGTGGATTTTCGCCTTGAATATTGTTAAATCGGGGAAAAATGGCCAGTGTCAGATATACCAACACAAACACCAAAAGAAAAATCAGAAATTTTTTTCGTTTCATGGCTTGAGCTCCTTATAATATTATTGATATTATAACACGGTAGAGGGAATTCAGAGTCAAAAAAATGATATTTTTTCTTTGAAATTCAAATAATTAAAAAAAATGCAAATTAGGTATTGTGTTTGGCACACTAACGTGGTATCTTAATAGTGTGCAAGACACAGTAAGGGGGTCAAACCATGAATACACAATTCAAGAAAGGTATTATCGAAATGTGCGTAATTCATATGATCAATGCAAAAGATATGTATGGATTCGAGGTGATTGATTCGCTGTCAAAGGAAATCGATGTTAATGAAAACACAATCTATCCGATCCTTAGAAGGCTTACCGACCAAGACTATTTTGAAACGTATTCAGAAGCTACAAACGTTGGCGCACCAAGAAAGTATTACCGCATCACCGCCAAGGGAAGTGCCAAAATGGTCGAATATCAAAACGAATGGAACAAATTTTTAAAGGGAGTATACCGTATCCTAGGAGGAGAGAATCATGAAGTCTGATTATTTAAATGCAATCAAACAGCTTTTGAACGGCTATCGCATCAAAAATGCAGAAAAAGCCGATATAGTGAATGACTACGACAGAATGTATGATGATGGGCTTGAAAAAGGCATGTCTGATGCAGACGTTGTCGCTTTTCTTGGAAGTCCCGAAAAAGTAGTCTCCGCTTTGTCGGAAAACTACAGGGAAGTCAAAAAACCCAAAAAAGGAGAAAGACTTATCGCCTTAATGCCTTTTATTTCTTTGATTGCCTTTTTCGTTCTCGGGTATTTCTTTACTCTGTGGCATCCGGGATGGATGGTCTTTTTCTCAATCCCCGTCGTGGCTATCATCGTCGAAATGGGACAGAATAAAGATCGCGATATTTGGACTGCACTCAGTCCGTTCATATCAGTCATAACATATTTGCTGATAGGATTCATCGCTGGCATCTGGCATCCAACCTGGTTGATACTCTTGTTGACACCGATAGTTGCAATCGTAACTTCTGGATATAACGGGAAACCAATCGAGACACTTACCGCGCTCAGTCCATTCTTGGCAGCGATTGTTTTCTTCATTCTAGGTCAATACAATTATTGGCATCCGGGCTGGCTGGTCTTTTTCATCATCCCGATGTTCGGCATCTTAAATAGCAAAACGATCTGGAAAATCATTGTCTATGAATTGGCATTTCTGATTGCCATTGGCCTCTATCTTTTCTTGGGCTATATGTATGGTGAATGGGGATTCGGCTTGTTAGCATTCCTGATTCCATTTATCTTAGGCTTGGCTCTAAACGATATCAATTTAGTATTTGATGGGATGACTGTTGGAGAAAAAATCGTCTTGTTGGTCACAATCGCAGTCTATGTCGTTCTAGGTTTCTTATTCAATTCATGGGCATATCTGTGGTTGATATTCTTCCTGATTCCGATATATTCAATTTTCCTTCATTCACCGAAACCTGGAATAATCATAGCCATCAGTCCATTCGTGTCATTTACGATATTTTACTGTCTCGGATATTTTCTGGGACTCTGGAGTGTTTCCTGGATGGCGTTTCTGTTGATTCCGATCACTGCGATTATCGTGGAAAAGAAATGATTCTGCAAATGAATAACATTTTTTAAAGATACAACCTGAATCATTTGTTTGAATCAGAAAAATTAACCTACTATACCAGACAGAAATTAGTATCGAATCAAGATACTAGTTTCTGTTTTTTGTTGCTTTATGAGATATGTCTGGAATGTAAGAATCAACTGATGTCGAGCATATGTGTATTATCTACGTAGAATAAGGAGTATAATATTTATAAATAAGAATAAATTATGGAGGTCAATGTTTATGTCAATATACGATTTCACTGTTTTGGATTCAACGAAGAAACCTGTATCACTTTCAAGATACACTGGCAAAGTGCTTCTGATCGTCAACACGGCTACGGGTTGTGGCTATACGCCTCAATATGCTGGTCTGCAGACGCTTTATGAGAAATATAAGGAAAGAGGATTGGAAATTCTTGATTTTCCCTGTAATCAATTTTTGGGCCAGGCCCCGGGAACTGAAGCGGAGATTGTCTCGTTTTGCCAGAAGAACTTTGGCGTTACTTTTCAGACCTTTGCAAAAATCAAAGTCAATGGCAAAGGCAGCGATCCGTTATTTGTCTATCTAAAGGGAAATGCTCCGACATCGAAGGATGTTTCTCCTTGTCCAATCAAACGACTGTTCAAAAAATTCACTTGTTCGTCAAGCAAGATCAAATGGAATTTCACTAAATTTCTGATCGACAGTGAAGGTAGAATCGTTGGCCGGTTCGAACCGGCCGTGAAACCTGAAGAAATCGATCCGTCGATTGAAAAATTGTTGGCAAAATAAAAATATGCGCCGTTTCAACCGAAACGACGCATTTTTATTTATTTTTCCTCTTCTTTGATATGGCAGGTTGAAATATCCAATACCTGATAAATGGGACAACTTTTTGTTATTGCAGTCATGAACAATATTACCGCACCAATCAAAAACCAATAACTTACCAATACAGACAGCACTACAAATCCGATGCCGACCGCTGCGCGTATGATCCTATCTACTAATCCAACATTCTTTTTCACTATTACTCACCTCTTGACTGTATTATACATCGACTCTTCAAGAAAGAAAAATGTAATGCTCAAAGACGCTTTTCCTCCTTTCTTGGTCTGTCATATGAGATTAGTGCTCTATTTCCTGATTGAAATAAAAAAGTTGGTATTTCCGAGAAAAAAGGGTTGAAAAAAAGCCTGTCTTCATATACAATATTAAGTGCTAAGCCAAACGCAGGTGTAGTTTAATGGTAAAACGTCTGCTTGCCATGCAGATAATGGGGGTTC
>CAYWOK010000061.1:0-8202 GCA_964459895.1 uncultured Candidatus Izemoplasmatales bacterium
TTGAAAAAGAAAAACGCCAACAAAAACATCGTGAATGGTTTCACGAGCCAGTTGACGATCCAAGTGAGAAACAGCCCCTTGGGTTGTTTGGTCACTTGTTTTATCGAAGTAAAATCAATTTTCAACATCATCGGATAGATCATCACCCAAATCAAAACTCCGATTGGAATGTTGACCGAATAGATTTCGAACCGGTTGAGAAATTCCGGAACACTAGGGATTGTTTTCCCGACCAAGACTCCGATGACCATGCAAAAAAGCACAAACAGTGACAGATACTTCTCAAAAAAGGAGATCTTTTTCATGCTGATTGCTTATCGTAACAGTTTTTTGATTTCTTCTGTTTCCAAAACATATCCGGAAGCGACGATATGATCATCGATCATCAGTGCCGGAGTCTTCATGACTCCTTTTTTTGAAATTTCGATGATGTCAGTTTGATAAATCACGTCGCAGTCCAAATTGAGTTCTGCAACGACTTCCTTCACGTTTTCCAACAGCCTTTTACAGCTTTTACATCCGGACCCAAGTACAGTGATTTCCATAAATAAATCCTCCTATGTCAAATGAGAAAATTTCCAAACAGATTGAATAAATAACCGATGATGATTATACCGACAGTCAGATAAGCGGTAAACATCACCAAGAGTTTTGCCTTGACAACTTTTTTTAACATTACTAGGGAAGGCAGGCTCAAGGCTGTAACAGCCATCATGAACGCGAGTACGGTACCGATACCGACTCCTTTTAAAACCAAAGCTTCCGCAATCGGCAAAGTTCCAAAGATATCTGCGTACATCGGCACACCGACAAGAGTTGCGATAAAGACCGAGAAAGGATTGTTATCGCCTAGTACTTTTAAGATGAACTCTTGGGGGATATAGCCGTGGATCACGGCGCCGATAGCAACTCCGATCAAAACGTAAAGCCAAACTTTTTTGATGATTTGTTTTACTTCTCCAAAGGCGTATTTCGCTCTTTGTCGTTTGGAAGGTTTTGCTTCTGTTTCTGAACACGCAATTATTGGCGTATAGACAAAACTCTCAACGTACCTGTCCATCTTGAAAGCAGAGATTAAAGTTCCGCCAAGAACAGCCAATACAAGACCGACAATAACATATGCCAAAGCGATCTTCCAGTTGAAAATAGAGGCAAGGAGAATCACTGAAGCCAGATCGACAAATGGTGAGGAGATAAGAAACGAGAACGTGACGCCGATCGGAAGCCCGGCTTTTGTGAATCCAATGAAAATCGGAATCGAAGAACAGGAACAAAAAGGTGTAACAGTTCCCATCAAGGCCCCGATGATGTTGGCTTTCACACCTTTGAAATTGCCAAGGATCTTTCTGGTTCTTTCCGGAGAAAAATATGATTGCACATATGACGAAATAAAAATTACAACCGACAAGAGAATAAAGATCTTGACCACGTCGTAAAAAAAGAAAACCAGGCTGTCAAAAAGCATCGATCCTCTTTGTAGGTGGAACACTTTTTCAAATAAATCGCCGAGCAAATCGTTTAACCAGTTCATTTTAAGCAATTGGTCATTAAGCCAATTTAGTATTTTCACAATATCTGTCCCCAATAAATAGATGTCTATCTATATAATAACCAATCAGCTGCTTTTTGTCAAAAGATATAGTGTAAAAATTGACAAATCTGAGAAGAGATGTGTAAGGTAATGTCTATATTACGTGTCAAGCGTCTGACAGTAGGGACAAAAGTAGATTGCACCACCCAGATAACTTTCTTTAGCAATTTCACTACCACAGTTTCTGCATCCGAGACCTTGCTTTTTACGAGAGGCGATCGTTTGATACTTTCCCGAGTTGCCAAAGATATCAACTTCCGAGTCTCTTCCACCTTGATCTGACATTAAATGCAACGTCTTTACGACAGAATTGTATAATCTATTGATTTCCTCTTCACTCAAAGCCCTAGTTTTCCTTTTCGGGTGCAGCCTGGCATTGAAGAGGATATCCTGCAAAGTCCCGTTGCCAAGTCCCGGGATTCGCTGTTCTGTGGCAAGAAAAGCTTTCAGCGAAAGGTTTGTATTTCCTTCGAGCAATTGCATAAAATATGGTACCGTGAAGTCGTCCGACAAAGGATTTGGCTTTGTTTTGGCGGCCTTGACGTATTTGTTTTCTTCATCTTTAGGAAAACTCAGTTCAATTCCACCATACATTTCCACTGATACAGTTAGAAATGTTTCGTCGGAAAAGCCCAGCAGCAATTGATGTTTCTTCGGTTCATCAGTTGCTTTTGTCCAGTATCTGATTTTCGCGCCATCCCAAAATCCAAGTTCAAGTTCGTCAAAAACAATCATGATGCGCGAATTATAGGTTTTGATTTCTGTCACGGTTTTATCAAGCAATTCTTCACGATAAACCTTGAAAGGTTTGTTGAAAAAAGCAAACTTATGAGGACTAAAGTTGGTTATTACCCTGTTCACAACTTTGCCAAGGATCACTTGCTTTAGCTGGCTTGATACTACCTTAGCTTCTGGAAGTTCATACATGATATCACTCCTAAAACAAACGCATTTGCTCTTTGTTACTTTTGAATAGTTTGAAGATTTCATCCTCATGATAGATTATTCCAAATTCATCACACATCGTGGTAAATATCTGATAAAGTTTTTCTGCTACAGGGCTTGGACAGATATAGTTGTTATTATATGTCTTTACGTATTGCTCCTTAAGACTGGGAAAATGAAGATCCAGATTCTTGTAAAAATATTCCCTGCTGCCCTCGCGCATCGTCGTGCCAACACCGAAACAAAGAATATAGGTGACTCCTGCAGCTTTCGCCTTGGAAACAATAGCTCTGATATTTTCTTCGTTATCTTCCAAATAAGGCAATATAGGCGACATCCAGACTCCGGTAGTGATCCCTGCATCTGAAAACTTTCGCAACACCTCTAGTCGCTCGGAAGGCAGGCTGACATGAGGTTCAATGACACTCGCCAGCAAATCGTCAGTTGTCGTAAGTGTTAAAGAGACGATGGCTTTAAATTGTCTGTTGATTCTTTTGTAAATCTCGATATCGCGAAGAATCATTGCACTTTTTGTCAATACCGAGACGCCAAATCCATATTTTTCAATTAGTTTCAAAGCGCCTTCGGTAATTTTAAGTTCCTTCTCGAGATGCACATAAGGATCGCTCATTGACCCAGTCGTCAGGACTACTTTCTTTCTTTTTCGCGACAGTTCGGACTCCATCAATTTCAAAGCATCTTTCTTGACTGCGACATTTTCAAAATCACCCACCTCATAACAAAGACTCCGAGAATCACAATAGATGCATCCATGTGTGCAGCCCCGGTATAGATTGAAATTGTTATTCGGTTGAACGATTCTTTTCACATCGATATATCGCATTGGCCACCTCTTTGTATTTGCTTACAGATTTATCTCCAACAGAACCGGACAATGGTCACTGCCCGTAACATCCGCATGAATTTCCGCTTCCGCAATCTTGTCTTTTATCCTTTCGGATACGACAAAATAGTCGATCCTCCAGCCGGCATTGTTCTTTCTGGCATTAAACATGTAGCTCCACCAGGTGTATTTGACAGTATTTGGGTATTTGAACCGAAAAGAATCTACAAAGCCTTTTTCGAGCAGCCCGGTGAACTTGGTCCGCTCCTCGATCGTGAAACCGGCATTTCGTACATTTGCCTTGGGGTTCTTGATATCGATTTCCATGTGGGCGACATTCAAATCTCCACACAAGATCAAGGGTTTGATCATGTCTAGTCTTACAAGATAATCATTAAGACAATTTTCATATTCCATGCGATAGTCGAGCCTTGCGAGTTCCGGCTTGGAATTAGGCGAGTATACATTTACAAAAAAGAAGTTTTCAAACTCCAAAGTTATCACTCTTCCTTCATCGTTGTACAATTCACCGTCGATACCGTAATTTACATTTAATGGCTTTTTCTTTGTATATACCAATGTGCCGGAATAGCCTTTTTTGTCTGCGCAGTTCCAGTACTCTTCGTATTCAGCAAAATCGAATTCCTTCTGATCTTCTTGCATCTTCGTTTCCTGAATGGCAAAAATATCAGCATCAACTGCCTTAAAATAGTCCGCAAAACCTTTAGACATCGCCGAGCGCAATCCGTTGACATTCCAGGATACAAGTTTCATTGACACCACGTCCTCTTCTTCAAATATGATCTATTTGTTATCTGAGCATATTATAACATAAAAACGATTTCATTTAATTTGCGAGAAGAAATTTACAAAAGAACAAATTAGTTTTATAATTGTAATGCACCAAGAAAGAGGAGATTATTTTGGAGAAACTTCAGGAAGCAAAATTGATGCAGAAAGCTATCGATAAAGCCAAGGAAACCATGAACAAGAATATCGGGGGTCCTTTTGGCGCGTTGATCATCGACAAATCAGGAGAAATCTTGGCCGTTGCCTCCAACTCGGTATTGCTTGACCACGATCCAACTGCCCATGCGGAAATAAACGCAATCAGGCAGGCGACAAAGAAAATCGGGACACATGATCTTTCCGGTTGCACTTTATATACAACAGCCTATCCTTGTCCGATGTGTCTGGGAGCAATCATCTGGGCAAATATCAAGAATGTCGTTTACGGATGCAGAAAAGAAGACGCGGACAAGATCGGTTTCCGTGACGATTTCATCTATCAATTTATCAAAGCCGGGGCAAAAGACTTAAGCATCCTTGCTCTTGAAGAAAAATTCCGGGATAAATGCATCGCGCTATTTCAAGAATATCATGAAAAAGAAAAAGATTTGTATTGATTTTCTGATTCGATTTAATATTATTTGAACAGTCTTATTTTGTTGATTTTCTATTGCGCAATTCCAACAGCTAAAGTATAATGATGCAGATGGTTTTGTTTGCAGGAGCCATGATTTATTCATAAGCTCCTGCTATTTTTATACTTTCAAGAGAGAAATATTAATGGACGGATGTGATAGATTTATATGTTGAGCAAAATGACTAACCTTAAGCGCAACATCATGATTTCTCTAATTATGTATGTAGCGACATTCATCGGTTTTAAATTTATGTCTTCTTCCTCGCTTGTTTCTTCGATGTGGCCAGCGGCAGGATTTGCCGTGGCATATTACTTGTTTTTTGGGAAAAAAATTCTCCCGGGAATGATGATTGGTGTTTTTCTTTCACAATTGATCAATTCTGTGTTTCATGTCCATATCGCTTTGCCAGAGGCCTTACTGACATCCCTTGTTTTTGCTTCCGCAACCGTTCTGGAAGCTATCATCTTTCGTTTTATCTTCTTATCGCTTTACAAGAAAAGCTATCCAATGTCACTAATAACTATAATTGTTTTTTTCGCATTCACCATATCCGCTTTGATAGGCAGTCTGTATTGCACATTATTCCTCATGCTGAAAACAACAAACATTCAATTTATAGATGTTGCCTTCCGCTGGTTTGTCGGAGATTTGTCAGGCATGATGATTTTTGGTTCTGTGACACTTTTGTCTATGCGTCTGGACGAAACCGGTCCAGCAATGAAACATGGCATTTTGATTTCTGGAGTTTTCCTTATTCTGTTTTCCGTTTTTTCATATGTTATCTTTTCTGAGCTGATTATTGGTTTTTCCTACGCTACATTTGAATACATTTTTATTGCCTTTTTTATATTTAGTGCGTTCTTCTTTCAATATCGGGTACTAATCGCACTCGACGCATTGTTTGTGATTGCCTTTCAGTTTTTTTATTTACCTACACTTCAAGTTGATGTTCTTGCCGAAACGTTTTTTATTCTGAATCTCTTCTTGTTTTTTATTTCCAGCACGACTGCAATATTAAAAAAGAGCCTTTATGAAATCAAGTCCAAAAGCGAATTGTTGCAAAATTCAAACCGGAAACTGGAAAAAATGATTGATTCCACCAACCAGTTGTATTTTCTGACTTATGATTTGCTTTATAAGAACACAATGATAACTGAAAATCATCTGAAAAAAATGTTTCAAATTGCTGTGAATACTTTTGAAAATTTTGACTATGCCTCATGTTTCGTCAACGATAATGGAAATATCCATTTCATTGACACTTTCGGTTACGAGGTTGACAAATTAAATAATCAATTTTCGGGTTTTGATGGTTTTGTCTGGAATTTCAGCAATCCGGTAATCTTCAGGAATGCTGAGGAGCGAATCAAAGCTGAACTCAAAGACAGATACAAAGAGTATGCCAAGGATAATTTGCCAATCAAGGAATCAATCCAGTTCTCAATCCATATTCGTGATCGTGTCGTCGGGGGAATGAGTTTTGATCTGCTTCAATCGAACAAGAATATTTTTGCCGATGTTGACTTAAGAAATTTTCTTGCCTTTCAGAAACTGATGAACGGATTCTTCCAAATCAATACTTCCTATTCAAAAAGCATCAAATTTAAAAGTGAGATTTCACTCAGCCTGATCCGTGCTCTTGAAGCTTATGACACCTATACCAAAGGTCATAGTGAAGATGTCGCTTATCTAGCTGAACAAATCGCCATCAAGATGAAATTGACCAACAAGGAAATCGATGACATCTACTGGGCTGGAATTGTACATGACATCGGCAAAATCGGAATCAGTACCGACATTTTGCACAAAGAAGGAAAACTGACCTCAGATGAGTATGACCTGGTAAAAATGCATTGCGAAGCAGGTTTCAAAATCCTCAGTGATTCTCAAGATCTGCAAAACATCGCAAAAATTATTTTGCATCATCATGAAAGATGGGACGGGATGGGATATCCTTACAAACTATCTCAAGAAGCAATACCCCTCGGGTCTCAAATTTTGGCTGTCGCAGACTCTGTCAGCGCCATGTCTTCATTCCGTTCATATTCCAAAATTAAATCAAGCGAAGAAATCATCACCGAACTTAACTACTGTCTGGAAAAACAATTCTCTCCAATTCCGGCAAAGTTCATGATTGAATTCATCCAAGCAGGAAAGTTAGATGAATATTACAAAACAAAGGCAAAAAACCTTGCTTTAGAAACTTTGAACTCTTGATTTCAAATAGTATTTTATTACATTCTAAAATATGATATGGACCTTCAATTCATGAAGGTCCTTTTTTGTCATATAAAAAGGCCCAAGACAATAAATAAGATGTCTGGAGCCAATTAAAATATCAAATCATATATTAGTGAAAAAGCTATAGTTTTTTTTCTGAAGGCGTCTCCATTGTTTTACCGAAAAGTTCCTTGTAAACTAGTTTGCCACCGACTTTTAATGATTCCATGAGACAAAGTCTGTCACACTTCATGAACATGACAGGCGTTTGCAATGAATCGCGTTTTTCCGTGAACTCCTCGGGAAAACTTGCTTTTCTAGCCAGTGTGAAATGCGGTCTGAATTCCCGGTCGTCTAACTCAAAGCCGATTTTAATCAGCTTAGCAAACATCGTCTCGTAAAGTTGGTTGATTTCATGCGACTTGTCCACGTGCCAGACAAGAATGTCTTTATTGCCCTTGTTTGAGAAAAAACCCATGTGTCTCGTTTTGATGACAAAAGGAGTGAATCTGGTTTCATTCACTATCGTTTTGATTTTTTCCACGGTGGCTTCGGAGACATCACCAATAAACACAAGTGTCACATGAAAGTTGTCAGCAGTCGTGAAATTACCGCCTGTAGAATGTGATTTCATTTTTCTCGCCAAGGCGTGAAGTTTTGCCTTGGATTTGTCATCGGGTAATAATGCCAAAAATACCCTCATAATAAACCTCTCCTAATAGCGCTTATTTGTCGCCTATGGTCAGAGCCATGACTGCTTTGGCGGTGTGAAGTCGGTTTTCAGCTTCCTGATAAACAATTGAATGAATGCCGTCGATGACAGAGTCTTCGACTTCGTTGCCCCTGTCCGCTGGCAGGGCATGCATGTATTTTACATTGGGACTTGCAAGTGCGATCATTTTTTCCGTGCACTTCCAACCTTTGTAACTCTCTAAAAGATCATCGACAACAGCGGTTGATTGATTGGTGACCCAGCTTCCCCAGTTTTTCGGAATGACGACATCTGCGCCTTTGAAAGCTTCTTCCATGTTGTGAGTGATTCTGAACGAACCGTCGCCTTCAAGGGCATTCTGCTTTGCCTTGTCGACAGCCCACTTGGGAAGGTCGTAGCCTTCCGGATATGCCAAAGTGACATCCATGGCATATCTTGGGAAAAGCAAAATTTGAGTCAACGG
>CAYWOK010000062.1:0-8171 GCA_964459895.1 uncultured Candidatus Izemoplasmatales bacterium
TTGCTTGACAGACACACAATTATTCTTTAAACTCTAATTCATCCATGTCAATCAGGGATTCTTCAACTTTTTTCACCATTCTGAACTTCTGGATTTGTTTTTTAACCTTCTCAAAAGTCTCTGAATCGACGTATCCCGAAAGATAGTTTGCCTTGGGATTGATGTAGGTCACATTGACACCCGCCTTTTCAATTTCCTTGGCTACTTTTTTGTTTTGGAAGTAAACGATTATACCTTTTCTTTTTACCATTATTTTTCACCTGTTTTACAGTTTTTCTTTTGATTTACAAGGCAGGTTTTCAAGATGTTTTCGATGGCTTGGGAAAACTTGCCTGTCATGGAATTAAATTCATTTAGATTTGTAATATATTGTATATAAAGCGAATCGCTATAGAGATCTGATTTCGCCTCGATAAAGCTACTCGAGATTGATTTGAAGTCTGGATGGTGTTTGCCGCATTTTTCAATCTGAGCGTATTTGGCTTTTGTCGTTTCGAACGCTTTGATTTTAATCATCGTATCCGGGTTTGATTTAAGTTTTGATAAACTTTCGCATACGGCATTGTATTCCTGGCTTTGTTTCCACTCGTCAGAAATATCATAGGCAAGATTATATAAATCCAAAATGTCCATTATATCACCTTGATAATTATACCATATATCGTCGTTTCATGCTTCTTTTTTGGCAAAAATCAAATCGATTTCCGCATTGGACAGCTCGCGATACTCGCCAGGCAGTAAGGCCTCATCAAGAAATAAGTTACCGATTGCGACCCGTTTGAGGAAGAGGACTTTATTGTTGACAGATTGAAACATGCGTTTGACCTGGTGATACTTGCCTTCATGAATACAAATATAACAATGTTTTTCGTCAATCATTTCAATCTTGGCTGGTTTAGTGTGATAGATTTCTCCCTTGCCATCCAAAATATCTACGCCTGCTTCCAATTGAGATATTTTTGTTATCTGGTCTTCGAGTTCAACATAGTATTTTTTGGTGATTTCTTTATGGGGGCTGATGATATCGTGCAACAATTTCCCTTTGTTTGTCAAAAGCAGCAAGCCCTCAGTGTCCATGTCGAGACGTCCAGCAATATTCAGTTTAAAACGATTATAGGGAGATTTGATCAGGCTGGTGACGGTTTCATTGGTAGTGTCTTTGTTGGCGGATACAACTGAATGTGGCTTGTAGACCATTAAAACTAGCGTTTCTTTGTAAAAAACGATTTCGTTATCGTATTCGATCACATCTGTTTCGGGATTGATCTGCAGTTTGGGGGTTTTTACTAATACATGATTTTTCTGGACCAGACCGTTATTGATCGCATGGGCAATTTCGTTTCTGGTCCCGTAATGCAGTTGGCTTAAAAACTTGTCGATCCGCATCATTTTGTTCACCTCACATGACGAAACTAAGCAAATGTCATACCTATCGTCTAAACTATATTTTAACACAAACAGATGCATTCATCTTGGAAAGAAGGCTTTTTTTTGGTATAATAATATTTGGTGATAAATATGTTGTTGATGAAAGACATTATTCAAGAAGGAAATCCCATTTTGCGTAAAAGATCAAAAGACGTCGAACTTCCTCTATCCATGGAAGATCTAGACACTTTGCGACAAATGATGGATTATATCAGGAACAGTCAAACTGATGAATTGATCGAAAAATACGAATTGCGGCCTTCGGTCGGGTTATCTGCTCCGCAGATTGCAATTTCGAAAAAGATGTTTTGCATCCATACGCCGAACGAAACCGGAGAAAGTACATATTCTTATGCCATAGTAAATCCAAAGATCATCTCGCATTCGGAAGAAAAAACATATATTCCCGGCGGGGAAGGGTGCCTATCCGTTGCTGAGGAAAAAAATGGACTTGTTCCGAGGGCGAAACGAATCAAAGCCAAGGTGACTCTTGTTGACCTTGAGACAGGATCAGCGACCCAAATGGTGATGAAACTGTCAGGGTATGTCGCCATTGTCTTCCAGCATGAATTTGATCATTTGCTAGGTATCTTGTTTATCGACAAAGTTAAAGAATCGCTTCCCGGTCTTACTCCGGTTGCTTTTGCAGAAAACGAATTGTAAATATTAACGGACCATTTCTGGTCCGTTTTTTTATCGGTTTTCTTTTAAATGCTTGGCAAATTTAACCCCAAATTCATAGGCTTCATGAAGCTGATTCGTGGATGGATTGAAGCGGATCTTCAGCCCATCGATTGTTTTTAGTTTTAGTTGTACTAGTCTTTGCATGACATTAGGAACCGCTTCGCCGCTCCATCCGTAAGAACCAAATGCGCTTGCGAATTTTCCACCATGGATTTCTGGGTTCAGACTTGAAAGTATATCCCATATTGGTTTGACCGTATCTTTTAAAATTGTCGATGTGCCGATAAGAAATGCATCAGACGCTTCGATTCTTGATACTACGTCCTCAGTTTTTGCATGTACGATGTCATATGTTTCGATATCAACCAATCCGTCAAATTCCTTTTTGATGGCTTTTACGATTTCTTCCATTATTTTTGTCGTATATCCATATGCGCTGGCGTATGGGATAACAATTAACGGTTTCTCATGTGTCTTAACTGGTTGAGCCCAGTTGAGATACATTTTTTTTGCTTCATTGATCATGCCTTTATCTAAAATCGGGCCATGGCTAGTCGCAACTAATTTTAAATCAAGAGGTCCAATTTTAGCCAATGCTTTCAGTACATCTGTTTTGAAAGGAGACATGATTGAATCAAAATAATATTTTAGTGATTTTAGGTAATCATCCCTGTTTTCCACGTTTGTTGAAAGCACGCCTTCATATGCATAATGTGCGCCAAAAAAATCACAAGTGAATAAGATCTTTTCTGCTTCCAAATACGTGAACATGGTGTCTGGCCAATGTAAGTTTGGCAAAATATAGAATTTTAAGTTTTTATCTCCGAGCGAGATAACTAAATCATCTTTGGCCCTGATCGAATTGAAGGGACGATTGAGAATTTCTTTTAGATTTGATAATCCCGGTGCGGAAGCAATTATCGTAATCTGCGGATTTTTCTCCAAGATCCTGATGACAGATCCGGAATGATCAGGTTCAGTATGGTTAAGTACTAGATAATCGATTTTGCTTATATCGGTCAAAGCTTCAATCTTGGCAAGATAATCATCGCCAAAGTTGGCTTTTGTAGTATCTATCAAGACAGATTTCTCGCTGCCTTTTATGTAATATGCATTATAAGATGTTCCAAACTCGGTTTCCATGACAATGTCGAACACGCGTAAATCATAGTCATTTACACCGACCCAGAAAACATCTTTTGCAAGTTCAAATGTTTTTGTTTGCATTTTATTCACCTCAGACATATTATACCCCTAATCCTGACTTTTCCCAAACAAGTTGCATTTTTGAGACTTGGAAATGATATTCAAAATCACGTTGAAGTTACTTGAATATCTTGAATTGAATTTTCATTTTTTTAGCCCACAGCACAGTGATATCAATTGCGACAACGATGCCGATAAAAGCGCCAAAACCAGTTGTTGCCTGATCAAACACATTAGATATTTCAGCTGCAGTTCCACCAAAATAGGTAGCTGCTTCGGTAAAGATAGCAGGGTTAATCAAATTTGGATAATTGATAAAGATAATAAATGTCCCTACAGAAACTATCTGTGATAACGTATATGCTATCCCAACTTGAAGATTCCAGTATCCGTATCTGATTTTTAAAATTTGAACAATCACAGAAAGTGCCAATGACACAATAAAAATCGGAATGAAAGTCTGGATAGGAGCATCATTGAACAAAGGGATAATCATTGTCCATTGTGTTAAGTTTTCATACCAGCCGAGATATTGTGCATGTTTGAAAAGAAAATAGATGAATATGACTCCAAACACCGAAGATACGACCAAACCGACAAAACTCCCGGTGCGAGATATTTTTGATTGTTCTTCTTTTGGAATAACAGGTAGCTTCTCAAGATTCCAAGTTGATTTCTTTTCGCTAAGATGATAGGCGTCAATACCGACAAATATCAATGTGACCAAGGCAAATCCTCTTAATAGGCTTTGGATCACTTCGGAGACAGTTTTCCCGAGTACTTCTCCTAAAATACCAATCACGGTTACTGCTTCCAAATTCAAAATTGCATCAATCATACCAAAAACAAGTGATATAGCCCCAAAAACAATCAGTACAATTTTGAGAACCCGTAGATAATCATCCATCCACTCAGGAGAAATCAAGTATCTCTGTTTTGATCTATATCCATTAGCCATGATTCTGGGCTCGCCAAGCGAAGTCAAAACTTTTTTCACTTCTTCTTGAGATGGCTTTTCCGGAAGCATGTCACTGATATTTGCTTGCAATTCTTTTTTTACATCTGCCCTTGAACTTTCAGGCAGCCTTCTTGTTACATCGTAAATATAACGTTCAATCAACACATTCATTTATTTATCCTCCCCTAATAAAGTATTCATTTCTTCAACTATTTTGTTCCAAGCAATTTTCAACCTGTAAAAAGTTTCTTTGCCAAATGCACTCAAAACATAATATTTTCGCGGTCTGTTTTCGGAAGTATCCCATTCACTTTCCAATAAACCTTGCGCTTCAAGTCTGCGAAGTAGTGGATATAGTGTTCCGGCTTCAATCGAGATATTTTTATCTTCGAGCCTTTGTAAAAGCGAATATCCGTATTCAGTATTGTCAAGTTGGCTCAACACAGCCAGTATCTGAGTACCTCTTTTTAATTCATTTCCCAAGCTTTGTAACAATAAATCATCAGCCATATTAATCACCTCAAGAATATTATACTGTATGGCGCACATTATTGTCAATAAAATAATAATATTTTTTTACTTTGATTCTATATGCGATGAATGTCATTATAATCATTGAAAAAACATCAGCTTCGGGCAACAAATAAAATGCGTTCCTGATTTTTTCGACAGAAAACGCATAAACATGATGAAGACCCGGATAATATTTTCAATAATCCTTGTAATTTATTTTTTTTATAACAGATGCTAGTTAGAATAGAAAGTCCTAGTTATTCTTTTGATGCTTGGGATACTGTAGATAGCGTCGCAGCATACAATTCAATTTTTATCATCAAAATATTTTGTTCGTATTCATAAAAATACAAATGAGTTTCAATACAGGTCCAAAGTACGCATCAAGAAGATTTTCTAGTAGTTTTCCATAAATTCTTCTAATGTTAATGTTTCATCTTTCTCAGTATATACTTCTGGCAATTGTAAACTGAAACTAATGCTAAAACTATACGTGAATTCTATCTCTGTACTGAAGATTTTATTGGGATGATCTAATCTGTATTCATTCAGCACTCTTTGGTATCCATATCGAACGTAGGAGATATATCCGTCTGCACTATTGTAATACAATTCAATATCAACACTTGCCTTGTTCTCATCTTCGGGCAAAATTTCTTCAATGATTGATTTCAATTCGCTCGGAAGTTCAGAAACGAGCACCTGCTCTTTGCATTTTTGAAGAGATATGTTCGCCTCTGTCCAATTTCCTTTGCAGATTTCGGTCATCTCCGATAAGTAGGATCCCCCTGATACATTTACAAATTTGTCGCTGATGGTGTATCTGTTCCATACGGTTCCACTCTTTATGAATCCATATAAATGGTTGCCTTCAGCATGCAAAATTCTTCGAGTTGAATTGATGTTCGAATACTCAATGGATATGATTTTATTTATATTATCAACATATATGTCTGGGGCGTTGGTAATTTTGACTAGATATCGGTCCAGACTCTCAAAATACCTGATGCTCTTTCGATATTCGGAAGTGCCGTTGCATCCTATCAAGACCAATGTCACAAAAAACAATAAGCAAAATAGAAGTGCTTTTCTCATATTTATTCCCTTCCTTCGTTATAATAATATGCTGCTTGGAAAAGAATTCAAGAGACTTCTAGCAAAAATGAATTCTTATATTATAAATAATACCATAATAGAATAAAAATCAAAATATCAAAAGAAAAAAGTTAATCTTTACAAAGAAATATACTTGATATTATGTCATTGTGTTTTCATAACCAAGTTTGAGCCACTTTAAAGATCGTCACAACCGGGTTTGCTATGTTTTCTTTGCATAGACACTATTTCTAGCCTTCCCAACCCCATATGACTGTTTGTTCACTCATCAACCATCGTTGGCTCCAACCTTCCGGTTTGGAGTTTGCTTCGCAGTAAAATGTCACTCCTGAATATCCATAAAACGCATTTCCCTCGATTTCAGTTACGCTCAAAGGAATATATACTTCATGCAAAAGAAAGCAATACGCGAAAGCGTTCATCTCGATGGTAGTCACTCCGCTTGAAATAATCAAAGTCCGCAAATACATATTTGATTCGAAAGAACTCTCCAATACAAGTCGAACGCAGGACGGAATAACGAATGTATCTGATTCGATACCTGCCGGATAAATAAGGAGTACTTGGAGATCTTTTGTATATAATACTCCTTCAATCGACTCAAAATGCCCTGACATCGAATCAACTGTCAATCTTTGTAATGATGAGCAATACCCAAATGCATTGTCATTGATAATCTCAACACTTGCAGGAATCTGGATGGTTTCAAGACTTTCACACATATAGAAAGCATTTGTACCAATAACCTGCAATCCTTCGTTCAAAGTGACGTATTTTAATTCAGTCGAGTTTTGGAATGCAGAATTACCGATACTCTTCACGCTCCCTGAAATAACAACTGTATTGAGTTGAAGCATCATTCCGAAAGCGTTACTGCCAATGGTTTCAACTCCTTCGGAAATGATGACACTTTTCAAATATTCATCATACATGAAGGCGCAATCAGCAATAGCAATCACCCCTGAAGGAATGGAAAATTCTTCAAGTTTGTTTGATGGAAGATATACGACTAAAGTAGATTTATCGTGATTGAATATCATATTATCTTCAAATAGAAATGAAACATTTCCAGGCGCAATATCTACTTCTGTCAACGCAAAGCACTGAACAAATGAAACCTCTTCAATGGTGGACAGACTTGCAGGCAGAGAGACTTTTTCCAAAGAGATGCATCCGACAAAGATGTTGTGAGATAGGGTTGACACTCCCTCAGGTATGGTTATTTCAATCAGACTACTACAATTTTGAAACGCTCCAGATCCAATTCGTTCAACACTGTCAGGTAAGTCTATTGACTCTAAATTGGAAAACCCAAAGAATGCATACGAACTGATACTCACGATTGTATCGGGAAGAATTATATGCTTTACTTGATTCTCTGAAGAAACATTTATCTGCCCAACCTCAGTGATTGGAAGTCCATTGAATTCAGAAGGAACGGTGATTGTTTCTTGATCAACAAAGTTGTCAAGAAAAACGGTATAATATTCCGCTAAATACGGTTGCATGTATATGAATCCCGCTTCATCGGTAATTGTTGGTTGTGTTATTGGCGGACATCCCATTAAAGTCATTGACAAAAAGACGACAATCAATATACGAAATAGAATGTGTTTTGATTTCATCGGCATTCCTCCAAAAACAAACTAAAAAATGAACTTTTATACATACAAATCATATCATAACAAGTTGGATTTGAACATAGAGAAAAACAAAAAGACGATTTCTCGTCTGTTTTGATATTGTGTTGTCATAACCAAGTTTGTGCCACTTTTGAGGTTGTCACAACCAAGTTTGCTATGTTGTCAGTATGGAATTTGTTTATTAGCATATTATAATACAGAATGATTTAATGAAACTTAATCCATTTCAATTAAAGCAATCAGACAGTATCATCTTTCTTTCTATTGTCTCTTTTTTTATTGTGTCCACTAAAGGGGGTTCACTTTATAAATAACACTACTTTTTTATTTCATCAACAAAATATAAGGGATTTGTTTTTAGAACTTCACTAGCTTTTTGCATTAATTGATTGGCGTCAATTAGATAAGTTGTTGCATTTAATACCTTAGACTCTTGTAAGTCATTTACTGAAAGAATCTTTTCAATTCGATCATATCGTTGTAAATAATTACTCATATCAGGTAGTTCACCCACCTGAGAAAAGGTGTTTCCATCTTGGTTGGTTATTTTAAAATCAATTCTATACACAGTGTTTCGATAGTGTAAATGATTGATATTTTCAACTAGATGCATAAACGTATTC